>NZ_VOYR01000020.1:0-19505 GCF_013420185.1 Acinetobacter sp. YH01025 | reverse complement strand
AGATTCATGCACGCATAGCCGTATTGAACAGATTTACAGAATTAGGTCGTCCTCATACTCAAGTGATCACTTGAGTTCTGTTCAAATGAGCAGAGTGCTGTCTTTTAAATCTTTGTGCAACAAAGCCTTTTAATAATAGAAAAAAATAAAACTTGTAGCATCTATAGCATGAAAATTATTTCAATAAATATATACGTTAAAAAAATTGAACTAAGGTTTAAATTTTGATCTATTTTTTTATTCTATTATTATGGTAAAATTTTTACACAATTCACACATAATTTAAACAATATGAAAATAATGAAATCAGGGTTTACACTCTTAGAGCTTCTGATTGTAGTAGTTATCATTGGTTTACTTGCAGGTATTGTAGGTCCTAAACTTTTTAAGAATATCAATAAATCTGAAACAACTACTGCCAAGGCACAAATTGATACCTTTGTAAAAGCCCTTGATAATTTCCGTATAGATACGGGGCGCTACCCTAGTTCTCAAGAAGGCTTACAAGCTCTTCTTACGAACCCTACTAATTTACAGGGTTGGAATGGGCCATATTTAAAGAAATCAGTACCTAATGATCCTTGGGGTATGCCTTATCAGTATGCTGAACCAGGAGCACATAATAATGAATACGATGTGTTCTCTTTTGGGAAAGATAAAAAAGAAGGCGGCGAAGGTGACGATCAAGATATAGGTAATTGGTAATGTTGCAGATTAACTTCTCCAGTATCAAAAACTATAATTCGAGTTTTGATGTCAATATTTTTCTTTATGAATTTAAAACCCTACTCGAATCAGGTTTAAGTATTATCGAAGTTATTCAGACTTTACTTGATCGAGGTGAAGTCTATACAGCAGTTTTATATCCAATTTATCAAGATTTAAAAGCTGGTTTTAGTTTTTCGCAGAGCTTAACTCATCAACCAGAAATATTCCCTAAGCTTCTGATTGCTACAGTTAAATCTACTGAGCAAACAGGGCAATTAAGCTTAGGCTTAGAACGATATTTGACTTATATGGAGAACATTAATGTACTCAAAAATAAAATTACGAGCGCATCAATTTATCCTTTAACAGTTTTAGTGATTGGCTTTGTCATCTTTACATTTCTATTGCTTTATTTAATTCCAAAATTTTCACTCATTTATAATGATTTAGACTTAAATCTCCCACTACTATCTAATTTATTGATTAAATTGGGAAATTTTATTTATCAATATAAGATATATACAATCATTACTTTTATAATTTTATTAGGAACTATTTTTTATTTTAGGAAAAGTATTATAAAAAATTCAATAACTTATTTCCTTAAATTTAAAAGAATTTCCTATTATTATAATGCAGTTATATTAACAAGATTTTATCGAGCATTAAGCTTGATGTTGGATGGAGGATATCCGTTAATCTCGGCACTTGATACATGTAAGGAAACATTGAATGAAGATTTCAAACACAGAATTGAAGGTATTAATCAAGGTCTAAAACAAGGTGAAGTTTTTAGCCTCTTACTTGAGCAACACCAACTTACAACACCTATTGCAAGTCGCTTAATTAAAAGCGGTGAGAAAAATGGCAATATTAGCCGCATGCTTGCTAAAACAGCAGATTTTCATGATCTCGAGGTTTCTCGTTTTATCGATAAATTATCTAAAGTCATTGAACCCGTTCTTATGATTGCCATTGGGGGATTTGTGGGCATGATCGTGATTCTCCTTTATTTACCTATTTTTGATATGGTTGGATCACTTTAATGAATGCAAGTAAATTAAGTGAGCTTGAGCAATTAGCTCTAACTAATCAAGACTGGATTTCTACTATTAAATCTTTCCGGCCTGGAGACTGGCAATCTTATATAGAAGAAATTTATCAAATTCCTTTTTTTGAAGAGCATCAAATACAAATCACTGATCAATTACTTAGTTATCAGGAAATGTATCGTTATAAAATTTTATTAGCTGAGTATAAAGGTCAATTTATCCTGATTTTGCCTTCCCCTTGGCATAACAGTCTACATTCTCTCTTAAAACCTACTGAAGAAAAGGTAGATATTTATTTCTCTAGTATTGTTTTTATTAAACATTATTTGCAAAAAATACAAAGCTTTTCTTCTTCTCAGAATGAAGAAAACCACTCTTTACATGCTGATCTACAAAATGAAAATATTGAAATATTAAGTTTAAGCAGTATTGCAAATGCTGAGAATGAAGTTATACAAATAGTCAACTCAACATTATATGAAGCTTATATACAAAAGGCTAGTGATATCCATTTTGAGAACTATGCAGGTGGTTTACATATTCGTTATCGTTTAGACGGTATCTTAATTTCTATTAAAAAAATTCAAAATTATGCCTTAATTCAGCAAATTGTTTCACGAATTAAAGTTTTGGCTGAATTGGATATTGGTGAACGTCGTATTCCTCAAGATGGACGTTTTAGTGTAAATCTTGAACATAAAATTCTCGACTTCCGTGTTTCAATTATGCCTGGAGTCTTTGGAGAAGACGCTGTTTTAAGAATCCTGGATAAAGATGGGATATTAAAAGAAGGACAACAGCTTTCATTAAACGACTTGGGATATCCACCAGACTTTCAGGGTCAGTTAAGACAAATTGCAAGTCAACCATATGGCATGGTGTTATTAACAGGACCTACAGGTTCAGGGAAAACGACTACTGTTTATGCCTTAATTAATGAAACATTAAAGTCTTATGAAAAGCTTATTACAGTAGAAGATCCTGTGGAATATGCTCTTAATAATGCATTACAAATTCCTATAAATGAAAAAAAAGGGCTGACTTTTGCGAAGGGGCTACGTTCAATTCTAAGACATGATCCTGACAAAATCCTGGTAGGCGAAATTCGGGATAAAGAAACCGGAGAAATTGCTATTCAAGCCGCTTTGACAGGACATTTAGTTTTCACCACTGTTCATGCTAATCATGTTTTTGATGTAATTGGGCGTTTCCAGCACATGGAAATCGATCAATATAATCTTGTTAGTGCATTAAATGGAATTGTAGCTCAACGGCTTATACGTTTGTTATGCAAACACTGTAAGAAACCAAATGGAACCTATGAGTTCCTAGCAATGGGATGTTCTGAATGTAACCATACTGGCTATAAAGGCCGTAAAGCAATTGCAGAAATCTTAGTTTTGAATGACGAGTTAAAAGAGCTAATTATTAATAAAGCCTCAATCCGTGAAATGAAACAAATAAGCTCTCAGCATGGATTGCTCTCTATGAGAGATTATGCAATGAGTTTAGTAGATACAGGAGAAACTACTTTAGAGGAGGTGAATCGTGTTACCTTCCAATAAGAAAAAAATATCTCAATATTATGTATCTCAATATGAGATTTATCGAATTGAATCGAATAATCTAATCAAGTTAGGAAGTTTCAATGATTTAAAAGAAGATCCATCTTTTAAATTTCCAAATATATGTAAAGTTTTTTTGGCTGCGGAGTGCTATAAAATTTTTATAAACCCTGCAGAAGTACAGTACTCACCAAAACGCTTTCAACAACAAGCAGAGCAACGGTTCAAATTATATTTTCCGCACTTGAATGTGGCTCAATATTGTTTTTTTTGTGATGAGCCTAGGTTTGATTTGCCTTATCTTGTCGTAGCAGTTGAAAGGGATTGGTATAATAATTTTATAAACAATTTTAAGTTCAATAGTTTAGATCATATTGAAATTTTGCCTTTAGCTTCTTTTATATATTTCCAGAAATCTCGTGAAAATAATTTCTGTTTTAAAGAGACCTCTTTAGAGACACACTTTATTCATGTTGATGGCCAATTACATCAAGTAATTCAAAAGAATAAAAATGTGAATGAAGCCAGTCACTTTCATTTACTGGAAAAAGATATATGAGTTTTTATATTTATAAAAAGAATAAATACCAACATATTTTTCGTTCTCTCATCCTAATCCTATGTGCGGGACTATCATCATTAATGGTGTATAAATCTATAAATCTTAAAAATTTAGTAGATCGCCAACAAGAAGAACTTTTCCAGTTACAACAGCAATATCAAGAATTAAGCCATATTTCTACGCAGGAGAATAAAAAATCAGGAATAAACTTAGCTGAAATAGAACGAATGATATTCTATCCTAATAATGTGATTCAGCTTAAACAAATTGATTATAAACAACAGACTCAACAGATCTTTATTCAGGGATTTGCTCAATCCATAGAAGATGTTGACCAATTAAAAACTGATTTAAATCAAGAAAATATATTCAAATATATCAATGTTACTTCGGCTGCTATGGATCGTAATAGCAAGACATTTCATATGGAATTCAGATTACAAGGTCAGCTATGAACCGAAAAAAAATATATTGGGAAATTGAAAAAAAATTGTACCAATTGCATCCTTTAGATGCAGGAATTTTATTTTTTATTTTTTTCATTCTATTTATTTATAGTCTAGTCATTCCTCAATATGAAAAAAATCTTCATCTTCTAAATCAGTATCATGAGGAGATTTCTTCTGCTATACAACAAAAGAAAATTCAAAATAGTGCTTTATTGCCCCTTCAAGATAAAGTATTAGCAGGAACTCCTTTAGTTGAAGTTGCAAAGTTTTATCAACAAGAAGAAATCCAGGTTATAGATAGTAAATATGATCAAAAATCAGAACAAATACAATTTCAATTAGAAGGAGAAGTTAAACCTTTTCTTAAAGTTAGCAAATACTTACAAACTTTTAGCAATCTAGAACTCCTGAATATTACGATTACACAAAATGAACGTGATAGAGCACCTGAACTCTTAATTACTTGGCAAGTAAAGGTAGCCTCATGATTCGTACCGTTAGTTTTATTATTGCTTTAATTATTACACTTGCTTTGACTTTAGCTACATGGTTAATACCTGATCCAGTCGAAGAGATTGTTCTAGATATAGATACACATCAGCAAAGTATAGAATCTATACCACCGTTTACAATGTCTCCTGCAGTAGATCAAATCCTATTAGAAGAGTTGAATCAGCCACAACAGTTTATAATTGTACCCGTAACTAAGAAAGCCGAAACAAAAGAAATTGTCATTACTAAAGAAAAAAAGAGCCAGCAAGTAATTCCTCTGCCGCAGTTTATTGAGCCTCCTCCCCTCTCTCCTCCAAATTTAATTTATACGGGGCAAATGATTGATGCGGGTGGAGTCAAAAAAGTGTTTCTGACATTTGAAGACCAAACCTTAGTTTTGTCACAGGGTGATATTGTCTCTCAACGTTGGAAAATCGAATCTATCCAAGAAAATCAAATCACTATTTTTGACCAAATTTCTAATCAACTTTTTGTATTAAATATATAGCAATGAAAAAAAATTATTTATTTAACGCGTTAATCCTTAGCTGCTTATTTGGTAGTCCTTTCACTTATGCCAATTTAACTGCAAACAATGAACATACTTTTCTTGACAAAAAAGTATCTATTAATTTTAGAGATGCAAATGTTCGACAAGTAATGGATGTAGTCGCTCAAACAGCTGGTGTAAATTTTATTTTTGATAGTGATGTAAGTTCAGATTTAAAAACAACAATTTATGCACAAGATGCTACTTTACTAGAAACTATGGATCTAATTTTAAAGACGAGTAAATTACGATATAAAATAATTAATCAAAACACATATCTTATCTATAATGATAGTGCTGATAAAGTACAGCAATATGAAGACCTTAAAGTTAAAACTTTTGTTTTAAAAAATGGCGACACAAAAAAAATTCAGGAAGTTTTGAAGACTATTCTAAATCCTAAGTTTATTTATACGGATGAAAAAAACCGTTTAATTACTTTACGAGATCGACTCGATATTTTGACTGCAGCAGAAAAACTTATTCAGACTTATGATCATCCAGATTCAGAAGTGATTCTGGAAGTGAAAGTTTTCGAAGTTAGTCATGAAGATCTTACTAATTTAGGTATTACTTTACCTTCTCAAGTTTCACTATCAGCCCTGAGTACAACCGAAAAAAATACGAGCCTGGTTATACGTGACCTGTTAAATCTAAATAAGGATACTCTTGCAGTAGGCGGAGTATCTCCATTAGTTACATTAAATTTGCAAGATACGAAAGGCAAGGTCAATCTTTTAGCTAGGCCTTCGCTACGTGTTAAAAACCTAGAAAAAGCAAAAATTGTGGTCGGTGATAAAGTTCCGGTTATTACATCAACCATGAACCAAGTTTCAAGTGCTGTAACTGAATCTGTAAGCTACTTGGATGTAGGATTAACATTAGAAGTACAACCAGAAATTCAGATTAATGATGAAATTGGAATCAAGGTATCTTTGGAAGTCAGCAATATTGTGAAAGAGATTCGTACCAATACTGGACTTCTGACCTATCAAATTGGTACTCGTAATGCTAATACGGTATTACAATTGAAAGATGGGGAAACTGAAGTTCTTGCAGGGTTAATTCGAGAACAAGAACGAAACAGCCATGTCAATGTGCCAGGTTTAGGCAGAATACCAGTATTAGGACGTTTATTTTCAAGTCGATCCGCCGATAAAAGTCGCTCCGAAATCTTACTTTCTATTACTCCAAAAATTATTAGGAAAAATACGGACCGCTTAAATTATACAGAAGCTTTTTATTCGGGTACTCAGAATTACATTACACTCGACCATAACGAAACTTCTACTGCAAGATTCAAAGGGGAAGTCACGGGGCAATCCATAGATACGCCACAAAATTACATTGCTGTCTCAGCTCCAACACAAATGGCACAAACATCTAATTATGCTCATAGCCCAGGCAATATTGTAAATTTGAGTCTACCTGAGAATATTGTAAAAACAGATCCTTTAAATGTTTTGGTTGAAAGTGAAAAATTAGCTAAAGACAGTAAATTACTGATTAAGTTTGATCGGAATGCTTTTAATTTATCTGATGTGCGTTTAATGACCAAGGCTCAACAATCTGTTCATTACAACACGACACTTGAAGGCGTAGAAATCACCATTGGAGAGAATCTCTCTCAACAATCTATTGCATTACTCACCTTGCAACCTTTGCCAGGATACACTGGACGAGGTGATATTTCCTTAGATAGTTCACACCCTGAACTAGGACATCAGTCCATGAGTAAAAGTGTGGAAGTCAAATAATGCAACAGCGTCGTATACGAGGTTTTACCTTAGTTGAAATGCTAGTCACCTTGACCTTAGTCGCGATTATCGCCTCTATGGCTTTTCCACTGATTCAGATTGATCAGAAAAGACGTCAAGAACGAGAACTGAAAGAAGCTTTAATGCAAATTCGTACTGCTTTAGATAATTATAAACAAGCTGTGGATGAAGGCCGGATTTATATGCCTGCAGATAGTTCGGGTTATCCTAAAACTTTAAATGATTTAGTTGAAGGTGTCCCTGATTTAAAAGATGCGAAAGGACGTAAAGTTTATTTTTTACGTCGTATTCCTACTGATCCCTTTGCTCCTGATGGATTAACACATGAGGAGTCTTGGGGACTACGTAGCTATTCAAGTCCTCCTGATGCCCCTGAAGAAGGTGATGATGTCTATGATGTCTATTCCAAAAGTAAAAAAACAGCTTTAGATGGTAGCCGTTATGATTCCTGGTAAGAAAAAAAATAATAAAGGATTTACCCTAGTTGAGCTATTGATTGTATTAGTCATTATTGCCTCACTTGTTGCAGTTGTCATGCCCCGCTATATTAAAAGCTTAGATAAAGCCGAAGAGTCAGCATTAAAAAGTGATTTGGCGACTATACGCATTTCTATAGACCGCTTTTATGCCGATAAAGGTCGTTATCCTCGGCATTTAGATGAACTGGTCAATGAAAAATACTTACGTCATTTACCCGTCGATCCTATTACCAAACAAACCAATTGGCAGGCAATTTATGTCTCTATGGACGGTGAACAGGTTGTTTATGATGTAAAAAGCAGTGCTCAAGGAGTGGCTACTGATGGTACGCAATATCAGTCATGGTAAGTCACAACAAGGTATGACTTATGTATTTTTTCTATGGTTTATTTTAATTTATGGCATTTTACTGGGTAGCTATATTGAGGTAACCTCTACGCAAGCCAAGCGCTTAAAAGAGCAGGATTTCATTTATACCGCTGAATTATATGTAAAGGCAATAGAAAATTATTATAAAGATAAGCAGACATTGCCAATAGATATTAAACAGCTGCTATGTGATGGTCCAGCTTATCCTTGTAAACGTTATTTAAGACAGTTATATAAGGACCCTTTGACTCAGCAAAGTTTTGTTTATACTTATGATGAACAACACCAAATTACAGGCGTAAAAACCCTTGCAAAGGGTAAAATTATGAATAATAAGATTAGAGAAATATATAAATCTAAAAATTATAATAATTTAAATTTCACAGTAACTTTAATTAATGTGCAATCATAAAAATATAAAGCGATAATTTCTAATAATTTCTCAGCCTGGAAAACACTCTCATAGAGAAAAAATA
This sequence comes from Acinetobacter sp. YH01025, assembly GCF_013420185.1. Taxonomy (NCBI): domain Bacteria; kingdom Pseudomonadati; phylum Pseudomonadota; class Gammaproteobacteria; order Moraxellales; family Moraxellaceae; genus Acinetobacter; species Acinetobacter sp. YH01025. Next base: position 11,024 of record NZ_VOYR01000020.1, on the reverse strand, counting down.
TTTGGCCTGATATTGGCTTTGTTGCATAAATATGTAAGCATCTGATTTAAATAAATTTAATTTTGGATCAAAAAATAATCAAAACTTTTAAAATCATATAGTTATGAAATCTTTGTGCAACAAAGCCATATAGAATTATCCATTATGAATATCTAATAAAAAATCATTCAAAACCATAATAATAATCAAAAAAATAAAAGAATGATATAATTTTATATTTATATCATTCTTTATTTCATAATAATAAATTATAAACTTACATAAATTGCTAAGCTAGATAAAAAACCTAAAGAAATAGGGGCAATAACTTGGCCATTATGAATAAAATTAACATGTCGCCATATAAAAATATTTTCTATATATCCCAAAAGCGGAATCAATAATACAATAAAATACTTACCATAAGCATTCCACCCATCTGATATAGTAATGAACTTTGGTATAAATTCATTATATATAAATAAACTTATTAAAAAGCATAATATAGTTAAAAAAATAAATACAATTTTTTTATACATAATTTTGCTCTTTATTTAATTTTAAATAATATCTAAATGTTATCAGATTTAATAAGTACTGCGTTGCAAGAGAAAGCATAAGTGCAACCAACATATTGACTACTATTAATAAAGCAAGTGTACCTAAACCAGGAAGGAATAAGCTCGCGGCAAATGCTCCTATTGAATATGCAATTATACTTCCAGCTGTTGCAGTAATTATTGTAGCAACTTTTTTAGTAGTTGACATATCAGGATCCGTTACCGCATTTATTACTTCTAATAGTAAAGATATTACAGTTAACGATTTGACGATACCTTCCAAAGCAGGATATGAAAATTTTTGCAGGCTACGATTTAGGCTATCTGATTTATATTCTTTTAATAGTCCATCAAACATCCCTCCAAATCCACCACCTAAAATAGGCCAAACCACGCCCCCATCAGCTCCCCCACCAATCATGTAAGCGCCAGCTCCTGTATTTGGATCAAGGATTATATACCCACTCCCTGACCAACCATTAACATTAACATTACTTTGACTAGTAGTAATTACTTTTCCAGCAGCAACGGCATTTCTGATATCATTGATGGTTTCACTAGTGTGGTTAAGTTGGGGAATAATTGTATTAATATTAGTTTTGTCAATTTGATAAATCTTTTGACCCATCTGTAAAGCAATTTGTAATGCTTTTACAGCACTGATACCTTCTACATTTTTTATAGAATTATTCTCATTATTAAAGAATTGCTCTGGTACCAAGTGTTCATTTACACTCATTCGAGGGCCTTGCGACTGGTTAAATATTCTCCAATTTTGATTATTATTATCCTTGTCTACAGAACTTGATGAAATACGATCAATATCCATCATCATTCCACCAGATCTTGCATTCCTTAACACCCCCCAACTATATACACCCTGTATATTAGTTGAATAGGTTCCGAAACTCATATAAGAATTCCTAATAATATTTGCTTGACTAGCAGTAATATTATCTTGCGTATCATTTGTGATGAAATAACTTTGAATAACTGCTTGTAAAATAGAGCCCGTTATATCATGACGGCTAAGACTTATTATTTCTTCTGTTTTCCCACTTCCAATTTTATTTTGAAGATTTTTTATCTGATCGATAGTACGTTGTATTTGTCCTTGACTTAGTCCTTGCATATTATAGCCAATTGCATGATATTCACCCGCTTGAAATTGTTTGTTAGGTAATTGCCAATTATTATTAGGGCTAATAAATCCAATTTGTGCTTGTATTTCGGTGCCTAATGGATAGCTTTTTCCTGTCTTTAATACTTGACCATTTAAAGTTACTTCTGCAGTCATATTAATACTACTAGGCAAAGTTTTTGCTAATTTATTTGGATCAATATCACCATTAGTATCTAAGGTAGGAGAATAATTTAAAAGCATATTTGCATCTATCGGGCTACTAGGCTTAAAAGATAGTGCTAATGGTTTACCTTGTAATTGAGTACTAGCTATTTTGAAATTAAAATCCGTAGTGCCCTCTAACTGACTATAGATATCTCCAAACATATTAATATGAAAATAATGACGCATGCTATCCGGTAATGTATGATAATCGCGTACTACAGCAATAACTTGATAAGGTAAGACTGGGCTAAGAGTTTTACTCTTATAAGGCTTAATTTTAGCTGTGCCTAAAATATTACCAACTGTGTTTGAGTCAGAATTTTGCTCTATATACGCTTCTACACGGCTTTGATAACTAGTTAGCCTTTTTTGGACATTAACTTGATTAATGCTTTGAACGCTTCCTATACTTTCATCAAGAATTGCTCCTTGTTTTGCCTCATTAATGAAGGCTTGAGAATCAAAAGGTACAGCTTTAGTTAAATCAATTCCTTGGGTACGTTCGTAACGTTTATAACTCGCATCTAGAGGCACCCAACTATCTTCAATATTTGGATTATTTTGACCACTCGTTTGGACTGCTCCTTTACCAGGTATAAAGTCCATTTTGGCTTCAACCCAAATGTGCTCCATACGTAAATGGCTTTCTTTACCACCATTCATCATAATAACGCTTGGAACACCGCCTTGCCCAATCAAGTTCCCTGCAGCACTGAGGTTATTTACACCACCTACCCAATCTTTGGCCACTTCAGCAGGAACATCAATGGTTCCGGACACATAACGTGCTGGAATACCTGACGCACGTAATAAAGCAATTAATAAACTACTGGTATCAGTTGCATTTCCGCGTTTAGTTTCTAAAGTATAAGCTGAGCCTTGGATCGAACCATAGGTTGGAACGAATTCAATATTGTCATAAACCCATTTATAAATTTTTGCAGGGTTATGATCTAAATCTTTCGCAAGATCTTTGATCTCTTGAGTAATTTGTACATCTTCATTGGCTTTTAAATCTTCAGCTAATGTTGCAACCGGAAGCGAAGCAAGTACAGGCCATTTATTCTGATCAGATAATGTCATGCCATTAAATGCAATTTTCTGCCATTGGCCAACACTAGATGTGGTTAATACTGTAGGTGTCGCTTGTTTCCAGATTTCATCAGGACTTAAGCTGCTAATGTCTTTTTGTGCTTTATAAAGTGGATTAACGATAAGTTTTTCTGAAGCTTTTACCTGATAAGACTCAAGAGCTGGACCTAGTTTTTTAAAATCTTGTGCTGTTACTGGTGCTGAAACCTTACTGTCAGGACGTCCCCAAGGAAGTTCTTTAAAATCACGTTGAAGCTTTTTAGGTTCCCATTGAGCCATTTGTTGTGTGATTTCTTCGAGTACTACATTACGAGATGTATCATCTTTTGCATCAGCAAGCTTAGTAAAAAGGCCTTCCATGATAGTCTGACGCTGTTCAATTAGCTTTGCAGTTTGCTCCTGGCGTTGTGCAATGGTTTTATCTTTAAATAATTTTGCTTCTGCACGTAGATCTGCCACAGCTTTCGCTGTTTCTGATGCAATATTACTTCTTAACTCTAAAATCTGCTGCGCAGTTTTGCTTTGCAACGCTTGTTTTTGTTGATTCAGCTCTTTAACTTTGGCAGTAGTTGCTTTCGCTTGTGGCGTGAAATCTTTCAAACGCATTTGCATATGTTTGACAAGTTCCTGTAAACGCTCAAGATCTGATTGGCTCACCGACCCTTCTGTTCCCGGTTTCGCACGGCCAAAAGCCTCTTGTTCAACGGCCGCCATTGCTGGCACAGCCAATACCCCAGCATGACATAGCACGATCGTCCCTGCTATCCAGCGTTTAAAGTTGGTATTAAATTTCATTATTTCACCAGTTCTTATTTTAAATTTACCTTGAGTTAAATATATTTAATCTGAACTATTTCCTTAGAAACAGCCCAAGCTTTCCCTTTCTTATGGATTGGAGTGATACCACTGAATCTGCAAGGTACGGATCAGTTCATCCAGCTCTTTTCTCGCCGGCTTGGCATCAATGTATTTCAAACGGTCCATGATCCCGCCAGCTTCTGCAAAGGCTGCGATGGCTGTGTCATGCAAGCCTAAAGACTGTTTCAACTTACCAGTACTGATTAAGGTCTTGATTGCAGCAACCTCGGTAATATCTGCAAGACGAGGACTCCATTGACGGACACGCTGATCTAATAAGCTCAGACGATCGCTGACCCCACGAACCAGGAAGCGGTATTCCTTGCTGTCTATTGGCTGGGCAGTGGTATCTGTACCGTTATAAACAGTTACCTTAATTGCATGAGTTCCTGAACCTGTCGGCAAGGCAATCGGTAAATGCAGATTCTGGTTTTCCTCCTGAGTCAGATTGGTCACCACCTTCACTTGATTATTAGTCACAGTACCTTGACCTAACCATTTCGCATTGGCCGGTAGCTGTACCACCACAGTAGCTTGTGTATTGGCATTTGCACTCAGCTTGACAATCAAATGCACTGGTTCTTGTGGTGCATAACTCATACGTTTGGTCGCATCAACTTGCTGGTAGGACAGACTTTGTTTTAGCAAGTTCTTCCATGCATCTTTCTTATTCGTGGAGGATTGACCATCCGTTGCCAGACTACGTAGCAAGTCAAAAGATAACGCCAGAGGTTTACCATCACCATAGTCAGCGGTAACGACCGCCGGATATTTATGCGCATGGTTGCAGACATAGAACTTGAGGTCGACAATGGTTTCCACATTTCTGATCCAGTCCTTGTCAAAGCCCAGACAGTTGCGTCCGTCATAGCTGGCTGTAACTTTGGCACGATCACCCAGGTACATTGCCAAGGTATCACCTGTCGGCTCTACCACCGGATTGGTATTGTCATAGACAGGCTGATGAGACTGCATTTCACGTTTGGACAACAGGATATGTCCACGGTAACGGATATCGGCCAGGTTCAGTAGCTCGTAGTTGGTCCAGTCCAGAATACCTTTATCGAACAGAACCGATTCACCGTTAAAGCTTAATTCCCTGATTTCATCATTGGTTGAAATTGCGAATTTCTCGACAGCACCCAATACCCAGTAGTTATTATACAAACCACTACGCATGAGTTTCTTGAACTCAAGCGGACTATAAGTGACCTTATAGTTGATTCCAGTTTCCTTTTTAATTTCATTCAAATAGCGGTTTAACGTTGCGCCACGCTCACTGAAGCATGCGTAGTTAAACTTGCCAAATGCCCAATTCAGTACAGACTTATGCCAGCCCGCTTCACAGCTGTAATACACCAGGAGCTGGTTATTGACATTCTTGTAGTCTGGCAAGCTCACTTCAACTGGGACTTGTGTCAGGTTAAAGCTAGCTTGTGCAAGTGGCTTTTCCTCACCTGTGACTGTTTTATAAGTTAAAGCCGCTGTAATACGATCTCCATTATTACCTGATGTTTTCCAACTCAGACCTTGTTGATACACTTGTGCTTGAGCCAATTGCCCAACTGTCGTACTCAGTGTTGTGACTGGTTCAAGGTCATCATTCTTGAAGATCCGGATATTCAGCGGCAAGTTATTCCAGACTTCATTACCGGTATTCTGAACCTGTAAATTCAGCAAGACATTTTCACCGATCGGCACTTCATTTGGTGTTGCACTCAATGCCCCCACTAGACCCAAGCCAGACTGTGCGGCACTTAATACTGCGAAGCTAGTGGTTCGTGTATAGCTATTACCGGCAGTCGTCGTGGTGGTAACTACACTGTAGTTCCCTTTCACTGCATTCGATAACTGTAACTGGTAATGGGACTGTTTCAGTGCATTTGCAGCAAGTTGGCTATAGCTTTCCTGCTTTTCAAATATTTTTTCATTCTGGCTGTTAAAGACTTCAGTCAGAACCGTGGTTTCACCGCCCAGATCATTGCTGGAGGTGTTTTGCAACTGCATTTCTAAAGTCACCAGGCCATTGCTTGGATATTGCTGCTTGTCTGAAGAAATACGGGTATCTGTCAGACCATTGACGTCGGCTGCACTCACTACGGTTAAGTTGTTTGTAGCTGTCGCGATCGTTATCCCTTTCTTCAATAACTCGGTCTTAACCTGGTACTGTCCACTGTAGACACCCGTCAAGAGCCAGTCAGTAATACGTTGGTCCTGGAACGTACCTTTATTACGAGAGTTCAGGTTAACCTCATAAGTTGGAAGCGTTGCAATCAGGTTACCCTGCTGGTCATAAATACTGTGACGCACTGTAGCTTCACTAGAGAAGCTCCCCATGTTCTCGACATTGGCAGAAATCTTGACTGTATCAGTTGCTTGGTACTCTGGTTTATCTAAAGATGCATTCAATCCGAAGGATTCAAATCCACCAGCCGAGATATTCAGACGTGCTGTATTATTGCGATCAGTATATTCTTGGATCTTGGCTACACTGCTGGCTCCCGGATCATTAGCCACAATAACAATGTCGCCAAAATCAGTCAGGTCACCTAGATAATCGATAGAAAGGTCTTCATATTCGCCAGCCGCCAGTACTTTACTGGTTTGAGCCATGCCAATCAGTGTACCCTTATCCCCTGCAGCCTGCTGTTCAGCCGTCTGTTTGTAGAAGCTTACCGGCAAGCCTTTCAGAATAGTCTTACCGCCAGCATTACCAATGCGCACAGTAAAGTGTGTTTGACCAAAATTACTCTTGTCATTAACACGGATATAAGATGCAGTCGGGTCAGCGGCAGCTGTTGCATTCTGGTTCAGCAGCAGGTTGGCACGATAGGTGTTGTGGGCATCCCAGCTGTTAACTTCCTGCCTTGGAACAGTAAGGTCATCATTGATGTTGGTGACATGATAGCTGTACTGGTTCCAGATATTACGTGTATTGGCCCAGTCCTTGTTCTTACCAGAGATCATTCGAAGACCCGCAGTATAACCTGCACGACCTCCTCCACTTCTATTAGAAACAATGAAAATATCAGCATGTCCATCTGCATCTGCATCAATAACGATAGGGGCTTCCGAAGCTGTATGGGATGAATTAATCAATTTATAAATTTCAGCACCGGTTGCTGCATCATAAATCCTAAAATAGTCTTCATCTGCATAGACTACTTCAAACTTACCGTCATTATTAAAGTCAAAAATACTCGACCCAGTGATTTGGGATGATGTATCTTGAACTGGAATAGACCAGATCACACTACCATCACTTCGCATTACTGTATATGCACGTGCTCCTGCAACTCCCATATCTGCTTGGCCATCACCATCAAAATCGGCAATGGTTGGTGTACCACCTGAGCCACCATTAGGAATCGCATACCTTGCAATTTGCTGTCCAGTTTTAGAAAAAATTGTGAAATAACCATCACCAGTAGTGATAATATTCGGTTGGCCAGTACCAAACATATCTGCTATAGCAGCATAACTTTTTGAAGCATAACTAAATAGTCTCGTAACCGTTGGTACCGTACCACCTATATATTTAGCCACTCCTGTAGTACCAATGATTTCTAAAGTTCCGTCACCATCAAGGTCTGCTAAAGCTAAAGCATTTCCTACACCCGTATTAGAAATTAACGTACCTTTTTCAAATTGGCTGATATTTGTATTGGATACTATTTCAGGAATTCCGTCATTATCCAAATCCCCAACCATAGGATATTGACCATTCGTCAAAGATACCCCTGAAGCTGCCCATGATTTTTTAAATTTTCCTAGATTATCATGTACATGTATTTGTCCACTTTTTCTAAAAATAATCTCTGGTAGACCATCTTTATCAATATCAGCAATTGTTGGAGAAGCATGACTAGACACTCCAGTGATATTCCATTTTTCAAGACCAGTACTAGGATCAATAGCAACTATACGTCCAAAATAGTTTACATATAAAACTGTTGCTTTATCCCCAGGTCCAATAATGCCATCACCATTGGTATCTTCTAAAGGTGCTGCTACTGCTGACTCAGATGAACCATAACTAGAATCACCTGTAGATGTTGGTGTGGTTTTCCCGTAATGCCAAACTACTTCGGCATCAAGTGTCCCCTTTTCAGGCCTGATCTCGGCAGCATCACTGGTCAATGCAATATTATTGGACTCATCCTTTTCCGCTACCTGTTTGGTACTGTCCACCCAGACACCAATCGGTGCATCCCGGAACAGGGACTTACCCTGAATCTGGATATTTACCTCAATCTCTTCCTGAATATCCAGACCCTGAGGTAAGGTTGTCTTACCCAGAACAATCTCGCCTTCATCGAAAATACGGTTGTTGTTGGTATCAGCAAAGGCTAGGATTTCAACTTCCTGAGTCTTCGTAAACGCCTTATTCCCTACATTGCCAATGGTCGCTTTTAACGTACCTATCGTTTCCAGGCTTTGTTGCTCAGTGGTTAACCCACTGCTATCCGTTTTAGTAATTTTCAGGTCAGGCAGACTGGTATCGGCGGATAATGGACGTAAACGGATTTCTCCCAGATCAGCAACCGTACCCTCTACATACTGTTTATCGAAGTATCGGGTTGTTCCTAAATGTGGGGTCGATGCAATCTGAATCCGGATCAGATCGATACTCAGGTTTTTTGCACTAAAACCACCAGCAACGTCTGTCTTGCCTGTAAACAGCTGCTGGCCATTGTCTTGGCGGTAGATAGTTACTGTCGCATTTGAAATAGCTTTATTGGTCTGTGAATCAACAACATAACCTTTCATTTCATAGGACAGCAAATTGAGTTTTAACTGGACTTTCTGGGTTTGATCTTTGGTTAAGGTATATGTCACCGGAGAACCGGTTTGATAGCTTGGATGTGATGCGGTCAGTCTCCAACGTCCTGTCGTCAGTTCAGCTAGCAACAGGTTATTTGCAGCATCATTTTCAGCACTAAAACTCTGTTTTTGAATAACCTGGCCACTGGCATCCAGCTTCTCGGCAACAATGGTTGGATTATTGATCAGATTACCGTTCGCATTGACGACGGTAATCTCAAATTTACCGGTATCAACTGTAGTATCCTGTCCCGGATCATTTGCATCCTTTTGATAGAGCTGGATCGTTCCAACATCTGCAATCTGCCCTGCTGGCAGGTTAATGCTTACACCCGGCCCAAAATAGTCTTCTTTACTAAATGTAAGAGTAAATGCACCTGCCTGAATATCAACCAGATTGAAACGGCCCTGGTTATCAGTCCGTTCCACCTCAGTTCCGTTTCTCAGAACAGCAACATCTGCTAAAGCCTGTTCCTGTCCATCTACAATTCTACCGCTCACAGAACCAATGTTTTTCTGTTCATCCAGCAGTTGTGGAGAGAAGTCAAAGGTACTTCCTGCTGTGGCCGTACCTGTACCTCCAACACCTACATAACCTTTAGCATTGACACTTACACTAAAAGCAGCCGGTTGCTGCATGGTAATCTGATAACGCCCTTCGGCATTCGTGGTTGCATTTAATGTGGTGATTCCGCTCACCAGTTTCACCTCAGCATTATCAATCGGCAAACCTGTTGTTTTATCGGTGATTCGACCTTGTACTAGAGCAGTCGTTACATTGGCCTGACGGGTCAGCTCAATTTGGCCCAGGTTTAAGCTTTCACCCTGACGTAAAGTAACCTGGAAAATCAGACTGCCAAAGCCTTCTTTAGAAATAGTAAAGCGATAATCACCTGCTTTGGTATCGGTAAATACGACCGAACCATTAGCATCAGTCTGAGCGGTTAAAGCTGATGTGCTTTCTGATGAACTGGCTACCGTCGCACCCGAAATGTTTGCTTTCGTTTCTGCATCAATTATGCTGAAGCTAATACCAGAGCTGATCGGGTTCACAGCCGGGGTAGACTGGGTTTTTAGTGAACGCAGAATAATTGCTGAAGTATAGATATCCTGAGCCCAACTGCCATCAGCATTCTGCTGGTTCAGCACTACAGCTCTAAATGCCTCTCGTGCAGGATGGTCTGAATTACGGTAGGGATGTATAGCTTCATTTAATAAAGCATCTACAAATAGTTGGTCCTGATGTTCCACCCAGTGTCCATCACTGATCTGTTTGGATTCCAGGAAATTTACGGTTTTTAAAGCAACTGCATTATATTGCGGATAGTCTTTGAGATATTCAGTTAAGGCTGTTAAAGCGTGGGCGGTCACATAATATTCATCAAGTGATACCACCTGGAAAGCACCTGATGAACGTTGCTGGCTGGCCAGATAGGCAACAGCTCTAGAAATCACATCATTATTTTTATAATTCAGCTGCTTTAGAGCTAATAACACCCAAGCTGTATCCAAAGGATTACTTTGCCAGCCAGACAGATGACCAAAGCCGCCATCTTCATTCTGATATTTTAAAACCTGACTTAAATATTGTTCGGTAGGTTCATTTTGCAATTTTAAAATGAGAATTCCGCGCACTAATGCTTCAGTACTTTGCTCTTCTTCAAGTAGTTGTCTTACATTGACCACATTTGTAGAAATAGAATGTGCTCCAAGCGTTACAACCTTCTCATGTAAAGCTTGCAAAGAAGTTGCTACTTTCGTTTGTTCAGAAGACTTTAACCAAGTTATTCCTTCTTGAACTCCAGCAGTACTGAATTGTACTCCACCTGCTGACACCCCCACACCCAATAAAAGTTTTTGCCAAGCTTTTAATATCATTATGTAACCTTATATTGTTAGTTTTGTCGATTTTTGTACAAGTTTTGTGCACATAATAATTAGTGAAATACTTTTATTCAAGAAAATTTTCTAGTTCTTTATTTTTAAAATTTCATTTAATCAATATCTTGCCGTTTAACAACCAAAAATCGCAAACTTTAGGTTTCCGTTATTATTTTGCTATACATGCTAGTTTCGCTTTCATACATAGTCTTCAAAAGAATTAAGCTTCTATCTACATTGTTTCAGTAAAGACTCAACTAGAGCTAAAAAAATTTAATTTTCCTTCGATTTTATACTTTTGGACTTATCTATTTTTTTCTTTTGCTAAACTCCCCTTCAAGCAATATTGCTTAACGGCTTTGTTGCACAAAGATTTAAAAGACAGCACTCTGCTCATTTGAACAGAACTCAAGTGATCACTTGAGTATGAGGACGACCTAATTCTGTAAATCTGTTCAATACGGCTATGCGTGCATGAATCT
>NZ_VOYR01000001.1:0-524536 GCF_013420185.1 Acinetobacter sp. YH01025 | reverse complement strand
CACGATTAATGAGAGCTCTGTTATATGCGGGCCAATTGGTTGTGCGGTAGATTTTGTGTGTAGGCTTCTTCATTTGAAAATTATATTGCTGAAGAAGCCGTCTATGCTAGGTTTGTGCAACAAAGTCACTTTAAATTCACTTTTATAACTAAGCAAAGCCACAATTAATCAAAAATTATGATAAGATCAGCTTTCTTAAAAAATGTGTTTTTTATAAAGATGAATTGCTTAGGTAATTTTTACTGTCTTTAGCACATTTTATTATTTTTTCTTTTTTTTAATTCACATCCTATTTTGAACAGATTTTTAATCGCTCAATTTAGGATTGTATTTGCTTATCTTTATAATGCTTATATTTCAAATCCTAAATTGTGACACTCAAAATTGGAGAGGTAATTAAGAACTCAAAACTAATGGAGATAGCAATGGATCGAATTGCAATTATTGGTGCTGGCCCAAGTGGCATGGCCCAATTAAGAGCGTTTCAGTCAGCAAAGGCCAAAGGTCTACAAGTTCCTGAAATTGTATGTTTCGAAAAACAAAATGATTGGGGCGGGCTATGGAACTATACTTGGCGCACTGGTATAGATGAACATGGGGAACCTGTCCACGGCAGTATGTACCGCTATTTATGGTCAAATGGCCCCAAAGAAGCGCTAGAATTTGCCGATTATACTTTTGATGAACATTTCAAAAAACCAATCGCTTCATATCCGCCACGTGCAGTACTGTGGGATTACATCAAAGGCCGTGCAGAAAAAGCACAGGTCAAAGATTTAGTCCGTTTCAATAGTGCCGTTCAGCATATTGCCTATGATGAAACAACGCAAAAATTCACGGTAGATGTCGAAGATTATGCACAACAACAGCACTATTCAGAACAATTTGATTATGTTGTCGTTGCATCTGGACACTTCTCTACCCCACGTGTTCCTGTTTATGAAGGCTTTGATCAATTCCATGGTCGCATTTTGCACGCACACGACTTCCGTGATGCGCTGGAATTTAAAGGTAAGTCTGTGTTATTGGTTGGCAGCAGCTACTCTGCCGAAGACATTGGTTCACAATGTTATAAATACGGTGCTAAGCAAATTTACAGTTGCTATCGCAGTAAAGCCATGGGTTTTAAATGGCCTAAAAACTGGTCTGAAAAGCCACAATTACTGCGTGTAGATGAAAATACTGCTTATTTTGGTGATGGAACATCTGCCAAAATTGATGCCATTATTTTATGCACAGGCTATTTGCACCACTTCCCATTTATTGAAGATAACCTACGCCTCAGAACACATAACTGCCTTTATCCGCAGGGTTTATATCAGGGTGTGGTGTGGGAAAAGAATCCTCGCTTGTTCTACTTGGGCATGCAAGATCAATGGTACACCTTCAATATGTTCGATGCGCAAGCATGGTTTGTCCGTGATGTGATTTTGGGCAAAATTACTTTACCAAGCACGGCAGAAATGCAGAGCCATACGCAGACCTTACATGAAAAAGAGCAGCGCCTATTGAACGATGAACAATCTGCCCGCTTCCAAGGCGATTACATCAAACGCCTGATTGCGCAGACGGACTATCCATCATTCAATATTGATGCAGTGCATGATATTTTCATGCAATGGAAAAAGCATAAAAAAGAAAACATTATGGGCTTTAGAGATAAAGTCTATCGCTCAGTAATGACTGGAAAAATGGCTAAGCCACATCACACGCCATGGTTATATGCGCTAGATGATTCTTTAGAAAGCTATTTGGAAGATGAAGCGCAGCGTGAAGCGATGTAAGGCTTAATCACAAAAAGCCACACAATACGCAGCAAAATAGCCAACAAGCCCCATAAGTTATGGTCATGGGGTTTGTTGTTTGGACTGCCACCACTCTCCGAGACAAATAAGGCCGTACAGCCTTTACGACGTAACAACCCTGATGAACATGAACCTCTCGAAGCAAAGAAAGAAATCCTTTGCCTTAAAGCACCGAACGTTTCAATTGCTTCGGTCGCTTTGCAACATGGATTGAATACAAATCTTGTATCCAAATGGATTCGCTTAATTGATGGTAAGCCAGGGAATGATCGCTCACCACTACCGAATAAACCTGCATTTATTGCCTTATCTTGCTCTGCACCATTAGATCCTACTCCTACTGACATGTTAACGGTTCAAATTACTTTACCCCACTCAAAAGCAGAAATTGGCTTGAAATGGCAAGTATCAGAAATATCTGCTTTAGCAGAATTACTCAAGGCACTTGCAACATGATCCATATCGATGAAATCTGGCTCTCTACCCAGCCGATGGACATGCGTGCGGGTATGGATACTGCCATGGCTCAGGTGCTGAGAGCCTTTGGCTCGATCAAACCGCATTGCGCCTATATATACCCAGCCCCGTATCCTGCAATCTCAGATGCACCTTTCGTAGCAAGTGCAGCCGATACTGCTACAATTCCGATAATAATTAATCCTGTGCCACCTGTAGCCAGACCAACAATTAATGCTGCTGTAAATGTACTAGCAATAATTCCAGTTCCTAACTTCACTGTCTCAACAACTGTCGTTCTTGCTTTATCCTCTAGTGCAGCTTCATACACTTTTATGCTCGAACCTACAATATCCGTAGCAATAGACACATAGCCTGCTATTTTAAGAAAAAACCGAGACATTAAGCTCGGTTTTCAATAGAACTCTAAATTTTAAAGATACTGTTCTAAAAAGTATGCAAAAAATAGGAGGAATGTACCTGAAATACCTGACACAATAACCAAATAATGTAAATAAAAAAATAAGGGATAATTTTTCAACATTTCTTTTAGCTGTGAATCAGCTATTTTGTGATATCTATCATTCCCATAAAAAGCTTTAAATGAGGTATTAAATTTTATATTTGATATTTCTCTCCAGTAAGCACTGGGAAACATACTCAAATAAAAGAAATCAAATGGTTCCATTAGTCTTTTAAATTTTCTCTCATCCTTATATATAATTTTACAAATTCCTTTTAGATAAATATTGGTATAGATATAAAGACTTATGAAGAAGATCCACAATAAAATAAAGAATAAAAGCCCGACCATTCCGATGAATGTTGTAGGTTCAGTTTTATATAACTTAATAATAAACTCTATCATTTATTTTCCATAACTTTTTCAACTAAATCGTATGATTTACCAGCATAGTGACCTGCAATCTCAGATGTACCTTTAGCGGCAATAGCAGCTCCAGCAGCAACAATACCAATAACAATTAATCCTGTTCCACCTGTCGCAAGTCCGACAATTAAATAACTTGCATAAATTCCAAAACCAATACCAGCACCAACTTTAGCAGTCTCAACAACTGTTGTTCTTGCTTTATCCTCTGGTGCAGCTTCATACACTTTTATGCTTGAACCTACAACATCCGTAGCAATAGACACATAACCGGCTATCTTTAGTTGTGTCGCAAACTTACCTATTTTACCCATTTCTTTGGCGTATTCTTTGAGTCCGCCTTTAAAGTTATTGTCTCTAACCAATGCCGATTGCTTCAACATACGGCGCATATTGGTAGTTTTAATCGACTGATCCCAACGCAAGAATTTCTTAGTTCCTTCGTTATCTAACTCCCTATACAAGTTTGCATACTTCTGTTTGAACTGGGTGAAGTTTTTAGGGTTTGCTAGTCCTGAGCCTTTGGCTTGTTCTTCTGCATACTTTAGGGCGAGTTCACCATGTAATCTATAAACCCGGTGCGCTTGCCCCTCAACCAATGATAAAGAGCCATCAACCGCCATCTTTTGCTCAAAAAAGCCATCCTCCTCTTGCTTATTAAATTTAATCGTTAAGGGATGGTCATTTTCTTCAAAGATATTTTTATTAACAATCTTGGCGTTTTCTTGCAGTAGTGCATCATAAAAAAATTCATAGTTTTGTGCGAAAAATACCGCATCAAAATCTGCATCCTTCTTCATTTGCTCCAAATTGTCATGCGCTTGTTGTGCTTGCTTTTTATATTCAGGTAATTCCTTCGCCGTGGTTGAATTTGAGATAATTACCACCTGCCCAGGCTGCAAAACACCTATTGAGACCAAATTAGTCAAATGTGGATTGTTCGCTTTTAAAACTCCCCAATCTTTTTCCGTCAATGGCTTTTTAAATACTCGCTGCGCCCAAGTCATCATAGGTTCAGACTTTTTAACCAAATACCAAGCAACCTCTCCGTCATTGATTCGTATTTCTTGTATATTTTCTTTAACGTTTTCAGTTTTTCTGACTGTCGTCTTAAGCTCAAAAAAACTCCATTTATTGGGTTCAGGATAGGCTTTAGCTGTAAGAGTTTTAATGATCTCGCCCCGATATTTGATTTTATACATTAACACTCTATTTAGTTGATACATCTTCAATAAGCATTCCATCGCCAATCGTTCCTGCTCCCACAACAACCGTGATGGTTAGGAAAACAGAAACTAACATATGTAACCAAATTATTTTTAGAAGTATTAAAAACCTAAATAAACAATAAATTTTGCTATATATTTCGATGTAAACATTGATGTTATAAATACAAGAGAGACAAGAGACAAAACTTCATTTCTGATAATCTGTTTTCCAAACTTTTCACATAAATAAATGACATTATCCTGATAAAGGTTTGGATACAAGCTTGGACTCTTTTCTCCACGTTTGGCGAAATATGACATCTTCTGTTTAAAACATCTATGCTGTACAAAATATGAGAACCACATCAAGGAAAATATAAAATTTAGTTGCATTACCTTTTCAAAAGAAACTCCCACCTCATCTAAATACTCTTCGATACCATAGATTCTTTCAGAAAGCTCTTTACTATTTTTCTTTATAAATATGTAGTTATATGTATATAAAACTAACATCAGCAAAAGACCTAACCCCATTGAACCAAAAGCAATCCAATATCCATAATTAAATAGTTTATCGTTCATTCACAGATTCCTGTCTTTTGCTTTTGCCAATCTTCGAGTAGCTCACTCCCATATTTACCACCCACAATAATACCTGTCCCCACTACAACGGCAGTTATTGTCAAGGAAACAGGTAAAGTCATTGTATAACCAACTGCACCAGCAGCAAGCCCTATAACATAAACCACACCACCACCAACTATTTTTCCACCCCAACCACCAACAACACCTCCTGCAATCTTACTGCCTTCAATCAAAGCTACTTTCTTTGTAAGTTCCATATCACCCGTGTTATAGGCATCCATTGTATTTTTAAAAAATATAGCAGCACCTAAACCAACCACCAATTGCTTACCCATTCTTAAGCCGATACTGATTTTCCCTAAATCGACGATCATCTTATCGTAATGCTTCAAACCACCTCGTACAGCATCTGAACGTATAAGAGAGTCCGTTTTCATATACTTTCTCATTAAAGGAATTTGAGTCTGAGGCTCAACAATATGCATATCTTTGAGTGCTGTACCCAACTGGCTATAAAGTGAGGCATATTTTTTCTTAAAATCTGAAAAATGCTTTGGGTTCGAATATTTAGATTTCATTAGCTGTTCACTTTGATAAACAGCCATAATCGCATCATTGCTTTTTATCACTTTTTCTAGTGATGTTTCTTTCATGACTAGAAGCTCATTCTTTTTAAGCTTTCTATCTCGCTCGCTTTTTTGTTCAGCGCTATCTACAATTTGCCCCGTTCTTTCTTCAACTTGATCTAGTAGATCATCATCACCTTGACAGTATTCCTTCCTAAACTCATCAACTGTGACGACTTTCTTTTGGTCACTTACATTGGCTAATGCCATTTCAGTAGCATGTGACCAATAGTCGTACAAAAGTTCATAATTTGCAGCAAAAAATGCCGCATCAAAATTTGAGGACTTTCTCAATAGCTTCAATTTTTCTTCGACGCTGCTCGCTAACCGCTTATATTCACTCAGCTTAGGATCATTACCATATTTATTTGATAAAATGACCACCTGACACGGCTTAAGCACAGTCATTGGTCCATTGGTTGATAACTCTGGCAAATGGGCATTATTATTTTTAAAAATAGAAAATTCTTTTGCTGTAGGAGGGTATGCATAGATACGTTTTAACAATGCATCGACAGTTTCATCTTCTCGAATCAACAACCAACCAACTTCCATACCTTCTTTTATATAAACTTTTTGGATTTTATTTTCTTCTATCGGGGAGCTTTGCGCTTGATGGTATTTAAACTTGATCTCTGTAAACTTTCCGCTTTCAGATTGTGTTAAATGTGGAAGGATTGCGCCTTGATACCATTTATCGTCGGCTTTGTTGCATAAATATGTAAGCATCTGATTTAAATAAATTTAATTTTGGATCAAAAAATAATCAAAACTTTTAAAATCATATAGTTATGAAATCTTTGTGCAACAAAGCCATATGGAAAAAGGAAGCATCTCAACAATAAGTCTTCATTTAAAATGCAGATCCCTGTTGTTGCACTTTCTGTTGAAGTTGTCGTTTTTGTTCAGCTTCTATTTCAGTGTTCATTTTTGAATAATTTATTTTATCTGTGTAATTCAAATACGTTGTAGTATCAGGCCAACCACGATATGCCGTGATACTAATACCATTTTTGAAATTCCAGGTAAAACTTGCTTCTCCGAGACTAGGATTTCCTGAGCGTTGGCTCGGTTTTCCATATTTTGATGAAACAAAATTTGCAACCTCTAGAATTTTTCCTGAGTCCATGAATACAGGAAATTTATATTCTGCATAAGCAAATTTTCCATTGGATGTATATCCAAAATTTAATTCTGTAGTACCTTCCAATACAGCATTAGAATTGTATTTATCTATCCAATAGTTGTTGTCTTCACGAACCACTTTAACATTGGTATTTTGCAATGCTGAGCGAATTTGATCACGTGTTGCACCTTTTAGCTCTACATTAAATAGTTGTGGTGCTGCCATTACAGATGAAGATGCTACTGTTACACACAATATTAAAGCCGTATTAATAAACTGATACATAAAAAAATATCCTAGAGCACATTAAGTTAGAATGAGATTCTGAATTTAATAGATTTAATTTATTTTACTAGAAATTAATTTCCCATTTTTAACGGTAAGATTAAATTTAGTTAAACGACTAGGACAGCAATGTCCGTCATCCTCAAAATAATCATATTGATGAACGTTAATATGTCCCTTCTTATCTTTTTGAATACTCGCTGTCACAGCAAAATATTTTGAGTCTAAGAAGTTAAATTTTTGATCTTTTTTACCAATAAAAACGGCTACTTCTGAACTCATTGTTGTTGGATGGCAATTCGTTTCTTCACAAAAATTAAGTACTATAATTTTATCTTTAATTCCATCGTGATTAATATCAACAGTGATAACTTCCTTAGATTTTAGAGAAAATTTAAAATAGTCTGAATCAGTAGCATATTTTTTGCTTTCTAAATTCAAATTTTTTATAGATACTTGTATACGGTTATTAATCTGCTGCTGAAGGGTTGTTGCTTCTGCTCTTGCAGTAAAAAATATGAAAAATGCCGCGAGTAGTATTGATTTTTTCACACATGTACTCCTTAAAAATTAGCCGCTTCTGACTGGTTTTTTTTCTGTTGGCTTTCTTGAGTTATTTGAGTTCTTTGCTGTTCAAATTCTTGAGTAACATATTCAATATTTACTTTAAAGCCCCCCATATGTGGAGCGCTAACTGTAATCATTTCATTGTTTGGTGTAAAGAATACTGTTTCTTGGTCGCCAACAAAAGGGGCTTTTTCACTAATAATTTTGTAATTATTTTTCTGCACATAACTCACAATTTTTTTGTATGTCTCTTTTGACATATGATTATTTTCACTTAGTGTCATCCACACATAAACTAACTTTTGATTTTTATCAAAACCAAACTGAGTAAATAGCAAACCATCTATATCAAAGCCAGATCCATCATTTTCTAAAACTGGCCCTCCAGCATAAGACTCCCCATTTATTATATAATTATTTAATCGTTTCTTTACTGAATCAAAGGTCGAATCCCTTAACTTAAAGCCTAAAACAGGTGTACCTTTTAAAGTAGGATCATCTTCTGGTTCTATTTTTTCAGCTACTTTCTCAATAGCTTTATTTTCATTACTCTGACTTTGTGATTGAACATGGGTATTATTATCTTTTGAGCAACTGACTATTAAAAGAGTTGAAGTAAGTATTAACAATGTTGATCTAATTTTAAGCATAATTAAAAAGTCTCTTATAAATATTAAAAAGTTAGAGTATTTAACTCAAAATCCGCAGAAGATTATTAGCTCTAGAAAGAAAAAACAATGACATATCTATTCATAAAAAAGTTTTTCTATTTATATACACGAATTAAAGAGTCTTCTAGATAGCGGTTTGAAAAATTATTTTCAAACCAACGTAGAGCATCTTGAGCAAAATAAATATTAGTGTATATGCGACTATCAACACCTATGGCTGAGATTGTTTGCCATGAGCGTGTCATAATGGCTACAGGACTGCCATTTTTATCAAATTCAACAAAGGCAGGATCAACATCATAACGATTTTGAGCACCATTAAATTCTGTAATCGATTGTACTAATCCATTATTCAAATCTCTATTAATATTTTTTTTATACATACGAACTTGATGCCCTTGAGCCAATGCTTGCTCAATAAACATTTTTGAAGCTAAATCTTTTTCTGAAATATAAATACCATTGTTAATTTTTCGATTCGCTTCATTAAAATTTGCTTCATGATTAATATATTTTTCTAAATGAATTGAACCCATTGTACGTTTTTCTAATTTAAATTTATCATTGATCAATGATGGGTTTAGAACAATTACATTATTATTAGAGTTATTTGAAAGGACTAAAAATTTGTTTCGTATTTCTTTATTTGACATTTCATCCCATACGCGTTGAGTACCTTTACTTACCCAGCCATCATAGGCGTTTACTCCTTTCGATATAGCACCTACCGTACTGTCTGCTGCTGTTTGGATATGTTGACACCCTGTTACATTAATTAAGGCGAAAGAAATCGCTAAAAATAAAAAATTCTTATCCATTTTACCCTCTAAGTGTTGGATCAATATTATAAAGTATAGCTATGCCGATCATAGTACTAAGCAATTCTTAGTAATTTATCAATTTAAAACTAAGAAAATCTTAGTTTTAAATTGATTATTAAACATATGGAACGCAAAAAATCCAATGTATTTTCAATGCGTCTAAAGGTTGCTCGCAAAGCGAAGAAGCTTTCTCAAGAACGATTGGGAATACTTGCTGGCATTGATGAAGCTTCGGCTAGTGCTCGAATGAATCAATATGAAACAGGAAAATATGCGCCTGATCTTCTGATGGCTACAAAAATAGCTGAAGTTTTAGAAGTGCCTGTAGCTTACTTCTTTATTGAAGATAATTTAATGGCAGAACTTGTTACAAAACTCCATTTTTTAACTGAATTACAGCAGAAAGAAGTATTAGATTTTATTAATCAAACAGCCTTAGATATCAGAAAAAAAAATATATAATATTTAAAATATAAGCATATTTGATATTTTTTCATAAACCCTATATTTCAATGTATTCACTGATTAACTGCCAATTTCCCTTTGTTGAAATCTCTCGTGGAAGTTCAACTTCAAAGGATTCATAAAAATATCTACGCATACAATACTCAGTATAAGAATCCGCATAGGTTTCATACCGCGCGATGATTGTTAAGTCCATCGTCGGCATTTGTGCCTGATCCCATCGTTGTCTTTTCCGACTGAAAAAGAATAGTTTCCCGAAAGTATATAAACGTCCCGCCTGCTGTCGATTGCCTCTGAATACTGCATAAACTTTAAAATAATTCTGCCATGCAAGAAGATCATTGAGCGCTTTGGTCTGATCTTTCTGTGAAATCACTCGATTGAGAATTTGGGTTAATTCTTTTTTTGTTTCTCTACTTCAGTTTTCTTAAATCGCCACGTCCATGAGAAATTCTTATTACTTTTACGGTAAAACTTAGTTTGATGTTCAGCATACTTTTTATGGCTTAACCGTACTAATTCAGCCTCATATTTTCCAAAATCCAAGCTTAAATAGGGTTTATTCAATATGAAATTAAATTGTTCATTGTCTTTATAGTAATGACGGATAAAAGTTAATTCTTGCCCGACTGTAATTTTGTCCCAGATAACAGGTTCAAGTTCAGCAATTTTATCTTTTGATGTATATGCTGAACTAGTTGTTGAAGTCACTTTGCCTATGGTTTCTTTGCTGTGACGATGGCTATTAGGGGTTTTGATCAACAAGATAAATAACCACTCATCTTTATAAAGAATGTCTTGAACAATGAGATCAGCAACAGGTAATCCTTGTTTTAATCGATAGGTTCTTTGCCGACTGGTTAAATTTAATGCGTATCGTTCGGTTAATTTATGAATAATTTTTTCAATATCAATTTTACCTAACTCAGTTTGCACTATAAATTTGCAGTAAAAATATGATCCTCTTGTGACCTTATCTTGAATTTTTTGTGCGGTGTATTTTGTGTGGGGCTGTAATCAATCATTTTATGTCATCCAACTATGCACTTTTCATGTCAATCAACAATCCACTTAAGTCCAAATTTCTTCATCCATTTTTGAATTGTTCATCAACAATAATTTTCTCTACATTTCCCATTTTGCTGAGTGCGTCAGCAATCAGCATTAATCAAATTGCGCTAGCACTGTCACCTCACGTTGTAAGGTGACAATAAAGTAGTTCCTAGTGCGCATTACGAACCTTGATCAGCAAATCTTATACTTGTTTAAATAATATATCAATATTATTGATATATTAAATTAACTTTGATAATATGACTGCATATCAATCGAATTGTGGATTGACCATCCATTCCAACTTTCTTTTTTTGAAGTGGTTTGAATGGCTGACCACCATTCAAAAACTTTGATACATATTGCCCTGAATATAAGACTAACCATCTTCATATTGCCGATGTAGCGGACTGCTGGGGAAACCTCGCTCGGTACGTTGCAACGGGGGCTAGAGGATTGCAATATCCTTTTTCTATCCGTTCATTCACTTTTTAAGAGTTCCAAGCAAATAAAAAGTGGTTGGGCGACAAGGAAACGGGAGCCTATAAGCGATTTATCGTGAAATGGTCATTTGGTTAGTAATAGCCAAGTTAGGTGTGAAATTATGAAAATAGTGGAACATTGAAACCCTGTTCAAAGTGATACAGTCAGGAGCAGCATAGGATGTGCGATAGTCTCCGTTAATAGCTGAATGTGTATGCTTGATCGAACAAGTTTTTTTACTTGGAAAAGTATGCTCATTTCCAATCACGATGGCTGCTGAGAGTGCCGTAAGGTACTAGGGCTTTGAGGCTAACGCTGGAAAAGCTGGCACCATTTTGCGCAAGCTGAATGGGTCGCTGGATAGCTTAAACGTGTAACGGCATTAATCGATAGATGCTGATTGGAGTGTAAGAGTTTTACCCTTTACAAAGTTGTGTATACATCATATCCCGATATTTTTTAAGGAACTACGGTCGGGGGAAACAGGAAGCATGTATTCAGGCGAGAGGATAAACGGTCTGCACATTAAGACACTTTGAAATAACTTGGGAAGCACTGAATAAAAAGGCTTAAATTGGTTAAAAGTCTGCTGTATTTTTTCAGTGTGGGAGCGATGGTGAGTAGCGCATATAAAGCAAGTATTTACTTGCGGAAATTGTGATACAAATCTTCATAGTAAGATTTGTATTAAATGAGATAGCTAGCTTAAAGCGAATCCTAAAACATTTCGATTTTTTCAGTCGGGATGCTCATTGCGAAAACTTGAGTCGGCACATGCGTGAGCATGTTGGACAATATGTAGAAAAGAAAGGTTAATGAAACACTGGTCGTGTTTCTCAGTCGGGGATTGGTCTCTCTGACTAGGCCGAGATTGGTACAGTGTAAGTATTCTGAAGTTTGGTCACTGATGAAAATAAACTTATACGGGTTTGCCTGAAACTTAAATCAGGATAATGCTACACCAGCATGAAAAAAATCGTGGCTTGTTCTTCCAGATTAGACAAGCATAAAACTATTGCCTAGCAGTAGAAATATGAAATGGAATATGGCCTAAGTCGGCATGAAAAAATTGAACCGCCAGTACAGGCGTAATCATCTGCTCAACAAAGAGCGTTAACAAATGCATTAGGCTCGATCCCTTAGGGACGAGCCTTGTCTTATTAAAAAATTATGCTACGGCTTTAATGTTATCAGTAACATTACTGAGATAGTCGGCCCACCATTGCATAATTTCAATTCGTTCTTCTAAATGTGTAGCTTTGTCATAAACAGCTTTTACACCCTGTTTTTTATGCGCTAAACAAGCTTCAATAACCTGCTCTTTATCACTGAATTGATTATTTAAGGCAGTACTTGCAATATGTCTAAATCCATGTGGACTTTGACGGCCTCGATAGCCTAGATTTTTCAAAGCATTATTTAAAGTTGCTTCACTCATTGGCTGTATAAGGCTATCTCTGCTAGGAAATAAAAAATCCGATACTGTCCTAATTTCTTTTAATTTAAATAACAGTTCTATTGCCTGTTTTGGTAAAGGTACAACATGGGTAATACCACATTTCATTGTTTCGGCAGGCTTTATCCAGATTTTTTTCTCAAAGTCAAAATCTTGCCATTTTGCATAGCGCAATTCTTGTGGTCGCGGGAAAAGAATAACAAGTAACTCTAAAGCAATTGCTGTATGCGAATTTCTATAGCTTCGAATAGACTGCACCAATTCGGGCAGTTCCTGAAGACTGACATGCTTCATATTCCCTTTACTACCTTTATCAAGATACTTCAAAATTCCATCCAAAGGGTTCGACTCTATTTGTCCATGAAACTTTGCAAGATCATAGGCATTGCGACAATGTGAAACTAGTTTCTCTACACGATTGTAAATACTTTCACTTCTAAGCATATCCTGAAAAAATGTCAGCCATTGTTGAGGTGAAATTTTGGTGAAATCCAATTCACCAAAAACAGATAAGATACGTTTTTCAATTGATTGAGTTTCTTTCTTTATTGTTATTGCAGCCCAAGTTGTTTTCTTAGTATCAAGCCAGTCATACATCAAGCTTTTTAAATTAAGTTGTTGTTCCTCAATCTTTTGCAATTCAATTTCTTTTTTTGTTAATACTTTTTCATTTTGCTGTAACTTAAGAAAAATAGTTGAAGCTTCAAGTTTAGCTGCTACAAGCGATAACTGCGGATAACTTCCAATACTGTGCCATTTCCACTTCCCCGCCTCATCCTTAAAGCGGACTTGCCAAGTTTTTTTCCCTTTTGGTGATACACGAAAATAAAGCCCAGCATCACATGAAATACGATACTCCTTATCCTCAGGTTCAAGATTGAGAAGATGGGTATCTTTGATTTGTTTGATGTTATCTAAAGCCGCTCTTTTCATAACAAAATCTCTTGTATCCGAGTAATGCAGAAAGAGTATCGGATACAAGATTGGATACACAAGAGGGTCAAATAAAGCTGTGCATAGCCAAACATAGTTGTGCAAAAAGCAGAAATAAAAAACCCATGAATCATTATAATTCATGGGTTTATATATCAAATCATTACAAAACTGTGCATATGATTACAAAAAACTGGTGGGCCCAGACAGACTTGAACTGTCGACCAACGGATTATGAGTCCGTTAACATAGCAATTAAAAATCAACAAGCTGCAGATATAAAATCAATATTATCATATATTTATATAATTTTAAAATTTTATTATTCACTCTTTTTGTTGATTAATATATATTGATTTTGCTTACTACTTGCTTACCAGACGCTTACTAGAATGAAACTAACAAAACCCACAATTGATAAAATTGATTGCTCAGACCAAACTAAACCAACTTTCTTTTGGGATGAGAAAACACCTGGATTTGGTGTTAAAGTTACACCTAAAAATAATAAAAGCTACATTTTCCAAGGTCGTATTGGTCTTCAAAACCGTCGTATCAAAATTGGTGACGTTGATATATGGAAATTAGATGATGCTCGTAAATATGCACAAGAATTGGCGATTATGTGCCATAAAGGGATTGACCCATTAATCGAGCGTAAGAAAGCTTTAGCTGATAATAAAGAACTGCTAAAACAAGAAAAGCGTAAAACTATTAAATTTAAAGATGTATGGTTTGAATATTTAAAAGCAAGACAACCTAATTGGCGACCAAGAAGCTATCAGGACCACATCGAATTATCTAGAGGTGGTTACGATCCTGAAAATAATAGTGTTTATACTAGTCAACCCATTTTTCAACTCTTTGAGTATAAACTTTCTGAATTGACTGCAGATGTATTTTGCGATTGGCTTGATCACAATAACTTCCGTCCAACAACATCAGCTAAAGCATACCGACTTACACGAGCTTTCCTAAATTGGTGTGAGGAACATGAGGATTATGAAAACTTAGTTCCTCTAAAATCATACAACTCTAAAAAAGTTAAAGATAAAGTGCCTTCTCCCAAAGCCAAAAATGATTGTTTGATGAAACAACATCTAAAACCATGGTTTGAAGAGGTAAATAAGTTAACCAGTAGAAAAATTGCGATTTTTTTAATATGTAGTTTAATCACTGGTTGCCGAAAGAATGAGCTGCTTTCATTAAAATGGACAGATGTTGATTTTCGTTGGAAAACAGCAAAAGTCAGAGATAAAATTGAAGATGAAGGTCGCCTAATCCCTCTAACTGGATATGTTGAAAGCTTATTATTAGAACTAAAGAAAAATTCTGATTCTAAATTCATATTTAGCAGTAAGGGCGCTGAATGTGGCCATATTGTTAATCCTTACGATAGCTTAGAGAAAATATGTAAAAAACTAAATATTGAACTTACTCCCCATGGATTGAGGAGATCATATAAAACGTTAGCTATTTGGGCAAAAATCAATGAAGGATCTTTAGCACAGATATCAGGTCATAAACCAAGTGCATTAGTTGAAAGACACTATATCGTACGACCTATGGATATGCTACGAGAAACACTGCAAGAATATGAGGACTGGATTTTGCAACAAGTGCGAAATGGCATTAATTGAAATACCTCGACACGGAATTAGGTCGACCACTTGCCCAAGTTACGCCTTAAATTCGGCTCAATTAGGGCGCTTTGCATTTCAAATCTTTATGCAACAAAGCCGTTTCCAAATCATCATTCTGGACTGCTCCCAGTATCCTAGACATTGAAGTAGCCTCATTTTGAAGCTACCTCGAATGCTTCTGGACTCATCCCATCAAGATGCGAATGGCGCCTGATTCGATTGTAAAACATCTCGATGTAATCAAACACATCCGCACGCGCCATTTCGCGTGTTTTATAAATTCTCTTTTTAATTCTTTCCTTCTTTAAGCTACTAAAAAAGGATTCTGCAACGGCATTATCCCAGCAGTTTCCTCTGCGGCTCATGCTAGGTATTAAGTTATGCTTCTGACAGAATTTTTGCCAGTCTCCGCTACTGTATTGTGAGCCTTGGTCTGAATGTATGATCACAGGTTCATTAGGTCTGCGTCACCATACTGCCATGAGTAGAGCATCAAGTACGATATCTTTGGCAAGCGTAGATTTCATTGACCAACCGATCACTTTCTTTGAATATAAATCAAGAACCACAGCCAGATATAACCAGCCTTGCCATGTGCGAATATAAGGGTGAGTAGACCAAGGGAATTTCACCCTTAGCCCCTCGCAGAACCGGACATGAACCTCTCAGCTCATCCGGCTCCCATTATCCAACCGATGGTAAACATCCCATTTTCCAGTGCACAAAGGCATTTGGAAAATCACGCGCAAGTCGCCCTAAGGCATATCTAGCCCGTCTTTTATGACGGGCCAAGTTTTTATACTTACGCCTCATCCAGCGTATAAGATAAGCATTCATGTGTTGCCAGATCGCTGACATTGCTGAACCATGGAATCGACCATAGTATTGCTGCCAACCTTGAAGAATTGGATTGAATATTGCAGATAAATCACTTAATTCGCGATTACACATCAGATGTAGATGCCATTTCCGAATAGTCTGTCGCATTGCTTTAAGTGCATCACGACTGACTGCAGGAGAGAAATTTACATAAACTCTTTTATACTTGTCCACAGCCTTACGGGGCCTAAACGTGTACCCGAGAAAAGTAAATTGAACATCGGGATATGCTTTACGACGATTAATATCTTGGCAATAAACAATCTTTGTCTTGTCTGGATGCAATTCGAGACCACATTCACGAAATCGTGCATCGATCTTTTGTAAAACAAGTTTGGCTTGAGATAAACTCCGACAATGAATTACGCCATCATCTGCATAACGGCAGAACCGTACACTTTGAAGATGTTTCGTAATCCACATATCAAAAGCATAATGCATAAATAAATTCGCCAATAAAGGACTCACAACACCACCTTGTGGTGTGCCGCGATTCCTTTCTAAAAGATGGCCATTTATGTGTTGCATTGGTGCTTTTAACCAACGTTGCACATATAAAAGAATCCATGGAATTTCACAGTGTTTCTTGAGTGCACGCATTAGTAAATCATGGTCGATGTTATCAAAGAGACCTTTGATATCAAATTCCACAACCCAGTCATAATCCCAACTTCGTCTCCTCACTATCGCAATTGCATCATGGGCAGAACGCCCCGGACGATATCCATATGAGTTTGGATGAAATAATGGATCAATTTTCGGCTCTAATAAGAGCTTAACTGCTGTTTGCGCGACTCGATCTGCAACTGTTGGAATACCTAGTATACGCACGCCACCTGACTTCTTTGGAATCGGAACAGCCTTAACTGGCGGTGGAAAATAACTGCCAGAACAAAGTCGATTCCATAGTTTGTATAGGTTGTTCTTTAAATGCTTTTCGAATTGCTCAATAGATTCATGATCAACGCCTGGAGCGCCACCATTCTCTTTGACTTTTTTAAATGCCTCCCAGATTAACGCTTTAGGAATGTTAAATGGTTTGGTCATAAAGTTTTGCTCCTCCTGCTTGCACAGTTGACAAATCCGTAGACCTGGATAATGCAACCCCTTCGCTCCATTACCATTACAGTAACTTCAACACTACTACGAGTTGCTCCGCCCCTTGGTGACGCATTGCTATTATCAGCCTTGCCTTTTGAGCTTGTGCCTTTCGCTTGACATCGCCACCGAAGGTTCCCGCAGTTCAACGTAAGAGCCTGAATTAGGATCGCGCTGCCTCTACGCCGGACACCGAATGGCCCGTAAGCAGGTAACGGCCAAACTAATCGCGGGGTAACTTCCATCCCCGGTTTTGATGTCATTTGAGTACTTTCGACACTTGAACGGCAGTTCACTGTTGTTCGCCTTCCTAATTCTTACCTGACATCTCTACGATGCCTTTTCCATAACGCTCACGACCGGGACTTTTGATCCAAGCCGCTTATGGTGGTTTGCTACCTGCTCCTGCAAGCCGATAGCGAGGGGCCATACCCTCATCTCTTACGCCGCTTGCTGCGGCACACTGAAGTCAGCGACCTGAGAAGCACTGCTTCGCAAGGGTCAGGATGATCTGCATTAAAATTGCGTTTTACTAAGTCATCTGCTCGTTTTTGATCATCTCGGCTACGGGTGGTTTGTTTATTCTTACCACGCCAAACACCTTGTATACCTAGCTTCTGCATCAATCGAGCAACTGTACAACGTGCGATAACATAACCTTCACGTTTCAATTGTTGCCAGACCTTACGCACACCATATCGACCTAAACTTTCTTTCCAAATATGTTTGATTTGCTCTGCATGATGTAAATCATGCAGAGCACGTTTCGCTCGATGTTCTGGGTTATCAACGAGATCTAAAGCCCGATAATAGGTCGAAGCTGCAATCGGTAAAATTCTACAAATCGCTTCAACACCATATCGATCTTTATTGTTCTGGATAAAATCCACCATTATTAGTGTGGGCGGTCGAGCTCCGCCTGGGCGAAAAAAGCGGCTGCTTTACGTAGAATCTCATTGGCGCGTTGCAGTTCTTTATTTTCGCGTTCGAGTTGTTTGATACGTTCTTGGTCTGAAAGCTGCTGTACTTTAACTGGATTTTGTTTATCTAAATATTTTTGATACCAAACACGAAGTGTTTCAGGAGTACAACCCTTGCGCAGCATGCTGCTCAGGTGCAATAGCTGTGATTGCAGCCCAATTCGATGGATAATCTTTTTCGGATTCAATCAATAATTGAACCGCTCTATCTCTGATTTCAGGGGTGTATTTTACTTTTTTCATCGGGACATTCTCTCAAGAAAAGTGGTCTCCGACAAACCCGGTACGGTTCACAAATGGATAGCCAAATCCTATCCCTATACGCCAAAGGCATGACGACACGAGATATTGTTGCTACATTCAAGGAAATGTACGATGCGGATGTCTCCCCAACGCTTATTTCCAAAGTGACGGATGCAGTTAAAGAACAAGTAATAGAATGGCAAAATCGACCATTGGATGCCCTTTATCCTATTGTCTATATGGATTGTATCGTGGTGAAAGTGCGTCAAGATAGTACGATTATTAACAAAGCGGTGTATCTAGCATTAGGTGTCAATACAGACGGACAGAAAGACTTATTAGGTATGTGGATGTCAGAAAACGAAGGTTCTAAATTTTGGCTCTCAGTCCTTACAGAACTGAAAAATCGTGGTTTAAAGGATATTCTGATTGCCTGCGTAGATGGACTGAAAGGCTTTCCTGATGCGATCAATACAATTTACCCTGATACGCATATTCAGTTGTGTATCATCCACATGGTACGCAACAATCTTAAATATGTGAGTTGGAAAGACTACAAAGCTGTCACAGCCGATTTAAAAAAGATATATCAAGCTGTTACAGAAGACGCAGCCTTACAAGCTTTAGATGAATTTGGACAAAAATGGGATGAGAAGTATCCTCAAATCAGCAAGTCATGGCTTGCCAACTGGTCGAATCTAAACACGTTTTTCGCTTATTCTATGGATATTCGCAAAGCGATTTACACGACGAATGCGATTGAATCATTGAACAGCGTTATCCGCCATGCAACCAAGAAAAGAAAAATCTTCCCAACTGATGATTCCGTGAAAAAGGTGGTATATTTAGCAATTATGGCAGCAAGCAAAAAATGGACGATGCCTATTCAGAATTGGAAAGCTGCTATGAATCGCTTTAGTATCATGTTTGAAGAGCGTGTAACCAAGTATTTTTAAAACTGTATTTACACAGAATTATTTACACCCTCTTCAGTTGAGGGATAGTTTAAGCGTTTACACAGTTTTATTTACAGTCTCATTATCAATTGACTTGTTCCTCTTATGAAATATCAACAGCTCCTTTACAAAGTTTATTAAATAGTAGAAATACAATTTCAAAGATTTCTAGAAATCACTCATGTATTCTAAAATCTGCTGAATATATTCATTATTATCTATACTTCGATAAGCCAATGTAATTGGGCTAAATGCCTCCTCATCTAGGATGGGAAGAAACTTTAAGTTTTTTATACCAATCGCGCTTGCACTTTTTGGAATAATACATACTCCCTCACCTGATGAAACCAATCCGAGTGCCATATGAATTTCCCTTACTTCAGTCAAATTTTGTGGTATTAGATCTAATTCAGAGAAAATATTTTGAATAAACGTTGAAAAATTTGGTTTAGGGGTATTAGGGTACATATATATGATTTCATTTAATATTTGTGATAAGTAAATGCCTTCATGATGATAGTGACCTAATGCATGTTCATTATGTACTGCAAGTAAAAGCTTTTCATGTTCTAGAATTTTTCTTTTTATTGAAGGATCACTAATTCCTAGTCTTCCAAATCCCATATCAATTTTTCCAAGTTTTAAAGCTTCAACTTGATCTCTTGTTCCACACTCAACCAACTCAACTTTAACACCACCAATGTGGCTTCTAAGATAATCAATTAATTCTGGTAATTTCCAGTAAAATAAAGAACTTACATATCCTATTCGTACTGTTTTATCGGTTACTTTATATCTATTTACCATTGATTTAGCATGTGCAGACAAGGTTAATATTTGAACAGCATACTGATAAAAATATTGTCCTACTTCTGTTGTTTTTACTGGACGTATTCCTCGTTCAAATAATGTTACCCCTAGTTCAGCCTCTAAATTTTTAATTTGACGCGTTAAAGGAGGCTGTGCCATACACAATTTCGAGGCAGCTTTAGTTATACTTTTTTCTTCTACTACAGCTACAAAATATTTTAAAGTTTTCAGTTCCATTGAATCGCCCCATTAAATACTTTTTAAGTATATTAAAATACTATTTATAGCCTATTTTCGCAAAATAAATTCAAATATGGTATGTAATATCGAATAATGGATTATACAGCGATATGTTCAGATCAATAGAAACGTTGCTTATCGATATCCCAACCATACGCCCTCACAAAATGGCAGTAGCCACAATGCAGACCCAAACATTGGTGCTGATCAAAATTGAAACTCAGGACGGGTTGATTGGCTGGGGGGAAGCAACCACAATCGGTGGCTTAGGCTATGGTGAAGAAAGCCCAGAAAGTATCAAAACCAATATTGATACATATTTTAGCCCACTACTGAAGTCGCTGAATAAACAGAATATTGCACAAACCATGCAAGTTCTAAAAAAGAACATCAATGGCAACCGTTTTGCAAAATGTGCTATTCAGACAGCCCTGCTAGATATTCAGGCACAGCGTCTAGGTTTGTCTTTATCTGAACTACTCGGTGGCCGTTTACGTGATAGCGTTCCAGTGCTTTGGGTACTGGCCTCTGGGGATACAGAAAAAGATATCGCAGAAGCACAGAAAATGCTGGCAGCGAAACGCCATAACTTCTTCAAGCTAAAAATTGGTTCTCGTGCGGTTGAAGCCGATGTTGAACATGTACTAGCGATCAAAAAAGCTCTCGGCGATGAAGTCTCTATTCGTGTTGATGTGAACCGTGCCTGGTCAGAACTGGATGCTATTAAAGGCATTACCCTGCTGCAAGACGGTGGTGTCGATCTGATCGAACAGCCATGTGCTATTGACAATATTGATGCCATGGAACGTCTGACTCGTCGCTTTGATATTGCCATCATGGCCGATGAATCACTGATGGGGCCAAGTAGTGCTTATAAACTGGCACGTACCAATGCAGCATCGGTATTTGCAGTCAAAGTGGCGCAATCTGGTGGTTTGCTTGAAGGCCGTGATGTAGCCACTGTGGCTAACCTTGCAGGGATCGACCTGTATGGCGGCACCATGCTAGAAGGTTCTGTAGGAACGATTGCTTCTGCTCACCTGTTCTCGACTTTTGAAAATCTGGCATTTGGTACCGAACTGTTTGGCCCATTACTGCTCACTGAAGAAATTCTGAAAACACCATTGCAATACCATGACTTTGCATTACACCTGCCTCAAGGCACAGGACTCGGCATTGAAATGGATGAAGACAAAATCGATAACCTTCGCCGCAAATAAGCGACACTGTAACGGATTAAGGAGTGGAATATGCTGTTTCATGTACGAATGGATGTAAATATTCCTCGTGACTTGCCTGAAGCACAAGTCAACGAAATTAAAGCTATTGAAAAAGCATACTCACAAGAGCTGCAACGCCAAGGCAAATGGCGTCATATTTGGCGAGTTACAGGTCAGTACTCGAATATCAGTATTTTTGATGTCGAAACTAATGAAGAGCTACATAACCTTTTACAAGGTTTGCCACTTTATCCGTTTATGAAGATTGAAGTCATGGCATTAAATCGTCATCCATCTTCAATTCGAGATGATGATACTTAATTTATTTCAAAATTTTGAGATCAATTTATAAACACGAAAAACAGTTAGCAAGAAGGACTAGGACAAGATTTTTTCAAAAGTAAGAATTGTCCTAATTAACAAAAAACACTTAAGGAGTAAGTAGCATGAACCATCAAGAAATCGATGCTTTAGTTAAAAAAATGAACGTAGACACTGCAACTGGATCTGTAGATGCGCGTGTACAGCAAGTTGTTGTTCGTTTGGTTTCAGATTTATTTAAAGCAATTGAAGATCTAGACTTATCCCAATCAGAAGTTTGGAAAGGTCTTGAATATTTTACAGATGCAGGCCAAGCCAATGAACTTGGACTTCTTGCTGCAGGTCTAGGCTTAGAACATTTCTTAGACCTTCGTGCGGATGAAGCGGATGCTAGAGCCGGTATTACTGGCGGTACACCTCGTACCATCGAAGGCCCTCTTTATGTTGCTGGGGCACCTGAGTCTGTAGGCTTCGCACGTATGGACGATGGATCAGAACTAGATACAGTCGACACCTTATTTATTGAAGGTACTGTAACGGATGCTGAGGGAAATATTATTGAAGGTGCCAAAGTTGAAGTATGGCATGCCAACAGCTTAGGGAATTATTCCTTCTTTGATAAGTCTCAATCAGACTTTAATCTCCGTCGTACAATTTTTACTGATCAAGATGGTAAATATGTCGCTCAAACGACTATGCCAGTCGGTTATGGTTGCCCTCCAGAAGGGACCACCCAATTCGTTCTGAATAAACTTGGTCGTCATGGTAATCGCCCTTCTCATGTTCATTATTTCGTATCTGCACCTGGTTATCGCAAATTAACAACTCAATTCAATATTGAAGGTGATAAATACCTTTGGGATGACTTTGCATTTGCAACACGTGATGGCTTAGTTGCAACTGCTGTTGATGTTACTGATGAAGCA
Source organism: Acinetobacter sp. YH01025 (assembly GCF_013420185.1). Lineage (NCBI taxonomy): Bacteria > Pseudomonadati > Pseudomonadota > Gammaproteobacteria > Moraxellales > Moraxellaceae > Acinetobacter > Acinetobacter sp. YH01025. The sequence continues at coordinate 501,791 of NZ_VOYR01000001.1, read as the reverse complement.
GAAATTGCACGTCGTGGTGTTGATAAACCATTTAAGTTCATTCAGTTCAACGTTGAACTTGTGAAAGACACTGAATCAGCACCTACGACTGAAATTGAGCGTCGCCGCGTAAGCGCTTAATTTGATCAAAGAATGGATAGCCCTCTCTATCCATTCTTTCCCTTCTTCATTGAATTATTACTAATCAATATTTATAAGATACTGATTAATAATGGTTTAAATACAAATTAATATTAGTTTGAGTGATTTTTATGATTGATAAATCAGCATCCTTACAAACAGCGCTTTCCCAAATTAAGGACGGTTCGACCATTATGATTGGCGGTTTCGGTACCGCAGGTCAGCCAGCTGAACTCATCGACGGCTTAATCGAACTGGGTATTAAAGACTTGGTCATCGTCAATAACAATGCAGGTAATGGCGATTATGGATTAGCAAATCTACTTAAAACTGGTGCTGTACGTAAAATTATTTGTTCTTTCCCACGCCAATCAGACTCTTGGGTGTTTGATGAACTGTACCGCGCTGGAAAAATTGAATTAGAGCTTGTACCGCAAGGGAATTTAGCCTGCCGTATACAAGCAGCAGGTATGGGTTTAGGTCCAATTTATACACCAACAGGTTTTGGTACATTGCTGGCTGAAGGTAAACCTACTCTGAATTATGAAGGTAAAGATTACGTTTTAGAAAATCCAATTAAAGCGGACTTTGCACTGATCAAGGCTTCTAAAGGCGACCGTTGGGGCAATCTTGTTTATCGAAAATCTGCCCGTAACTTCGGCCCAATCATGGCGATGGCGGCAGATGTGACCATTGCTCAAGTATCTGAAGTGGTTGAACTCGGTACACTCGATCCTGAACACATCATTACCCCGGGTATTTTTGTTCAACACGTTGTACAAGTACAGCCTGCACAGTAATCACGGATTAGGAGATAAAAGATGAGCTATACCAAACTGACCCGTGACCAGATCGCTGAACGTGTTGCCCAGGACATTCCAGATGGGGCTTATGTCAATTTAGGCATTGGCTTACCAACCAAAATTTCAAGTTATCTGCCTTCAGACAAAGATGTCTTCCTGCATTCTGAAAATGGCTTACTCGCTTTCGGTCCACCCCCTGCTCAAGAAGACCGTGATCCTGAACTGATCAATGCCGGTAAAGAATTCGTCACCATGCTTGAAGGCGGTGCTTTTTTCCATCACGGGGATTCTTTTGCGATGATGCGTGGTGGTCACTTAGATATCGCAGTCTTGGGGGCTTTCCAGGTCGCTGCAAATGGTGACCTGGCCAACTGGCATACCGGTGCACCGGATGCAATTCCTGCTGTTGGTGGGGCCATGGACTTAGCTGTAGGTGCTAAAAAAGTATTCATTACAACAGACCATGTGACCAAAAAAGGTGAACCCAAGATTGTGGCTGAGCTTTCATATCCTGCAACTGGTTTGAAATGTGTCGATCGGATCTATACCGACCTATGTGTGATTGATGTCACTGCTGATGGCATGAAAGTCATTGAAAAAGTCGAGGGCCTCTCATTTGAAGAATTACAGTCTATGACAGGTGCGAAACTGATTGATGCGACACAAAGTTAAGGGAAGAAAGATCATATGAAAAACGCATATATCATCGATGCTATCCGCACCCCTTTTGGCCGTTATGCGGGTGGACTGGCACCTGTTCGTACTGATGATCTTGGCGCGATCCCGATTAAAGCCTTGATGGAACGCAACCCAAGTATCAACTGGGAAAAAGTAGATGACGTCATCTATGGCTGTGCCAACCAGGCCGGTGAAGATAACCGCAACGTGGGTCGTATGTCAGCCCTGCTGGCAGGTGTGCCCTATCAGGTACCGGCAACTACGATTAACCGTCTATGCGGTTCATCACTCGATGCGGTAGCCATTGCTGCTCGTGCCATTAAAGCTGGTGAAGCGAATCTGATTGTGGCTGGTGGTGTGGAATCCATGTCACGTGCACCGCTGGTGATGGGTAAGTCTGAAACAGCTTATGGCCGGACTCAAAAGCTTGAAGATACCACCATGGGCTGGCGTTTTATCAATCCAAAACTGAAAGAACTGTATGGCGTGGAAACCATGCCACAAACCGCTGAAAACGTGGCAGCACAGTTCAATATCAACCGTGAAGATCAGGACAGGTTTGCCCTATCCAGCCAGCAACGTACCGCAGCAGCACAAGCCAAAGGTTTCTTTAAAAAAGAAATCGTGCCCATGGACATTCCTCAGCGTAAAGGCGAACCTGTCGTTGTTGATACTGATGAACATCCTCGTGCATCGACCACACTTGAAGGCTTAACCAAGCTGAAACCAGTCGTCGAAGCAGATGGTACGGTGACCGCAGGGAATGCATCGGGTATCAATGACGGTGCAGCGGCACTCTTGATCACATCAGATGAAGCCGTTCAACAATATGGTTTAAAACCACGTGCCAAAATCATTGGTGCAACCGTAGTGGGTGTTGAACCACGCATTATGGGCTTTGGTCCGGCACCGGCGATCAAAAAGCTGCTGGCTCAGACTGGGCTAACACTGGATCAGATGGATGTCATTGAACTGAACGAAGCCTTTGCTGCACAGGCACTCGCAGTGACCCGTGACTTAGGTCTGGTAGATGATGAAGCACGAGTAAACCCGAATGGTGGTGCGATTGCGATTGGCCATCCACTCGGTGCTTCCGGTGCGCGTCTAGTGACGACGGCGTTAAACCAGCTTGAACAAATTAGCGGTAAATATGCCCTCTGCTCCATGTGTATTGGCGTGGGTCAAGGTATCGCGCTGATTATTGAACGTGTTTAAAAAATCCTTCCTAACCCAAAGGAAGGAACTTTTAGAAGGATATAAAAGGAATAACAAATGCCAACATTTACATCGACTGATGCCCAGATCAATTACCAGACTTTCGGGAATGCCAGCAAACCTGCATTGGTATTTTCCAATTCACTGGGTACCAAATACAGTATGTGGCAGCCACAGATTGAACATTTCCAGCAGGATTATTACGTAATATGCTATGACACTCGTGGTCATGGTGCATCTTCTGCACCACAAGGCCCATATAGCCTGGAGCAGCTGGGTCAGGATGTCGTGAATCTACTGGATCATTTGGACATTACAAAAGCAGCATTCTGTGGTATTTCTATGGGTGGCTTAACCGGTCAATGGTTAGCGATTCATAAGCCAGAACGTTTTAGTCAGGTGATTGTCTGCAATACCGCAGCCAAAATTGGCCAGGAACAGGCATGGCAAGACCGTGCTGTTCTTGTCCGTGAGCAAGGTCTTACTCCGATTGCTGTAACTGCGGCATCACGCTGGTTTACCGATCCCTTTATCCAGAGCAATCCGGCAGTCGTTGCAGAACTTTCAAACGACCTCGAAGCTGGCAGCCCAGAAGGCTATGCAAACTGCTGTGAAGCTCTGGGTAAAGCGGATGTCCGTGATCAATTAAACAGTATCACCGTGCCTGTATTGATTGTTGCTGGTCAACAAGACCCTGTGACTACCATTGCAGATGGCCAGTTTATGCAGCAACGTATTGCGAATAGCCAGCTATATGGAATAGACGCCTCGCATATTTCCAATATTGAACAGCCAGAAGCCTTTAATCAGGCAGTAAAAGAATTTATTTCAGTCTGATTAATTGTAGAAAATCAAAAAGCCACGGAATATCGCGGCCTTTTGATTATTATAGATACAGGTATTTAATCAGGCTCAGATCACAAGAATCTTAACGTAAAATGCATCACTCTTTCACGAGGTTCGAAATAGTACAATGCCAATGCCGTAATATAAGGCTCTGCCGGTGGAAAAACGAACAAGAAAAATGCCAGCATATCTACAGTGGTGCTAACTGTTCGAAAGACACTACGCCATGCCTACAAATGCAGCCCTTAAAGTAAAGAATAGCCCGCTAGTTGTCTTTAAATCAGGTGCCATTCTCCTAAAAGAAAATTAATTCTATGTCTTAGCGGAATTACTAACTAATTAAAAAAAAGGAATGTACTCGAATAGCTAAAAGTTTTCTTTGTATTTATGAATAATAAAAATTATTTACCTTTATTAGTCAAAATAAAACGTGAATATGGTACTAACCTTGCTTAATAAATAGGGATAGAGATAAACACTTAAATGAGCATTTGTATATTGTTTAAAGTATGTAATTAGACTCTAAGTCTAATTGCACTACTGCACAATTTGCTGCATTATCGAATACAATAACAACAAGTGTTGTGAAGATCAAACATACCTCTACCAGATAGCCGGACGCCATCCAAGGTAAGGAACATAATGAACAGCTTGAATTATTATCAAACCATTTTTGATAAAGCGGGTGATGCTATTTTCGTGCATGATATCGGCAGTGTCGAATTCATGGACGTAAATGAAGCAGCTGAAAACCTCACCGGTTACAGTAAATCCGAATTAACAAAAATGAGTGTAGAAAAAATCAGCGCGCATAGCCATGGGTTTGATTTTTATCATGCATTAAAAAAGGTTCAACAGGCTGCTAGCCATGAAGCGATTACTTTTGAGTGGATCATCCAAGCTCAAGATCAACGACAAATTCCTGTTGAAGTTTGCCTAAAAACAGTTGAAATTGAACATCAACCTAAGTTATTAGCACTTGTCCGCAATATTAGCGAAATCAAAAAGTATCAATATGCTCTACAGTCTAAAGATCAATATTTCAAAATGCTGCTTGAGCATTCGGGAGATGGAATTGCTATTCTCGACTTACAAGGCAAACTACTTTATGCCAGCCCATCATTACAAGGTATTCTTGGTTATCGAGATCGCTTTGTACTCAATAAGAATGTGTTAACTGCAATTCATCCTGATGATCGTATTAAAGTCAGACAGCTTCTATTTAAAAAAACAGAACAAGGTGCACTTAGTGTGATTCATTACAAAATCTTGCACCACAATGGAAAATGGCGACACCACGAGGCAACCTATCGTAACTTATTAGATCACCCTGATATTCAGGGCATATTGGTGAATTATCGTGATATCACTGAGCGTATTGAGGCTGAAGAAAAAGCACGTGCTCGAGAAAAGCAACTTGGTCATATGTCACGTTGCAAAACTATGGGTGAGTTAGCTACCGCACTTGCACATGAATTAAATCAACCACTTGCTGCACTCAATAATTATGTCGGAGGCAGTATTATTCGCATTCAAAACGGTTTAGCCAACTCACAAGAGACACTTGATGCCCTCAATGCTGCGTTAAATCAAACACATCGCGTCAATGGTATTATTCACAGCATGCGAAGTTTTTTGCGTAAAGGTGAGGCGAATTTTCAGATTCATTCTGTGAATCATCTTATTCAAGAGTTACATCCTTTGATTAACCTTAAAGCTGATCAAGGTGGATGTACCATACATTATGAATTAAGTGTTTCACCTATTTTTATATCAGCAGATGAAACGCTCTTTAGCCAAGTCATTATCAATCTCGTCTTTAATGCGGTCGATGCTCTACAAAATAATCCCGAAGGTGAAAGGGACATTTATATCCGCACTTGGCAACATAACCAACATGCTCGAATTGCAATTGCAGATAATGGGCCTGGACTCGAAGGGCAAAATCCAGAACAAATTTTTGAATCTTTCTATTCAAGTAAAAACAACAGCATGGGTATTGGCTTAACTCTGTCTCGAAGCATCATTGAAAACCATCATGGTTATTTATGGGTCTGTGAAGGTGAGTCTGGTGCCATTTTTAATATCTCTTTAGCAGCACAGGAGCGTGCAAAATGTATTTAACTAATTCTCATGTTCCCGAGCCCATTGTGTATGTGATAGATGATGATCAAGACATTTGTAATTCACTCACATGGTTGCTTGATTCAGTGCAACTCGAAACTAAAACATTCAATAGTGCTACTGAATTCCTGAATTTTCAGCGCCCGCAAACGCCTGCATGTTTAATCCTTGATATTCGTATGCGAGGGATGAGTGGCTTGCAACTACAACAACAATTGAATCAACAAAAAATCCGTATGCCAATCATTTTCATGACTGGTCACGGCGACATTCCAATGTCGGTCAATGCGATGAAAACTGGGGCATTTGATTTTTTAGAAAAACCTTTTAATCCACAGCATATGCTTAATCAAATCCAAGCCTGTCTGCAACTTGCTGAACAAGACTTTATTGAAGAAGAAAAACGTCAAGAACAGATGATTAAATTGAAATCTTTATCACCAAGAGAAAGTGAGATTATCAATTTATTGGTCGATGGACTTTCGAGTAAACATATCGCACAAATGTTGAATATCAGCCATAAAACAGTAGAAATTCACCGCACTCATATTCGTCAGAAATTAGGAACTGAATCTATCGCACAGATCGTCAATATGGTCTTGATGTGTCGTGATCGCTCAATACCGGCGATGGGTTAACCATCGCCTGAGCGAGAGAAAAATGATATCTTCGATTAAAAGAAACGATCAAAATGAATTTGTTGGTGTGGAATACCTACTTGATGGGCCAATTGTTCAATTGATTTCACCATCGGTGGCGGACCTGCACAATAAATTTCATGCTCAATCAAATGTTCTCCTAATACATCTTGAATCACTTCATGAATAAACCCCGAACGGATACCTTCAATGAATTGAGAGGAGGTTGCAGGTACATAATTGAGGCGTTCCCCTAATTCTGTCCAGTCACGTAATTGATTTTCAGTAAACAAATCACGTTGCTCACGTCCACCATGGAAAAACCAGACTTTGTGATGTTGTAAATGTGGATTGACTGCAACGCCACGAGCAATCGCTAACATGGGGGCAAGACCTGAACCGCCTGCCACACAGACAATCGGACGAGGTTGTTCTTGTAAATGTGCTAAACCGTATGGGCCATCAATTTGAATATCGGCCTTTTCACGTAACTGTTCATCAAATAATAGATTGGTCATTTTACCATCAGGAACACGGCGGATTTGGAAGACCCATAATCCATCATCATTCGGGAGATTGGACATCGAATAGGCACGAAGTAACTCTTGATTCACCCAAACCAAGGCATATTGTCCTGGGATAAATTGTGCAGGTTCATCGGACTGCAAATGCACTTCCAAAATATCGTGAGTCACCAATTGCACATGTTTAAGCTTCACTTTTTGTAATTTTGGAATCACTTTGGGTACGCATTTTTCATCTAAACGAAGCTTAATCACGCAATCCGATTTAGGACGACATTGACACGCCAGTAACCGACCTTTACGTTTATCACGATCGCTTAATCCAGGTGCATCTGCCCATAAATTTTCCACTTCGCCTGACAGGACTTCGATTTTACACGTTCCGCAACCACCCGCATTACATTCGTAAGGAATGCCTAGCCCTTCACGTAAACCACCACGGAGCAATACATCATCCGCTGCGCAGTTGAATGTGCCCTGACCTTCGATTTGAATTTTATACATCGGCATCACTCCACCAAATAAACTTTGTCTTCACGCACGATGGATTGATAGGTTTTCAGTGGAATCGTACATGGCGCCCCACAAGGTTCACCTGTTTTGATATCGAATGCACCTGCATGAAATGGGCACTCCACTTCACAGCCATCAATTTCACCATCTGCCAATGATGCATCACCATGTGTACAGGTATCATCGGTGACATAGAACTCGCCATCTTCTAAATGAAATACTGCCAATGGCGGATAACCATCAATGATGACTTGTAGTCCCTCACCCTGTTCCACATCAGAGGTTGAACACAAAAATTTCTCAGCAACATTGGTCATTTTAATGTTCATTGGCTTAACTCCTCTATGGGTGAATCTGTGGCTTCAGGACCTAAAATGTGATAACCACCATCGGCATGAATCACACTACCTGTGAGTAATTTTGCTTTCGGGCTACACAATAAACTTAAGGCTTGTGCAACTTCCTCTGCATCCGCAATACGTCCTAACACATGGAAACGTCCTGCCACGAGGTCCGTCTTGGTACGGTCTCCACCAGAGATCATTTGCATTGGTACGGACCAAGTCCAACCTAATGAGAGTGCATGTACACGAATTCCATCTTGCGCTAGATCCAGTGCCATACTTTGTGTGAGTTGCTCTAAAGTTGCTTTAGACGCTGGATAGACCCAGCGTTCTTTTTGTGCAATACGTGCGCTTACGCTGCTGATATTAATTACTGCACCATCGGTACTTTTTTTCAAAAGTGGTCGACATGCTTGTACTAATGCTGCGTGACCAAATACCGTGACATTGAACGTGTTTTGCCAATCTTGACGAGTAGATTCAGATCCATGATCTTCATACAAACACGCTAGGTTAACCAAGATGTCTAACTGAGTGAGTTTTCCACTTAAGTTACGAATACTTTCATCATTAGCGAGATCTAAAAACTCATATTGCGCTTGGGTTGCATCTGCCACTTGCTGACCTTGCGTCTGATTAATATCGGCAATAATGACCTGTGCGCCTAAGCTTTTTAATTCTTGCACCACGGCTTGACCAATATGCGTTGCACCACCTGTCACCAGTACCACTTTGCCATTTAAGTCTGTCATGAAACCTCCTGATACTCAGGCCATTCATTAAATTGACCTTTGCAAAACAACAGTGGACGTTGATTACTGTGACGACATTGCTCAATTTTTCCTAAGAAAATTTGATGATCACCTGCTTCAATTTGTTGAGCTCTTTTACAAATAAATTGCACTACACAATCTTCTAAAACAGGAGCTTTTGAAGCTTGAATATTCCACGTACCATACTGAAATTTATCTGCTATTGGCTTAGCGAAGTTCAAACCTACTTCCTGCTGATGTGCACCTAAAATATTAATGGCGAAGTATTCAGCACTTTCAAAAATAGATCGGCTTGGAGAATGATTGACTAAACTCCATAACACCAATGCAGGATCTAAAGACACTGAACTAAAGGAATTAATCGTCAACCCTACAGGTTGTTGATCTTGGTCTAAGCAAGTGACAATCGCGACACCAGTGGCAAAACCGCCGAAGGCCTGCCGAAGCGCTTTCGCTTCAGCTAGGTCAACGTCCTGCCACAAAACTTCAGGCAGCTGCATGTTGAAACTCCTCACGTGACAGATATTCTTTAGCCCCTTCTGCACCATCTACGGCTGGCCAGAAACCGCATGGGTTGTTGAAATGCCCCATAAAGTCATCCGCAATCGCTTGGTTCTGCGAGGCTGCAGCTAATACTTGTAATAAGCTCTCACTTGGTGGATTTAACAATAGATTCGTGAATTCAGTCGTATAGCGACCTGACTTTTCCCAGAATTGCTCGAATACTTCTGTCATCCAATCTGCACTAAAGTCTTCATCACCTCGTGCTAAAATCGCAGCTAAATAATGCTCCACCATACGGGTTGCATTGTTTGCGCCTTGTCCTGCGATTGGATCATTTACAATGACAGTGTCTCCAATCCCCCAAATTTTTGCACCGTTATCTAAGGTTGCAACAGGATCTCGAACTTCAGGGCGGAATGCACCTTTGAGCCATGTGTTTGGATCACTTAATTCCATATTATCGACCATACGGAAGCTTTGATCTGGTGTTACTTTGGCAACCGCTTCTTTCATGCGTTGGACCATTTCTTCGCCAGATGTCACATCATCGAAGATATCCATTGGACCATTCGGTACACATTCAAATAAGAAACTACGACATGGACCATGCGTGTGACTATAGAATGGCATACTGAAGTATTCGCCTGCACCTGCAACAAAATTAAAATGCAAAGTCTGAGATGGTTGACCTTGCCAACTGTTTGGACCGCATAAATCATCACCGACGACGAGTGCTGCAGCCAATTTGCGAGGAGGAGTGTGATGTACTGAGCGTGATTCGTTGCGTTTGAATAAACTGGTGATATTGCCCTTACCTGCTGCCAAAATCGTCAGATCATTTTCAACAGTGATTACTTCCAAATCTTCTGGACTGACATTTTGAATGATGAGCTTGCCACCACGGCGCGGATATTCCTCTAACCAACGGTGATATTTGGTTCGTTGGTCCATGGCAATACCGTCATTATCATGTAAAAAACCTGTCACAGGTAACATGATATCGCCGTTTGGTGCACGAAAATCGACATGCAATGCTTGAGCACGATGCGCTTTCCCATCCCAGAAATTCAAACCAAGTTTGCGTTCAAACTCTAATGTATTGGCGAAGAACATCGTGGTACTGACCATACGACCGTGTAACAATTCATCCGCAGGGCGATCTACATATAAAGTGACATCATATTTATTTTCGAGTAGCGAGAACGCGAGTAATAAGCCTGCTTGTCCACCACCGATAATTGCGATTTTTCTCATCTTGAATTCCCCTTAGGCCGTACTGATACAGTGCCTATATTGCTGTGTTCGGATAAGGTTGATTGAAGGTCAAATTCAATTCGACACGATCAAATTTCCATTCACCCTGCTCATTCCGACTTACTTCTGTTTTATAAAATCCACCTAAGCAACAGGTCGTTGCAGGTTTAACTTGATCTGTTGCTGCTGTTGTTGATTCCTCGGCTAAATTACAGACTTCCCATAACATCCAAGTTGCCTTTGCATGGTCTTGATCTAGGAGCTGTATATCGGGCATGGCCATAATATGTAAGCTCCATAACACTTGAGCCTCTGCAATATTGGACAATGCCTCTAAAATATTTTGACGTCCTTGATACTCCCCAAAACCCTTAGCACACCAAACGGCATTTTGGTGAAATACATGCTGTAAAATGGCTGAATTGTTGCGCTGATCAGCCGCTGTTGCATAGCGACCGATCAGGCCACGAATCGCCTCGCAGGCCTCCAGATAATGCAAACGCTGTTCTAGATTGTGCTGGCTCATCCTGTATTCCTCTTAAACGTTGACCACGTCACCAGTTTCATAAATGAAACGGTTCTCCGCAAATGCATACGGTACGCCAACTGAACCCTTATAAAGCTCGATGTGTGGTGCAACTTCAGCAAAGCTGAGACTTAACCAATACAACTTATGAAGCTCTTCAGGTAAGGTCCCTAGGGCATATTGATCGAGTGCGGCAAGTAACTTGCGCATTTCGGGCAAAATAGCATCGTAAAATGCTTGCAATTCTTCTTTGGTTGAGTTCAAACGCGCTTCATGGCGTTGCTTACCCGTTCCTAAAGCCCATTTCGCAACAAAAGGTTCTAAGCTTGCAAAGTCAGCTGGCAACTGTGAAATGATGTTTGACATGTGCATTCTCCTTATGCGCGATTTAAATATTGTTCAAGTACGTGGTAACCGTGACGAATCAAGATCTCTTCATCTTGAAGGTGCATCACTTTTTTCGCTTTAGATTCAAGGGCTGCTTGAGTGTCTTCCATGGTTGCGGTGTCTTCTAACCAAGCGTTACGTTGTAAGATTTGTGCAAATTCTTGTGCCCAACGCTCCGAATAAGTTTTCGCTTTAGGAATGTAATAACGACCTTCCCAACGTGTTTGATTGTGCCCAACTGGCCAGAATTGATGCGTAAACCACACCCCTTCAGTCACATGCACCAAAATATTTGGGAAAATGACAGACAGTTCGAAAGAGAAGTCATCACGGTCATTTGGATTGACTGTTTTTGGTAACTGAACACGTTCATAGTGATTGACTAAAGAGGCACCTGTAATCTCGCCCGACAATGCTGCAGCAGGTTTTGGATTGGCATTCTTGGTCAGACACACTGCACAAGTACGGTGATCACCAAACAACTGTACTTCCTGTAAGCCTGAAGCAAAGACATTCGGGAAAGAGCCAGCATGAATGGTTGCAACGTGATAGGCTTCTGCAAACGCGTCATGTGCCACTTTCCAGTTACAATTCAATAAGGTGTTATAAGCAAAGCACTCTTCCATTTCATGAAAAGGGTAACCCCCTAAATGTTTACCCATATCACCTAAGAACTCTTCAACAGATTGTGTCCCTTCATTATCCAAATTGATGAAGATAAAGCCTTCCCAAACTTGAGTACGAATAGGCGCCAAACCGTTATGACCTTTATCAAAACAAGAAGTGAATTTTTCTTCTTCCGGCACGCTGACCAAATCACCTTTAGCATCGTAAACCCAGCCATGGAAACGACATGTCACGACTGCGGCTTTGTTTGAACCAAAGGTTTCATTGCCAGTCTCCACCACAACTTTATTGCCACGGTGTGAACAAATATTATGAAATCCACGGATTTCACCATCTTTGCCATGCATTAAAATAACTGAGGTTTTAGCAAAATCTAAGCGTTTAACTTTGTAGTCACCTTTATTTGGTATTTCTTCTACACGCCCCACTTTCAACCAGACTTTTGAGAAAACCTTTTCAATTTCCTCTTGATAGATCTCTGGTGAAATACATGGTTCAGTTGGAATAGGCTCAATACCAAGTTCTGGATATAAATCGCCCCAACGAAGTTTTGCATTACTGTTCATATGACACTCCTGTTCAAGTTTTCGTTTCTAAGTTTTAATTTCAGTAAATTTCATGCTTATTTACGAACAGCGTTTGAAACATGCCAATCAAACGCCGATCACGTGATGAATTAAAGTCGGTAATGTTCGCGAACTAAGTTTGCGATCCCCAGTTTTTCTAAAATTGGCATTGGGCATAAGAAGGTTGCACGTACCATTCCTGGTAAACGGCTGATTTCGATAGAGCCTGTAATGGTGCAACGGTTCATGACCTCATCCACACTTAAACCTGTGACTTTTGCCGCTCGATTTAAAGCATTGTCTGTTGCATCATTAAGGTTCTTACCTGTTCCCATAAATGTGATTGGACCACTTTCCTCAATTTCAGTTTGTCCCCAACGTGCACCTAAAGCTTTCACTTTTTCACGCTCTTCCTTGGTAAATGGACGTGCCATTGGTGGTAAGTCATCTGGTGCTTGAAGCAAAATTGGACCATCAATGGTTAAGCCTTTAATCACTTCCACTTGTAATTCTGTTTCGCCTGAAACGTCCGTGGCATGTCCTGCAATTTCACCATTGCCTTGTTGCGCATGCATATCCCCCATGTAGACACCTGCACCTGGTACTTTCACAGGACAAATCAAAATACAGCCTGGACGAATCGAATTGGTATCCATGTGACCGTCTGTTTTGGCTGCGATAAGTTCTTCTTCAGTCATTCCGAATTTATGCGGTGCATCAATCAAATACTGACCAAAGTCGTGGCAGTTGTGAGAGTCTGGTAAGTCACGTGAAGGTGTCGTACCAATATTTCCGAGGAATGGACGCATATGCGCAGCAACCCCAGGCATATCAGCACGTGCAAGCGACAAGATTGAATGTTGCGCTGCATGTTCAGGCAGTGCAGAAAGCTCATTGGCATTGCCTGCTAACTTGTTGGCAATCTCTTGATTGACCGTCAAGCTCACTTTGTTTTCTTCATCCAACACAATCACATAACCATGTGAAAAGCGAAAAGCACTGACTTCTGCCCCACAGTTTTTACAGTGAATCGCATCTTCACCAATTCCTTCTACATAACTTGCTGGTTGCTCTGTACCACATGCTTCACAGTATTTCGCAACAAACGGATCGCCTTTATAACGCCCTTCAACAAATTGCATCACACCCGATGAGGTTGCTGTAGAAGTGACATGCATATCCTTAATCTTTAAAGCGACAGCATCACCTACCTCTGCACCTTCAATAAAGACAGGGAGTGTCACTTCATGACCACCTTGGAATGCAGGTGTAATCATTGGACCCCAACAGCCAGGCGGTGTGCCTGTTTTTAACGTTCCACCATTTTTTAAAGGTCCCAGCATACGTTGGCTTGGTCCCACAATACCGCCTGAAAACTCATTCACCACTAAATAATCGACAGCTCCAGCACTGCCTGCTGCATATTCTTGATTCTCAATTTTCATGGCCTTACCTCTATATGCTTGCTCTAATGTTTAGGTAACAATGTTTTAAAATGGGATGGTGATATCAATTGCGAACTTCTGACCTTCTGGTCGGTTTTCAACATCAAATTCTTTTTGATATTTCGCTGCGATTGCATACCCTTTAGGGAATTGATAGCGAACTTGCGGACCTATGCTGGCTGCTTTAGCTTTAAAGTCACCTAAAACAGCACCTTCACCTGAGTCACCTTCAATCTGACGATGTACATAACCACCAACACCAACCGCCAAAGGTCCCATGTGTTTCGCGACTAAGTAATCGACATGCAAAGCGTTGCCCGATTCATATTTGGTATCCTTATTCTCGAAATTGATGTCGTACATCCACTTTGTACTGACTTCGATACCTTGTTTATTTAAGTATGTGGTCGAGATAATTGGTTGAATGGTGTAATAGTTACGTCCAATATTCGCGAGTCTATTTTTGTTGTAAGAGCCAACTGGAATATAAAAGTCGATACCTGTCGCTACATGCCAATCTCCTTTATGCCAACCCAATAAGAATGGATCGATAATGAGATCACCCATTGCCATGTGATCATCTTGACGACCACCTAATGTAAGATCTGCATGGGCATATACAAGGAATGCATGCATGCCCCATGTCGCGCCTAAAAATGTTTTGTCACTGACATAGACACCACGAGCAACTGTGGCAAAAGTATCAATTTTAAAATCATCAAATACTGGATGATCATTTTTAAATTTATCTGCGTTGTAGTATTGGTTATAACTGACGAGATACATCCCAGGTGGTGGCATTGCTCCACCAAAAAAACTCTCTGTTCCATCAGGATAAGCACTTCCGCCATTTTCAGCGGCAAGCGCTAAACTTGCACTACTGAAAAGACATGTGGTCAATGCCACTGTTTTCAGATATTTTCTTACCATTTACAGCATTCCCCTAATTTCTAAAGTCTTTGTTTATCGGTCTTTAAGCTCATGACTTAATCTAGACCTGAAACATGGCAGGAAAATATAAGGATGAATCTGTGCTTTTATCAGGCAAAAGCTAAGGAGTAATAGTCAAAATCGTGTAATGTGATAAGAAAAAAACTGACAGAATCTATAAGAATACTTATTTGTATAGGTAGATATACCTATGATCAGCAATGACTAATTGAACCACACCTGATTTGTCGGAGACCTTTTGTCCTAAGAAAATGTCCGATAAAACCGGCTTTGTTGCACAAAGCTGTTCTTAAGCGCTTCTTCGGCAATATAATTTCCAAATGAAGAAGCCTACACACAAAATCTACCGCACAACCAATTGGCCCGCATATAATCGAGCTCTCATTAATAGTGGGAATATTGCCATTTGGTTCGATCCAAAAACACAATGGTATGCAGAACCTCAAGGCAAACAAGGTCGAAGTCAAACCTACTCCGACATAGCGATTCAATGCTGTTTGATGATCAAATCTCTATTTAGACTCACTTTACGCATGGTTACTGGTTTTGTTCAAAGCTTAATTAAAGTTTGCGGATTAGATTGGACAGCACCAGACTTCACGACGCTTTGTAGAAGAAAAAAGTATGTTGATATTCAAATTAGCTACCAGAAAAGTCGTGATGGGTTACACTGAACCGTACCGGGTTTGTCGGAGACCAACTTTCTTGAGAGAATGTTCCAATGACAAAACCAAAATATACCCCTGAAATCAGAGAAAGAGCGGTTCAATTATTGATTGAATCTGAAAAAGATTATCCTTCTACTTGGGCTGCAATCACAGCTATTGCACCTGAGCAGCATGCTGCGCAAGGGTTGTACTCCTGAAACATTGCGTGTTTGGTATTTAAAGCATATGGATCAACTAAATCCTGCCAAAGTACAACAGATATCTGACCAAGAAAAAATGAAGCAAATGGAACGTGAAATTAAAGAATTAAAACGTGCCAATGAAATTCTACGTAAAGCAGCCGCTTTTTTCGCCCAGGCGGAGCTCGACCGCCCACACAAATAATGGTGGATTTTATCCAGAACAATAAAGATCGATATAGTGTTGAAGCGATTTGTAGAATTTTACCGATTGCAGCTTCGACCTATTATCGGGCTTTAGATCTCGCTGACAATCCAGAACATCGAGCGAAACGTGCTCTGCATGATTTACATCATGCAGAGCAAATCAAACGTATTTGGAAAGAAAGTTTAGGTCGATATGGTGTGCGTAAGGTCTGGCAACAATTGAAACGTGAAGGTTATGTTATCGCACGTTGTACAGTTGCTCGATTGATGCAGAAGCTAGGTATACAAGGTGTTTGGCGTGGTAAGAATAAACAAACCACCCGTAGCCGAGATGATCAAAAACGAGCAGATGACTTAGTAAAACGCAATTTTAATGCAGATCATCCTGACCCTTGCGAAGCAGTGCTTCTCAGGTCGCTGACTTCACGTATATTCAAACTCATTCAGGCTGGGTCTATACCGCCTTTATTATTGATGTGTTCTCGCGAGCAATTGTTGGATGGAAAGTATCAACACGTATGAATACAGATATGGTGCTCGATGCACTGGAGCAAGCATTGCATGATCGAGGCATGCCAAAGAACGTGATTCATCATAGTGACAGAGGCGTGCAATATCTTTCCATTCGTTATACCAATCATTTAGAAGCAGCAAATTTACGAGCATCAGTCGGTACGACCGGTGATTCATACGATAATGCTTTGGCTGAAACGGTGAATGGCTTATACAAAACAGAGGTGATTGAATATTTAAAAGCGGATTGGCAAGGTTTAGCGGATGTACAACTTGCGACACTAAACTGGGTAGATTGGTTCAATAAAGAGCGTGTACACAGTGCACTGGGTTATGTATCACCTTTTGAGTTTGAAGCAATGTACTATGATAAGATTAACCCGTTAGGTCAGGTGGCCTAACTTAAATAAAAAAGTCTCCGACAAACCCGGTACGGTTCAGCAAAGCTGAATGGCTTGGATCCGTATGCCTATTTAAGTGATGTGCTGAAAAGGCTGCCGACGCATAAAGCGACCCAAATAGAAGAATTACTGCCACATCGCTGGAAATCCAACTCAAATTAAAAAATAGGCATGGGGTTCAGCGGACGCTTACGATACTTTTGTATGAAAAACAGCTCAAGCTATTACTGATGGCTTTTTTGTGACCCAAAAAAAATCCACCCGAAGGTGGATCTCTAGGAAGTTCTATTTGTTCGAATATATTTTCAATATTGCGCTTTGATAGAAATACATAGTCTTAATCACGTATTGGCTAAATGAGCCTTTAGCTTCATTTCCTACAGTGCTACCAACTTGTGCAGACTTTACCATTGGAAGAATAAGCAACAAACAGATTGTTCCTATCATAAAAATACGGCTCAACTTTGGACTGTTACTGAAGAAAATCAGTGAGATCAAAGACAAGATATTTAGGATCAGGAAGAAAATCGAGAATGATAGCGCCACCATAGGCATCACAATCGCTTTATAGGCTCTTTTGGCATCAATTTCTTGACCCATGAAGATACGTTCAGCCTTTGGCTCAACTTGCCCTAGTTCAGGAATAAAATGGCGATATGCATCATATGTTTTGAACAATTTATTCGGCATACTTTGAATGAACTCAGCTTTCATTTCAGGCTGGTTAGGCTTGAAAACGACATTCTGTTTTGTAGTGTTGAAGATGTGTGATTTAACCGCTGCGTTATTGAAGAACTGGTCTTGAGTCATTAATGGTGGAATATAAACACCTGGTCCAAAGTTTAGGATCTCTGTATTCCATTTTTCTTGAATCTTTTGGCGTTTAGTTTGAATGATGAAACGGTGACCCCCTTTCTTTTCTTCAGCAAGTACATCATTCATCGCACTTTTGTATTGGTTCGAATACGATTCATAAGTACCAAATATCGTGATGAGTTCTTGATTCATTGGATCAGAAACATACTGTTTGTATAGCTTTGGATCTTCGATCAAGCATTCAGTAAATTTCATGACCGCTTGTTTGTATCCATCTTCAGCAAATGGCTTCGATAATTGAATATATGGGAAGAATGCTTTATCAAGCGCCGTGGTCACACCAAAACTATTCGGCGTTTTCACACATTGAGAAGCAACAGAAAAATAATGGTCACGTAGAATACTTTCTTTACGAGCAACATGATCAGCATCCATTTCTGGATTAATTATAACGTGATGCCCTTCTAATTTAGCTTTGGCACGAACCTTAAATTCCCACCACTTTAACCCGGCATATTCCGTTGCTCTATAGTCATCATAGAACGGAACAATCGTACCACTGGCTTGACTGATCAAAAGCGCTTTGCCCTGTTGTTCTTCACTGGAACTATCAACAATCCAATCAATGACTTGATTCTGAACAAAGAACGAAACCCCAATACAAACCAAGCCCAGTGCAATAAATGCCAAAACGAATTGCCATAGTTTGGTGAATAGTGGCAAAGCGAATTTTAATAGGATTAAACAGAGTCCAATGCCAGTGAAGGTCTTGCCCATTTGCTCGATTTGTTGAATTTCGAGCTTTGATGTCATCGTAGACATTTGATCAAAGATGAGGAGGTTAAAAAACACTTCCAAACATAGGTAGCCAATGGATAATGCAAAAAATAGAAAGATGCAGATTTTTTGCTGCATGGTCGCAGTCTTTAACAGATTTATCATGTGAAATAATTAGAAATTAGTTAAAAAGTAACCCAAATATTGTGTTGCAACTTTGCTTAAAATGTAAGCTAGTACTTTATTATACGAGCCTGTAAATAATTTTGTGTAATTGCTTTTCATAAATTAAAGGTGATCACTTAGGCGGTCACCAAATTCAATAATAAAGCGGCTCATAGCTAAACGCCAGTCGCGAATAGGCATATTCCACTTTTGAGCTTGTCATATCGAGTAGCTATTCCTCTAAATTGCTTTGGCTCTAGACTAGCAGATTTACACTTAATTTTACCTAATGAGGCTCCACAACTCTGTTGCTAACTCATTAGGCTCCCTCATCCAACGCCATTCAGTTTCTTTAAGATGATAATCAAAGTACTCTTTTGATATACCGTTGAACTTTGCTAGCCTTCTTTTACAAAAGCTCCCGCTAGCCAATGATTCACTATTCTTATATAGGTTGAGTGAGTCATCTAGCTATATCAATCCCTATATGTCCTTGAAGGAGACAAGACAAGCATATTGGCGGAGAATTGATGACTCAGCAGGATTTAGAAATCCACCAGAACGAAATATTTTTGGAGCGATTTTTGTCCTCACAAAAAAGATGCGCACTTTAAGTACTCCCAGAAATCGATTGACAACATGATTTTGGAAAAGAGAATTCGCTTAAGATGTAAAAAATATAAGTTTGAACATCTTGAAGGTAATTGGAGTGGCTGTCCTAAATGCGGTGAAAATAGTGCGGTTCCTCAATATTTAGTTTTAGCACCCATTTTTTACCAAGTAAATTTCAATAACTAAAGATTACTACTGTAATCTTTAGTTGCTTCTCTAACTCAAAAAACACATTTTTTTCTATACTTTAAATACCCTATAAAAAACAGAAAAATAGAGCCTAATATCAAATACCGATTCACTAATTTCCCACGAATTTTATCGTAAAAATTAACAATGAATTGATCTATATAAGGCATCATCTGCGTCACGCTTCGTGTCTCAAAATAATGACCGAGTTGAGCATTCAGCCATGTGATAACAGCGATACAAAATATAAAAAAGACACAAGGAAGTATCCAGACCTTTGGATAGCGCTCTAGCACTATCAGTAACGTATAGAACTCCTCTTGTATCCAATTCCACATATATCAACCCTTTATCGCATTACACCCTGTTGCAAACTATATTTCCATGACATTCTAAATGCAGTATCTTTTGAATAATGCTTGTACATATCCATATCGATCTTTCTTTGACGTAACATCACTTCATTCATAATCTTGTCAAAAGCCAAATCTTTGGTATGCGGATCAGGATTATTCAGATACTTGCTTTCAAAATCAGCATGTTCCTTGATCTGTTTTAAGATATTTACAAATTTCACTTTTTGCTCCTCAGGCGTTGCAGCCCAACCACCAAACCAACGTTCATTAAACGTTTTAATGATTTCATCTAATGGGTCTTCTTCAGTTTCACCGCCATGAGCACCACGAGGATTCGAGTTTGTCGGATCTAGAACTGTTTCTTCAGCATCTGGTAATCCTCCCTAAAAATAATTGAGTTTAAAAGTAGAAAATCGAATAACCTTGATTTAAGGAGATTTTCTATGAAAACATCTAAGTATTCAGACAGCTTGATCATGAGTATCTTGAAGCAAGCTGAAGCAGGAACACCCATACCGAACTTGTGCCGCGAACATGGTATGAGCTCTGCTACATTCTACAAGTGGAAGTCCAAATATGGCGGCATGGATCTTTCAATGATGACTCGGCTTAAAGAACTTGAGGCTGAAAATGCCCGTTTAAAACGCATGTATGCTGATGAGCGGCTAAAGTCAGACATCTTGCAAGATGCACTTTTAAAAAAGTTTTAAGGCCTGTTCAGCGAAAGTCACATGCTCAGCAAGCTACTGAGCAATTTAAGATTTCAATCAGCATGGCCTGCTTAATTTTTAAAGTCAGTCAAACGTGTTATCGCTATAAAGCTCGTTTGGATCAGGAGAATAGTCAAATCGCAGATTGGCTGATTAAACTGACCAATGAACATAAGACTTGGGGCTTCAAACTCTGCTTTTTGTATCTGCGTAATATCAAAAACTATCAGTGGAATCATAAACGTGTCTATCGCATTTATAAGGAGCTTGAGCTTAATTTAAGAATCAAGCCTAATAAGCGGATTAAACGAGAACAGCCTGAAACCCTTGCAGTACCGACAGCTAAGAATGAATCATGGTCAATGGACTTTATGTATGATCAACTCAGTGATGGACGTAGTTATCGAGTTCACAACGTGATTGATGACTATAATCGCGAGTCATTGGATATATTGATTGACTTTTCGTTGCCAGCAGAACGTGTGCTGAGAGGACTTGATCAGCTCATTGAATGGCGAGGTAAACCTAAACGCATTAGAACCGACAATGGCCCAGAGTATATAAGTGAGCTGATCGAAAAGTGGTGTGATCAGCATGGTATTGAGCATGTATTTACTCAACCAGGCAATCCACAGCAAAATGCATATGTTGAGCGATTTAATCGTACAGTACGTTATGAGTGTCTAAATCAATATTTATTTCGAGATCTGAGCGAGGTGCAGGACTATACAACTGACTGGCAGTACTTTTATAATCATGAACGACCTCATATGTCAGTAAATGGTTGTCCACCTATTTTTAAACAATAACAAGGGCTTTAGATTTTCTACCCATTAATTCAATTAAAAATGGGGGTATTACCCTTGGATACACGATTTTATTGACCACTTATTAATCAATATTAAGGTTTAGTAACAAAAAATCTTAATTCACAGAAAAACAACCTCAGTACTGCTTATCTTAGCTCTATAGTTTGCAGAAAGTGAATAATACATTATTTATTAAGAATTTTTTAACTAAAGAATAAAACAATACCTTTTTAAAGCATATATATATCAATAATATAATTTAAACATTTCTTCATATCCTTTGAAATAAAACATGCTAAGGAGTATCATTCAACAATAATTATGGGGACAATAAATAAAGATGGTTTATCTAGACTTTGCTGCTTCAACTCCTCTATTACCTTCGGTTCAAACGGAATTATACCGTGCTTTTGAAGAAGAATATTCTAACCCTTCCTCTTCTCACTATATGGGACGTTTGGCTGTAGAAAAAATAGAAATAAGCAGAGAAAAAATTGCTGAGTCTATTGGGGCATACAAAAGCGAAATAGTCTTTACTAGTGGTTCGTCAGAATCAAATAATTTAGCGATTAAGGGTTATGTATTGGCTAATCTCGAAAAAGGGAAACATATCATAACTAGTAGTATTGAACACAAATGTATTCTTTCTATTTGCAAGTTCTTAGAACAAGAACATGGTTATAGTATTTCTTATATTCAGCCTCAAAAAAATGGGATTGTTGATGCTACAGATGTTATATCAGCAATGAGGGAAGATACTGTATTAGTTAGCATCATGCATGTTAATAATGAACTAGGCACGATACAACCTATACAAGAAATAGGTGATGCATGTTTTGAAAAAAATATTAAGTTTCATGTTGATGCGGCTCAATCTTTTAAAAAAATTCCAATTGACGTTGATGAGTTAAATATCGACTTTTTGTCAATTTCAGCTCACAAGATTTATGGTCCAAAAGGTATTGGCGCTTTATACATCAGAGATAAAAGAGAAACTAAGCTACAGCCAATTATTCATGGAGCAGGACAAGAAGACTCTTTAAGAGGTGGTACCTTACCTACACCCCTTATTTTAGGTTTTGGCATCGCAGCTAGTGAAAATAAATTAGAGGAATCCTATTCAGAAATAGCCTCTGTAGCAAATTACCTTAAAAGTAAAATTTTAGGGATTGGAGGAAAATTAAATACTCCTGACACACAGACTATTCCCCATATAGTTAACTTCACTATTCCTAAATTTCAAAGCCACATTTTCATCGCAAACTCAGATATTTTTTGCTCTAGTGGTTCGGCATGTTCTTCTCTAAATATAGAAGTATCACATGTACTTCAAGCAATAGGATTATCAAATGAAGAGGGATTATCTAGTATCCGAGTCAGTTTAGGATTAGATACTAATAAACAGGATATAGATCAGCTCATTATGAATTTGGAAAAATTTATAAATTAATGAAATTTACTCATTTAGGAATTAAACAATAATGGCTCAAGATTTCATCTCATACTTAAACACTTTACACAATTTGACTCCCGCAGGTGCAAATGCTTTAGCTGAATCACAAGTTAATAATTGTTATTTCAATGATATATATTCCGAATTTCCTATCGTATCACATATAGAAAAATTAATTAAAACATCTGAGAATAATGTCATTATTATTACAGGTCATGCTGGAGATGGTAAATCCACCATTGCTTTTGACCTAATTAAAAGATTAGATACCAATTTTGCTAATCATGCTTTTAAACAGCATGAATACACGTCTTCTTATGATCTACATATACTCAAAGATATGAGTGAACTAAGCCTCTCAGATCGAAAAGAATGGCTATCTCAAGCATTTAATAATAAAGGAAATTGGCTAATTGTTAGTAACACAGGTCCTTTATTAACATCTATTACTGAATATCTACACTCTATTGATTCAACTAAAAATATTGAGTCAGAAATATATAACATATTAGATAGAGATATCAGTATTTCAGACAAACTAGAAAGCCTAGAAGACCTAAACATTAATTTAAATATCAGCAATAAAAATCTTTATATCATTAATATTGCAAAATTAGATAATATAGAAGTTGCTTTAAACATTTTTAAAAAAATTATTCAGCATAAGTCCTGGAATTCATTAATAGAGAATTATCCAAACCATCCGATTATCTTAAATTATTGTGCATTAAAATCAAGTTTAAACAAAGTAATTGAAAGCATTCGACTAGTTTATTTATATTTATTAAGTTATGAAAAACGTCTTACTCTAAGACAGATGCTTGCACATTTTTCTGCTGCAATTACGGGTGGATATCAACTTGATGACAATATCAATACCCCTCTTATTTTTAGTGATTTATTTTTTGGAATGATTGCAAATAAGAAATGGGAAAAAGCATCTAAATTAACAGCAATTTCATTATTATCTTCATTAAATTTATCTGGATATCGCAGTCTAGAACTTGAAAAATTAATTACTAATTCTTCAACATTTTCTAATACCTCGCCTAGCATTAAAACATTAGCTGATGCTTGTATTAAAGAAGATATAGAAAGTTATAGACATGGTATCAAAACTACTTTAAGACGTTTAACTTTTATGTATGACTTATATCCAGAAACATATGTTAATGCTAAAGCTCTATTTCTAAATTCTCCTTTTATTATAAAATTCAGTGAATGGAGATTAGACCCAGAAAACTTTACAAAAATTGATGCTAAAAATATAAAAAAAATGAGCTTACAAGCTCTAAATTTATTCTTTAATGGTTTTTCAGAAGAGAAAAACCTGAATATCACCTTAAAAAGATCAGATAACTCTTTTTTCCAAATTGCACAAATTAAAATTTGTAGTTTCCAGGAAAGAGACTTCGAGGTGCGTTATTGTACGAATAAACAGCAACCATATTTAACTTTAAAAGGTAAGTCTAATATTAAGTTAGAACTTAGCCTGCCTCTGCTCGATTATATTCAAAATATTACAAAAGGTGATATTACCGAATCCATATCGCCAATTTATAAAACCCAATTAGAGAGATTTAAATTATTGCTAATTGAGTATTCAGAATCTGAAATAGAGAATGAAGAAAATATTATGTTATTACATACTTTAGCTAATGGAGAAGTAGAAGAGACCACCATTAAATTTGAAAAAAATTTTGAAAATGAAGTAACACTTTCTTTAGAGGACTAATTCATGAATAGTAAAATGCCAAATATTTATTTCCCAAGTATTAATGACTCCAACAAAGAAAGTTCAAAAAAAACTTTGCTTAGTGAAAATATAGCTTTAACTATATTTGGAAATCGCTTTTATTCAGATCAAACTGTTGATGAATATCTGTCTGAATTTTTATTAGTTTTTAATTCTGATAAATCTGTTTCTAAAGATAGCGAACTTTATGGCGCTAACTCATTCTCTATAACTTCTGATACGACTTACTATCACCCTAAAACTCGGTTAGGTCTTAAATTTTTTAGTTTTTTCAGCCAATCTAAGTTAGAGACTCGCCATCCTGTACATCATGAAGAGTTCTTAAATGCTTTAGATCTTATAAAAAGCAAAATGGACTCTTACATCCCTGATGATGAAAAAAATAATTTAGTTCAAACATTACAATCTTTACTCTATGGTTTTATCGGTATAGCAAAAAATAGAACTTGGTGTACATATAACTTTCTACCGATTAGTCCTATGCTTTTAGGACGTGAAGTTACTTGGCGCCATACAACTGAAAACTTTAGTACTTGGGATGATTCCCAGGTAAATTTTCATGTGTCTGATCACCGTTTTATGGCCCGAGGTGGAGAGGTACTCTTTTTACAACTCGGTCATTTATTTTCTGATATTGAAAAACATCAACAAGTCATCGCAAATGTTGTTGCAAATAATCCTATATATGATCATCTTGAATTTGACCTAAGCAAACTGCAACAGAATTTAGATAATCAGTTCATTAAGTTATTAAAAAGTGAAACAAATTCGATTGAAAAAGTTGCTAATTTTATAGATCGTACTTTGAAAGATTATGATATTAATAATGCCCAACGGCCTGCTCATTTAGCTAAAATTCCAACTTGTTATGTGTTTGAAGCATTTTTGTTTGCAAATGAACTATTTACACTACTAAATTCAAATATTAGCAAATTAGAGAAAATCGAATTTTTACAAATACTTTGCATTATGCAGGTATTACGCTCAATCATGGCGAGATCCTGTCAACTTGATACAACTGTACCGAAAATGCCTAATTTTCATGGTAATTATGCATGGATTGCTTGTTCACCAACAGCAACTAGTTCAGACCCTATCAGAAAACATGCTGAAAGTTCCTATCAAAAAAATGAGGAAATCATTTACCGGGTATTACGTGCTGAAGGTAAAAAGAATCAACTAACTGAGCGTGATTATGTGCAAATTGATGCCCATAGTTTGAATGTGTTCAAAAAAATGGCTAAAACAATTGGCTTAGTTATTCCTAATAATGGCGGACATCAACGCTTTGTACTTAATGCTAATCTTACTCGATTGTTTGTCTATACTTTAATTCCTGCCGGACAACGTATTCAAATAAATGAATTTTTAGCTCGTATTCAGGCGCATTATTCAATCTCTTTTTACGCGGACCAGCTCCAAGAAGCTATATGTTGGCAATATGAGAAAGTTAGTGAACCAACTACCGATATTAAACTTACTTGGTTTGAAGAAAGCTTAAGACAGTCTGGTCTTTTGATCGAATTATCAGACTCAATTTCTATTGTAAAAAATCCATAAATTTGGGAACTATCATGATTGCTGTTAATGACTTTTTTCTAAACACTTACCAAGATTATTTATACAATACGATTCAAGATAACTTCGATAAAACCAATGAATTGCGTATAGTTATCCAAAGTTTAATGCCGAATCAAGTATTATCAATTTTCTCTCATATTAAAGAGAACTTATCTCAAGATTCAACATTTAAAAGCTATTTAAAAGTTGCTAAAGGACTAACACTTTACTGGGAAAAACAAACATTAAATGATGTAGATAAACGGGCTGTTGAAAAGTTAAAACAAAATAGTTGGATAGACTATGAGGATCAATTAACTTGGTATCGTAATCGCACATTAAAAGATGAAAATTCTGCCAAACTTTTAATCTTACTTGCAGGATTAGATCACACCACTGATAAAGGTGGATTATCAGATTTCTTCATTTGTGATGATGAAAAAGTTTGGCTATCTCTAAACAATAGTCACCATATATGGCTTTCATCTGCATTTGAGCAATTTGGTATCATGGTATCCAATGCTCAACTTAACCAATTTAATGAACTGTTAAAACAAGTTAATAATTTAATACCCCTTACTTTAAACCAACGTAGTCAATTATTAATTGACTGCTTTTCTGAAATAGATACGAAAAATACTTATAATGAAATACTTATCAATTTTTTTAGAGTATTACCTAAATTAGGTATCCCTTACCTGAATATAGAAAATGACATTAAAGTTTTTGAAAGTAAGCAAGGATTAGCCTATTTAAAAAATGCACATGAATTTATCAGTCATGCACGTTATAAATCAAAATTACGTAAAAAGAATGATTCTCAAAAAATTGCAAAAAATTTAGCTAGTCTTGATTTTCAACTCAAAGATATCTATGACAATACTTATTCAGATTTGAATATATACCTTGAGAATGTTAATCAATTTATTTTTAATGCCGATCCTCGTGCTAAAAAAATATTAAGAGAAACCGATCTTCTTCCACTATTAAAAGCTTTAGGCTTAAAAGATGAAAAACAAAAAAAATCTAAATCTAATATTCCACTATATCGCGGACAAAGTTTAGAAGCCCTACATAAAGGATTGCTCACTTCTCTTCGTGAATATCAATATGACTTTAATATTTATGATATTGAAGAAATAAAAATTTCTGTTGAGCATTTTCAACATGATCTATCAGATGAAGATAGTGAATCACAAGATTTATCCAAAACAGCTTTAGCACAAAAAATATTACATAGCGCATTAGCTGGCATAGAAGAGCAAATAAATACACTAAACATTGGCTTAAATTCTGTGCAAATTAATTTCTTGCCATTATATCAAGATGGTCGTAGCACATTTGAATGCTCATTTAAAACAACCAATCCCGTTGTACTATTTAAAGTAGAATTTATTAATAATGAGAACACTCATAATTACGTATTTAAATGGGCATTTTCTGAATACCAGATCGAGCGTGTGCATGTGGTATTAGCCAAGAAAATTTTGGAAAAACTAACATCTAGTGAATTTATTTTACCTGTTTTTGCTATTCCCTCTCAAGCATTTAAAGCCATTTATTATGCCACAGATGAAAAAGAAGCCTGTCGCCTGTTAAGTTTAGGCCTTAGTGATTTAGTAAGTTATGATGCGTTTGAGAAATTTCCTCTAACATCACACCCTAAAGTTTTAGACTTATGTTATAAAATAAAAGATGAATATATTAAGTTCATTCATACATATTTAAATCATGGTCGCTACTTCGCTCAATCAACATCACATCAATTAATTTCAACTTATACCGAACTTTGTGAAGAAGTTAAAAACATCAATCCATATGATGCGGCTGAAGTTATTGAACGTCTCTACTATGCATTTTTTATAGTAGAAAATCGCGATAGATTTGATTCAAAACAAATCGACCAAGTGCTTCTCACAGGTTTTCATCCTAGTGTTTTTGAACTTATACAGGCTCAAAGTAAATTCGTAGCAGAAGCTATAGAACAAAATTACAAATGTGAAGAACTACCCAAATTTTCTACATTGGATCAGATATTCAGGCTATCAGAAATACAAGCTCCAATTCTTGCTTTAAAACAAAAGCAAGGCATCAGTACGCAGATTAAATCATTTTCATGGTTACACTTCTTAGGTAAGGAGCCTGAAGGTGAACTTAATTTATCAATACAAGCATTATTAAGGGAGGATGATATTGATGAGGATGAAGATGTTAAGGAGATCATAAAGAAAGTCCCTGAACAAGATATTATCAATAACATTCTCAATGATTATGGACTAGTCAATAGCCACGTTCGTAATGGTTTGAGACTTCTTGCAATTAATGTTTCGCATTTGCCATCTTTATTATCAGGCTTACAGCAATATTTAAGTAATACTATTCTTAAAGACCCTAACGCTGATAACCACTATTCTCTTCAAATCACAATTTACACTGTTGGTTTATCACGTCTAAATGCTGTCAACGCTCTTAAAGCATGGCAGGTATATATAATCGATTTATTTACAAAAAAAGATATAAAGATCGATCTTAAAATTAGCCACTTTGTTTCTAGTAAAGATAAAATTAATAGTGACCTCGCACATGAAATAAGCAAACACTTGTACCCATGGAGCAGTTACGATTTAGCTTTCAACTTTAATCTATTAAGCTCTCAAACAGTGGGTCGTACTGAGTCTGCACCTATTTTTGAATTTAATGCATCTGCAAATCGCCTCAATATTTATCCTATTATCTATTATCCAAAACCTATTTATTCTCAATCTGAGCATATCCGCCAACTTTTGTTAAGTAATCGTCGTATTCAAATACAATCAAAACATACCGATTTAACTGCACGTTTAGAAGTCGCAGACCGGAATCAGTCACAACAATATTTCGTACTTTCTGAAACCCGATATGATGAAAAAGCACAAGAGTTAATAAAGATATTGCACAAAATGTCTCAATGGACAGTAAATATTGATCCATTTTTTGATCACCATCTATTAAAACTAAAAGACGCGAGTAACTCACATAAAGTGATCAGTTTTAGTTCCGGTTATGGTGCCTATGGAGAACTCAACGTTACTGTATCAGCGGAAAAACAAGCATATGACATCCTAAGAGGTCAGATTAAACGCCATCTCTCAGCGAATATGCCTTTTTTAAATAGCGCTAATATTCCATATTTAGTTGATAAAATTAATATATTAAATGAAGGTCTTTCAGGTATTGCTTCAGTAAAAGCCATTTTAGGTGATTCTGAAATTATCCGTAACTTATATGGTTATGCATTAGCAATGCAAGCAATTCCTCTGATGACGGATTCCATCATCGAGCAATGGATTCCATTAGATGCGTTTCCTCACTGGTTTAAAGGAGAGGAATACCGCCCAGACCTATTGAAGGTCTCACTTAAGATAAGTGAAGATAATCATCCTATTCTGTATGCAAAAGTTATTGAAGCAAAAGTAGGAGCTGGAGTTGAAGACTTATTAAACAAAGCTGAAGCTCAGATCGAGGCTGGCTTATTACACCTTAAGTCCCTCTTTACACCAATAAAAGAGTCAGAAGCCAATGCTTATGATTCACGCTATTGGTGGGGACAACTCTACCGAGCCATTATCTTACGTTCACAATTAGATCGCTCTAAAATATCACTAAATAACCTTAATATCGCTTTAGAAAAACTTGCGGATGGTGAATTTGATATCCATTGGTCTTCTGAAATTATTATTTGTAATACTGGAACTCGTCATCATAGTGTTGAAACTACAGAATTTTATTTCAGCAATGCTCTACTTCATGGCACAGAAAAGAAATACCTCGTGCATCAATATTCAGCATTAAGTTTTGAAGAAGTTTTATTATCTGGATTAGATGTAGAACTAACAACTGAAGAGGAAGCAAATAAATCTCTAATATCTCCTACTATAAGCGCTAACAATTCTATTGACCAAAACACTGACAATGCTACAAACAATAATGAAGATACTAGTGTACAGAACACTAATACTGGGTATGTTGACGTCAGTACTAATGGGACAAATGGAAGTGGAAATGTAAGCGTAGTAGTAAATGAGAGTACTTCAGATCAAAATGTATTCGCTCAAAATGACAGTAGTAGTGAGCTTGACATAAGTGACGATAGTAACGAGATTACCCACAACGATACCTGCAATGATGATGCTAAAACCTTAAAAACTAAGATTGTGTTTGGCACAACAGGAAAATTAAAAAACCCTGTAGTGTGGCCATTTAATCATTCTCAACTAAATAACCGACATATGTTGATTTTTGGCTCTTCAGGTTCAGGTAAAACTTACGCAATTCAATGTATTCTATCTGAACTAGCAAGTGTCGGGCTATCTTCGTTTATTATTGATTATACAGATGGTTTTCTAACTCAGCACACAGAAACTATATATCGCGACATTTGTAAGCCTAAAGATTATTTTGTACGAGCCAAACCTCTTCCAATTAATCCATTTAAAGCTTTTACTTCAGAATTAGAACCTGGACTTGAACTTGAAGATACTTCCTTCGATATTGCCTTACGAGTAAAAAATATTTTACTTTCAGTTTATAGCGATTTTGGTAGTCAACAAGCTGGTGTCATAGAAACTGTTTTAGATCAGGGATTACAAAATAATCCTCAATATTCTTTAGAGAATTTCTTAGAAGATCTTGAGGCAGATAGTGCTAGAGGCATAGGAATAGCAAATAAGATTCGGAGCTTGGTAAAAATTAATTGTTTTGATACTCAAGCATCAAACAATCTATACGAGGAAAATATCCGTAACGAGTCCCCTGT
The DNA here is from genome assembly GCF_013420185.1 of Acinetobacter sp. YH01025. Lineage (NCBI taxonomy): Bacteria > Pseudomonadati > Pseudomonadota > Gammaproteobacteria > Moraxellales > Moraxellaceae > Acinetobacter > Acinetobacter sp. YH01025. Next base: position 470,987 of record NZ_VOYR01000001.1, on the reverse strand, counting down.
TCAAGTAATCCAATTAACTAAAATTCCTTTAAGCTTACAGAGAATTTTAACAGAATTTATCTTATGGGATATCTGGGCTTACGTACAAAAACATGGACATAAAAATAAACCGATTACTATTGTCCTTGATGAAATGCAAAACCTAGACCATTCACCAGACTCTCCTATCGATAAAATGCTACGTGAAGGACGTAAATTTGGAATCAGTTTAATTCTTGCAACACAAACGATTAGTAACTTTAATAAAGAGCAAAAAGATCGTTTGTTCCAAGCATCTACTAAGCTATTTTTTAAACCTGCTACAACTGAAATTGATAGTTTCGCGAAACTTCTCAATCAAGTTCAGCCTCAATTTACTGCTATAGAATGGCGTGAACAACTTAATAAATTACAGAAAGGACAGTGCTTCTATATTGGATATGTTGATGATGGTTTTGGCAAGTTACGAGAAACAGCCCTCCTTCTTGATATTACCTCTTTTGAAGCTCGAGATTTCAAAGCATGAATTTAGGATATAACTTCCCTGAAACTTTTAAATTAGAAATTTCATTGTTAGTAAAATTACTGAATGAAATTTCTAAAACTAAAGAATTGATGGGCTCAACACAGGATATTTCTGATCTGACAGGTATTCCTACAGGCGCCAAGAGTGGAAAAGTTGAACCCATTATTGCATACGGTTATAGCTGCGGTTTAATTGATGCCCAAAAACTAGAAGGTCAATGGAAACTTAAATTGTCCCTTTTAGGAAACATCATACTTCAAGAGGATAGAATTCTGAATGAAGGCATCACCCTCTTCATGATGCACCTTATGATGACTAGAGTTGAATCGACGGAATCCCAAGAAGGTATAAATTCTGCTTGGTATGATGTATTTATCGCAAGTAAATATGCACTTTCCGACAAATTTAAAATTGATCAACTCGAACAATTTATTGTAAATAAACGAGGTAAAAAAAGTTATCTACGGAGTTTACTCAACCTCATTGTAGCTAGCTACGACCAAAGTAATTTCGATGCCCCTTTTAATAAAATAGAAGTCTTAGATGTTAATAAATTTGAAAACCAGTATGGAGCAATCAGACTTACGGCTTCCTTAGAATACAAATTTTTTCCAGTTTACAGCGCATTCTTGTTTTTAGAATGGGATCGTTTATTCACAGCGCAATCTCAAATTAGTTTTGATGAATTCCTTACTATAACTCGTTGGAATTTAGTGATGAACTGGTCCAATAAACATTTTTATCGCTTACTTGAATGGATGGCTGAAAAAGGATTCATTCAAGTTGATCGATTAACAGGAAGTGCTTTATTACTTCGTTTAACCAATACAGAAACTGTACTGCAAGATTTTTTTAGTGAGCTAGTTTGATCATGAAATTACAGAATTTAGTCAAATTTAATCAACAAGGATTTTTTGAGGGTGCAGTACAACTTGGATGGTTTCAGAACCGAGTTGATCAAGCAAATATTGCTGCAAGTACCTTTATTTTCCATGGACCACAGTACCATGGCGCTTTGAATGATCAAGAGCAACATACACTAAAAGACACTGCTTCCATTGTTGTTGAACTCATTGAAAGTTTAGCTAAAGCCCAACAAGGTCGTGAAGATAATCCATACTGGCTAGCAACCGCTGGGTATGGTGCAGGTAAATCTCATCTAGCTGTCACTATTGCAACCTTACTATCAAAACCTAAAACCCCTTTAGCTTCTTTCATTTTAGAAAATTTAGCTCGTGTGGATGCACAATTAGGTTTACGTGCACAGCAAAGTATTGCTAATTTAACCAAACCTAGTTTAGTCATTGCACTCGATGGAATGGGAAATTTCCATCTAGGCAATGAATTAAATAGAGTAGTTTTGAGACAGCTTGAAATTCATAAGGTAAATGATCAAGCTATTAGAGATTTATCACCACGTTTTACAATTGCTCAAAAGTTCGTCGAAAAAAACTATCATCTTCAGCTTGATAAATTTAAGAATCTGTTGGGTCAATATGACCAAGCAGTGATACTCAAATCTCTATCAGATCATGATGAAGAAATATATTCTGCAGTCGATCAAATTTTCTTAGATTCAACAGGAAGTGTAATACCAGTAGATGGTCAAGAATCTGCTCAAGATTTATTACAGACACTTTGTAATGAATATTGTGGGGAAAATAAACCATTTGAGAATATTATCATTCTATTCGATGAGTTTGGCCGTTATCTAGAATACGCAGCAGATCGACCAGACTTAGCTGGTGATTCAACACTGCAACAAATTTTCCAAGGTATACAAGATAATTCGGATAAAATTAGATTTCTAGGTTTCATACAATATGAATTAAAAACGTATTTAAAACGTTTTAATGCTAAAAATGCACGACAATTACAACGTTATATCACACGTTTTGACACTGCAAATAAAGTACATTTATCTTCTAACTTAGAAACTATTTTCGCAAATATCATTCAAAAAGATGAAAGTGAACTCTCTACACTGCTCTCTAAATACTCCTCAGATGATATTTTTCATCAAACTTGGCTACGACTGTCTCAATATATTCCTAAATCAAAATTATACCCAGTTTGGAGTAATGAAAAATTATTTAATCAAATCATTGCAAAGGGCTGTTGGCCACTACATCCATTTGCAACTTGGTTATTAACACGCCAAGAAAATACTGTTCAATCACGTTCAGCTCTTACATTTATTAAAGACCTATTACAAAAGAATGCTGAACTTGATGTCTTTAATACTTCTCATTTATTACAAATTTCTGCAGCAGATTTAGTACAAGATTATCTGTTAGATGAAATGCTGGCTGCAGAACGTGATACTGGTTCCAATGTCATTGAAACTTTACAAGCACTGTTGCAAAAATTTCATAGTGCTTTAACTCCTGAAAGTGCAAAAACCTTAACAGCCATTGCTATTCTGCAAAATTTAAAATTAAGACAATTAACGCAATATCAGGCAAATGAATTACTTCAAGAACTAGCTAACTTTGATGAGATAAATTTAAATAACCAAATTAAATTCTTATCTGAAATAGGTGCTGCCGAATGGAATAATGATTTAGGCCGATACGAACTATTAACTGATGGAGCAAGTAGAGCGAGCTTCAATAGTTGGTTGAGAAAAGCGAGTCAACAATTCACCTCACAAGATATTGGTGAACTTTTTATCAGCAAGTCTAATGAAATTGGCTTGAATTCTATTGAATGTGCCTTTGCACAAAATAATAATGTTTCTACTTTAGACTGGTTATTTGAAGCACGAAGTTATCTTTCTCATCAAATCAGTTCTCAGACGCTCGACCTTCTTATAGATGAATGGAAAAACAGTAATTCTTATAAAGATGCTAAAGGTCGTGTAATCTATATATATGTACAAAGTGATCAAGATTTAGAAGAATGTAAAAATACTATTCATGAAATAGTAAGTACATCTTTAACAAAGCATAAAATTAATAAGTTACCTTTCCTTTTCATTTATCTATACGATCATGATGATAAGTTAGGTCAGACTTTAACACGACTAAAATCAATCGAAAGTATGTCGGATGAAGATCGTCATCAATTTATGCGATTCATCCAAGATGAGAAAGATGACATTCTTACCTCTTTAAAGAATATTACTTCTTCTTTATTAAAAAATCGTGAATATTTCTCACCAGCTCTCTCCACATTACCATCTACACGTCTGACAAATATAGTAACCACCATATTTGTGCATTGCTACCCTTCTATAATTCCTTTTGTGTTTGATGGTTTACAAATGAACCATGCAACTGGACCTGCCGACATTACTTCATTGTTTAATATCATGGTAAATCGTCAGTTTTCAGTGGCATGGTTACAAGGACAAAAGACTCCATTACAAAATCGATTTGACACTCTCTTTAAAAAAACCTGGAGTGCTATTAACCTACAGACTGGCAAGTTAATCACTCCTCAAGAACCCAAAGTTAAGGCCTTATTTGACTTTCTGACTACATCATTAACGATCAATCCAAATCTAGATCTTAAGACTTTACATCAGAAGTTTGTTCTTCCTGGATATGGTCTAAATGATTGTTCTTTTGCCTTACTGCTAGGGCTTTATTTATCACAAGATACCCCCCAATATCGAATCATTTATAAAGGTGAACTGAAAAACACCTCAGAATGGGTACAGCTCGTAACCAACAGAAAAACAGGGACTATTCTTAACCTCAATATTTTAGCTGATACTCAGCTACAACAAATGACTATGAGTATCCGTGATGAATGGGTTCATTTATTCAACAATTTGAGTTTAGAAAAAAATCCAAAAAACTTAATTAAGCTCTATCAAGAAGTTGAAACTAAAAAAACAATAGATCCGATTCCACATGATTTAGAGGCTCAATACAATCTTCTTACTAATCAATTAAAAGAAGTTTTTGAACAACATAAACGACAACAAGAGGCTTTTGATAATGTACTGATACAAGTCATCAAAGGCTGTGACAGCACTGATATTCGTGATTACTCAAAATTACTTAATGCTCTTCCCAAACTGGTACGGTTTAATAAGGATATTGAGCAGAAGAAAAGTTTTCTTGAATTACCATCAGCTATTCCTTTAAATGAGTTGACCTTAAAAGGGAAAAGTATCTTGACCTCAAGATTTAATCGTTTCTTCGATGATTTAGTATTGATTTCTTATCAGGATATTACATCCTTCCGGGAACGATCTGAACAACATCAAAGATCATTCAATGCTTTATTAATGCACAATGAAGCAAATAAGATTCAAGATAAGACTAATGCTCTTATCCAGAGAGTTGAAGAGCGCGAACGCTTTAAGTATCTACTACAAGATATTGAAAGCTATATCAATACATCACCTAATAAAACTCTGAAGAAAAAAGATCTTCAAATTTTAATCCATGAAGGTGATCGTCTTTTAAAAGATATGGAGAGTAAGCCTAAGATCTTTGATTCGGCACAAACTTTAATTGAGAAACAAAACCGTATTAAGGCTGTACAAAATGAATTACGACACATCGTTATGGATTACAGTCAACAATTCTCAAATCTTTATGCAGAATTTAATAGTTTAGATGATCTAAAAAACCGTATTTTAAATGCTGAACAGCTTTTAGCTTTCTTTGTATCAACTGATGAATACCAAGAGATTCTTAAAATTCAAAAACAATTAAGTTTTGCATTAGAACGAATCAGACTTTGGATCACTGATGGCTTGTCTAGTGAGACATTATTAGATTTATTAAATCAAATCATACTGAAAGATAACGATGTAATAAATGCATTTTTAAGTGAACAACAGATCGAGGCTGAATGGGAATTTATTGATGAGATATTCGAGCCAATCCGTGATGAGTTTGTTTTAAAAGCTCGTAATCATGCAGAAATTTGGATCCAACAAACTCAGAATGAGCTATCAATTGCAGATCAAAACCTTTCTATTTTAAAGCCTTTGATCAATAAGTTTGATAAACTTCCAACAATCTTTGACAACGATCAATTACTTAAAGTTGAAGCATTAAGGACATCTGTCCTATCACAATATCGTGATTGTCATACTGCTTTATTTGAAACCTGGTTTAGTGCTTTACAGAAATCTTTTAAAGCTAGTAATAACGATCAATCAGACTTATTATCAATCCGTACAAAATTGAAAAATATTCCTCAACAAATTTTACCTTTGTTTAAGGAAGAAGAAGACCAAATTTTAGAACTTCAAAAAGAAATTGCATATACCTTAGATATGATTTCTTTAGAAGATCTTGTGGAGCGTATTAATAATTTGAAGCCAGAATTTAAAGCTAAATTATTAGCGCTAATCGAAAGATAATCATATGCAAGTACTGAGCATCTGCTCAGTACTTGCATAGTTTTAAAAGACAGTCTTTATTTGTAGCATGTTACACATGCTCCACCACCCTCAAAATCATCATAGATAGCATCTAAATCAAGCATTTCAATCACTTTATCATCATATAACTTATTACGACGTTTCCTGTCTTTAAAACGTGCAAGCTTTTTAGCATGATCCGCTTCTATCTGTGCTATACGCTCTGGATTATCTAGAGTACTTAAAGGTGTATCTTTCCCCATCCAATAATAAGTTTCACCATTAGTAGACTTTTCATCTTGAAGATGCTTTTCATATGCTTTAGCCTCCTCAAATTTATCAGGATGACGCTCTTTTAAACGTACCCATTCAATTTTACGTTGATAAAAACAAAAAGTGCAACCACTACGTGAACGCCAATCATAATACTTTGGAAGACCTAAGCCCGTACCTTCTAATATTTCTATGATATCCGCCTTCACCAACCCATCTTCAGCAAAAGGCATTCTGATTGATAAATAATTTTGAGTCGGTATATATCCCTCCCGCCAAGGTTCATCTGCACGAATTCCCACATAACTGACGATTTCATATCCCTCTTCCAAATAAGGCTTTACCCAGTTCTCAAATGGAACCAGCTTCATCTGAACCGTACACCAACGCTGATGACCTGATGGTAAAAAGTGATTATATTCATTAAGCCAATAATCAAAGTCCTTATCTGAACCTAATCTTTCGATTGGCTTACCAAGATAAGATTCTAATTTATTTAGATAGTCCTCAACTTCAGGTAATTCTTTACCTGTATCGGTAAAAAAGTAATCAATATCCAACTCAGGATAATTATCACGCATGTAGACAGCTAATGCTGCGCTATCTTTACCTCCGGAAAGGCCTAAAACATGTTTAATTTTCTTTTCAGACATGCTCTTCATTTCCTTCAAGTTGAACAGGACTTAAATACTGCTTAAGCAATTCATATAAAACCATTGCTTTAGTATCCTTATTTAGACTCATTTGTTCTAAATGAACTTTGAATAATTCCATAGCTGATTCAACTTCAGTCTTAGTTTGATCGGTTATACGGACATCACGATTATATTCCTCAAAACCATCAGGTGTATTAACAATAATTGCTAAATGCTTTTGGCTGTTAGTTTCATTACACTGGGAATTTTTTACAAAGTAACTAAGCTGTTTAAAACGCTGTGCATAACTTGGTAATTCTTCAAATGCCCTTCTCAATGTAGAGTCTGACCAATCCCTTTCTGGCATTTGCGATAGTAGTGTAATTAAATTGCTAATCCATTGCTTAGAGCTTTCCTGGCTTTTAGTTAAATGGAATGCAAATTTTTGAAGCTTCCAATCTGCAGCAGATTTACTAATCACTTCTGCTTGAGCTAATAACTGGGTGTCAAACTCACCGAGCTCTGCTTTTAAAAGGTTTTCAAATCTATTTAAAAGCTCAGGCTTTGCATTATCCAATTCAAGGAATAAATTAGAAATTTCTGCTTTTAGCTGAATAGGAGTTAAAGTATCAGCTTGAAGAATGTCATACATATCTTCAAATAAGAGTTTATATGGATCATCAGCTTTCAAAATGGTTGTTCTTAACTTTTGAGTCGAACTACTAAAAAACTCTATGTCACGAGAATTTTTTATCCATTTTGATCGCTTCATCGTAGATGAAACGATAAAACGCGCGACTTGTAAAGGTTGTGGTTCTATTGTTTTGCCATAAATTTCTTTGATACTTCCTGACAGAGTTAATAAAAAATCTTCTTTTTCACTAGAAGTTTTTACATATTTTACAGCAACCTCATGAGGACGTTTTATTAACTTATTAATAAATTCTTCATCCATATCGCTAATAAAACAATACTCTTGAGTAACATCCTTATCATAAAAAGCTAGATGATCTTTTTTTGCTTGTAACAAGGCCATTGCAAATATTGGAAGGATACCTTGAGGTAATCCAAATGGTTCACTTGCCCAACGAGCTTTCTTATATAGATCTTCAATACTTATTAACTGCTTATTATTTTTAATTGTATCAAAGCCGGTCTCAAGAAGTTCCTTAACCAATTTATGATTCTCATTTTTATCAGCTTTTGGTATTACAAATTCCCACTTATTTTTTTCAGTGTTTAGTTCATGCATACCTAAACGTTTTAAGCAAGATAAGTAAATTGCTTTTTCTGCCGGAAATTTTTCAATTCCTAGGTTTTCTAATTCTGGATTTTCCAGCATTTTTTCAAGGAGCTTTTTACGGCCAGACGCAGCTGAACTTGAGATTTCATTTCTTACAACAAGTTCATTAAAAATTTTCGGGCACTGACTAAACATTTCATCAGCTATATCTGATGCAATAACAGACAACTGTTTATTCTGGTATTTTTTCCCTAAGTAATACCAATTAACAGAATCAAAAGATTTATTAAATATCTTGTCTAATTGTTTATAAACATGATTGTAGCGTACTTCAAACTCTTTATTTGATGCAGAATCAAACATCAACATAGTTTGGTCTTTCTTAATTTGTTGTAATACAAACAGCTCTCTAGCCCAAGTATCTATTTCTTTATAACTATATGTTTTAGCTAAGATATATTTAGGAAACTTTGTAGAAAGCCCTTGTATTTCTTTCTCAGATAGAGATTCTTTAGCTAAAAGAATAAAATTAGCAACTGCTTTATTTACACCATTATTTTCTATAGTGTTCAAATTAGTTAATGAATGGATTAAGAATTTCCCCATCCATCTCATAATTCCTTTTTCTTGATAATGTCTTTTTGCTAATACAATATTTTCTTTATAATTTGTTAGCTCCAAATAACTTTGATTCTCACTCAAGTTTTTAAGTTTTGAATTAACTAAATCCTGAATATTAATAGATGAAGAATTTACAACTACATAAGAATTAGTCGTATTCAAAAATCTTATAATTTTCCATTCTTCTAATATATCTAAATATTTATCGATCAGTTCTCCCTGCTTATCATTACAATAAAAACTATATTTTAATAAATCTCTTGTAGGATATACACCTAAGGACTTACCAAATATATTCATCATTGCAATAGATTTAATGAGGTTAAAACATAATTGCGCTTGTGCAATTGTCTTATCCTCCTCATTTAGTTTCTTACTCACTAAAGTAAGAGACTGCTCGACAATACCCCAATCATGTCCTTCTTTCGAACTTAAAATTTGATGCTGCAAGTTATGACTTAGATAATCCCATAGATCGACTATGGAATATTTTTGCTCTAGTGAAATATTTGCATCAAAGAACTTTCTTAAACTGTAAGGCTCTGCAGACATTAAAAAGCTAAATATACTTCGTTCATTTTGACTAAAGCTACTTTTAGCAACTGCACCTAGTAAAACTGAAGTAAGAGGATGTAATGGCAATGCATTATAAAAATATTCCTTAACTTTAGGACTATGCTCTAGTAACCTAGAACCAATAAACTCTTGAACCTTATTGATTAATTCCTGATTTTTTTCTTCCACAACATCAGGCAAAACTAGTTCTGTTCTTTTAATAGTCTTTGAGATAAGAGCTATAGATTCATCCAGAGAAATACGATATGAAATATCAATATATCTTCCCTGAATTTTTGCCCACTCTAAAGCAATTTGATGATTTAACCCTTTAGCATAATCAGCAAAAGACTGATGTAAAATACCCATAAATACGAATGGACATTCTTGCTTAGATAACTGTTTTATCTTTTCAGCTAAATCTTGAAAGAAATGTAAATTTCCTGAATTTCTCGCAAAAGTTTCTAACAACTTACCCATTTCATCTAAAATGAACAAAGTTCCAGATATTTTTCCTTTCAAATTATTAAAAATAGAGATGATAAAATTTAATAACTGGTCTTCATTTTTAATATCTTTATCTATCTCTCCCTTAACACAGGTCAATAGCCCAGCTACTTCTACTGCATTTATAATAGATTTTCGCAGAAGTTCAATAGGCTCTACTACGCCTGCCACTGCCTTAATGACAAGCCAAGGCTTAGTATCTATCTCTTTTGTAGAGAAAACCCCTTCTAATTTTTTTTCCAATACTGAATCATTAATGAGTTTTTTGACAGCACTACGTACCATCCTATCTGGGTGAACATATCCTGTTAATATTGCAGCTAAAGTGGATTTACCAGTTCCATAGCTACCCGTTACTGTAAATGTTGAGCTTGTTGAAGACACTAACGTTGATAAAGCATTGTACGCTGTTCCATGAAATACAATTTTTTCAAAAAACTCTTTTGAAATTTCAGCATCTAATCGAGTAGAAAGTAGATGATTAACATTAACTTGGTAATACTGGTTCAAATTACATGTTTTCATCTCAATTCTTCTCACTATAAATGTTTTCTAACAAATTATCTAAGTTGACTGCTCTAATATCATCACAAGCCAAGCTTCTGATACCTTTACTATCTGACCAGTAGAATCGGCTATCTAAATTCGCACACTGATTTAAGTAAGCATCTATACCAAAATTATTAATTCTAAATAAACGACCTGGGCTACCTGGCATTGTCAAAATGCTATCTACACTAATAGTTGATGAATCCATAAAATACATCTTCCAAAAGTCCACTAAACAGTAGAGAAAAACCTCTGGCTTAAGATCTTTATGTTCTGTGAAATCAGAGGCATACGCATTACCTGAAATTTCATAAATAAGTTTCAATTCATTTAAAGGAGAAACAAAAGATTCCTCACCTTTAAAATTTTTATTCATTTTTTTTGCATAACATAAAATAAAACAGTCAAAATCTTTTTGAAGAGTAGCAGGCGCAGAAATTTTCTGATTTTCAGCTAATAGCCAATCAGTGAGTTCACTCACTAAATGATCCTTAGTAAAATATTGTGAATTAGAGAAATTGAAATACCATCGAGAGAATGTTAGCTCAGTATAGTTTTTTTGAATAAAATAATGTAATAACCAATTTGATTCTGGTTTTTCTAGATAGGGATCTAATTGTTCAACAATTTTCGTTATATCTGAAAGATATCTTTCTTTTAGTACCCCATCATTAAGAGGTTTTAATCCTGTTATTTCAGTCCAATATTTAATACTGTTGACCATATTCTTACCAACACCTAGGTCAACAACTAGATTCTCTTCATTTTTTTCATTATAATTTAGATACTTATAAGCCTTATTTAACCAACCATATCTTAAAGCAAAGGTTTCATGACCTGAAAAACGAACTGAAAAATTCATAACACTCTTTCAAAAAATTTACTGGATAAATCTCTCCAGTGTTATACCTAGTTTGTTCTATCTAATCAATAAGAATTCAAAACTATGCGTCAATCTATGACATACTAATTATGCTATATTATTCAACCTTTTATAAATAAAAAGTCAAATAAATCAAAATCTTACACCTTGCGCCAAAATTAAAAATTTATTTTTTCAAACACTTATATCCATAGCATAATGCTGTCACTAAAAGTTTAGTCAGCAATATAATCCTCAAGTGAATAAGCCCAAAAGGCTATGATTTAGAGTTATGTACTTTTCTTAGTATACTTTTTAAAAATGAGACATTATCACCTTATGAGTAAGCGTCCGCTGAACCCCATGCCTATTTTTTAATTTGAGTTGGATTTCCAGCGATGTGGTAGTAATTCTTCTATTTGGGTCGCTTTATGCGTCGGCAGCCTTTTCAGCACATCACTGAGATAGGCATACGGATCCAACCCATTCAGCTTTGCTGACTGGATTAAAGTCATGATATTTGCCGCTCGCTGTCCACTGCGCAGCGAACCTGCAAACAACCAGTTCTTACGGCCCAATGCCCAGGGACGCATTGAGTTCTCTGCCCAGTTATTGTCAATGGGTAGATTGCCATCATCCAGATAGCGGCTTAAGGCTGGCCAACGCTTCAGACTGTAATTGATGGCCTTGGCGGTTGGAGAACTCGATGGCACCGTCAGATCATGTTGGTTGAGCCATTCATACAGTTGTTGCATCACCGGTTGGCTGTGCTGTTGTCGGTATTCGCGGCGGTGTTCTGCTGTACTATCGGTCTTTTTCCTGAGTTCTGCTTCTATCGCATACAGTTTCTGAATCATCAGTAATGCCTGTTCAGCGATCTGACTTTTCCCGGTCACATGCAGTTCATGAAATTTACGACGTGCATGTGCCATGCAGCCCACCTCAATGACATCGCCTGATTTAAAGCGTGCTTTATAACCACTGTAATCATCACAGACCAGATGGCCCTGCCAGCCATTCAGGAACTCTTCTGCATGCTGACCTGAACGGCTATCCTGAAAGTCATAGATCACTGCCTGAACTGGATTGTACTGTGTGGTGGCATAGGCCCAGACATAACCTTTCTTCGGTTTCTTCTCATTCTCACCCATCCGCATGATGGTGACCGGCGTTTCATCGGCATGGATCACCCGCTGTTGCAGCACCACCTGTTTTAAGGCATTCGCCAGAGGTTCCAGTTCCACACCGCAGCGACCAATCTGAGAAGCATTGCTTCGTAAGAGATAACGTGGATCTGGACAGATCAATGCCCGCCCGCTGATAGATCAGGCGCTGACGGTACAGCGGCAAATGATCGGCATACTTCGATACCAGCACATGGCTCAGTAGTTCAGGACTGGCAATGCCTTTATCAATCACATAGGCGGGCATCGCTTGCTGAGTCAGGGTGTCACACTGATCACAGACCCATTTGCCACGCACATGCTGTTCCTTATAGAACTGTGCCGGTCTGAAATGCAGTTTTTCACTGATATCTTCGCCGATACGACGTAACTGGCAGCCACAACTGCATTGGGTTGATGCAGGTTCATGCTCAATACGGATGGTGTGTAGATGATCCGGCAGCAGTCGACGTTTAGGTTTGTTGACTGTGGCTTTCTGTGTCGCTGCATCGGTTTTATCTGCATTCAGCCGCTCCAGTTCCAAATCAACTGCTGCGATATCCTCTTCAACCGCTTCGTCCCACAGATGGATTTGTTTTGCGGTGAGATGTTCGTTTTTACTGCCGAATTTATGCTTTTTAAACAGCGCCAGTTCATGCTCGTATTTTTGATTGAGAATAGAAAGATGCTGAACTTTAGAATCTAATTGCTGATTGGTGACTTCAAGATGTTGAACTTTGGCATCTAATTGCTGGTTTGATTGTGCTAGAGACTGATGCTGCATCGCCAACTGCCTGGTAAATTCCAGCAGTTGTTCATGGGTCAGTTGGCTTAAGTCAGGCAGCGTATTCATGACCGCAGTATGCCTGAGGTCATGAGAAGAATGAAATAGAACGTTTGGAGAATAGCAGAATGGAACAGCCTGGTTTAAAGCATCGTCACCACCTGCTGTCGTCCAATGCGCTGCCAGGGCAAACCTTGGATCAGTGCCTGTAACTGTTCCGGGCTGAGGGCCACGGTTTCACCTTGGTGAACTTGAGCCCAGTGAAATTTGCCCTGTTCCAGCCGCCGGGCACACAGCCAGATGCCCAATCCATCATGTACCAGTACTTTCATGCGATGGCCACGTTTATTACAGAACAGGTAAGCACAATGCGGTTTGATGTAGCCAAAGGCTCTCACCACCTGAGCCATGGTCGTATCCATACCTGCACGCATGTCCATGGGCTGAGTAGACAACCAGATTTCATCAATGCGGATCATGTTGCAAGTGCCTTGAGTAATTCTGCCAAGGCAGGTATTTCTGATGTCTGCCATTTTAGCTGAATATCATTATTCGTATGAGGCACGGTGATACACAACGTGATCCTCTCATCAATAGGTTGGCTGATTGCAGCAGTGTAAGGCAAAGCAATAAATGCTGGATTCACATGAGTAGGATCCTGCACGGCACCATCATGATGGCTGAAGATCCTGATCCAACGACTGACAAGGTTGGCATTAATACTATGTTGCAGTGCGACCGAAGCGATCGAGGTATTAGGATTTTTGCAGGCATTGACAATACTGAGTTTGAATTCTTTGCTGTATTTTCGGCGTTTTTTAGCAACAGGAGGTGTTGCTGAATATATATCCATGTTCATGGATTAAGTCCCCACTTGTTTTTAGGTGGGAACTAAATTAAGGCTTATAGGATCGCTTGGTAAGGCTGTGTTAGCCGGATGCTTACCCTTATGATCCATAAAACTCTGCACAATATAAGAAATTAAAAACTAATGACTAAATTAGCTTATAACCATTGCTATATATGCTATTAGGTTTAGCAATCGACTTAATAATTACTGACTAAGTGACTAAGTGTGTAAAATCTGTTTCGTCACTTAGTCATTCCTATTTTTATTGGCGGATTCAAGCGGCAAGTGCAACAGTATAAAAACCAGCCATAACTTCACTCGGTGTATACCAACCTAGTGTTTTTCTAGGACGATGGTTGAGTGCAAATTCTATCTGCTCTATTTGTTCGTTTGACACGTCATCAAACGATGATGATTTTGGCAGATATTGACGGATTAAACCATTCGTATTTTCATTTCTAGCTCGCTGAATAGACTTGTAAGGATCAGCAAAATACGTCTCTATGCCAGCATCAGTAATTCTTTTGTGTTCGGAAAATTCTTTGCCATTATCAAATGTTACACTATAAGCATGGCTCATTTGTAAACGATCTAATGCACAAGTAATCGTTTGAGAGGATGCTCTCGTTGGCCCTAAATGAACAATATGTACATACAGGCTCTTTCGATCAACGAGAGTCAATAAAGCACCTTTATGATGTTTACCAATCACCGTGTCACCTTCGAAATCTCCTAAACGTTGTCGTTGATCAATGACCTGGTCTCGGCAGTGAATACTTGTTTTATCAATGATTTGACCCCTACGATCCGTGTTTTTGTAACCGCGTTTTCGATATTTCTTCTGATGCCTTAAGTGTAGATGAAGTTTACCGCCTTTTGATTTATCTTGATAAATGTACTGGTAAATCCACTCATGTGAAGGTACACCCAGCCAACCGCGTTGTGTTAAAGCACCTGAAATTTGTGAACCGTACCGGGTTTGTCGGAGACCAACTTTCTTGAGAGAATGTTCCAATGACAAAACCAAAATATACCCCTGAAATCAGAGAAAGAGCGGTTCAATTATTGATTGAATCTGAAAAAGATTATCCTTCTACTTGGGCTGCAATCACAGCTATATTTAAGTCAGTAAACGCCCTACCGCCTTTTACTCTATCTGCTGTTCCATATTTAAAAGACATATAGCACACACCGCCACGGCGTAATGCAGCATGAATACGTTTTAAAACATCAGGGAGTCTATTACGAGCACAATGTAGTAAAGAGGCACATGCCCATACCCCATCATAAACATCGTGCATATCAAGCTCATAAAAACTTTGCTGCTGAACAGCGATACCAGTCAGTTGGCTCGCTCGTTCGACCAATACTTCAGAATAGTCCGTCGCATCCACTTGATAGCCTTTATTTTTAAAAGCCAAAGTGTCACGCCCTGAGCCACAGCCTAAATCCAGGATGCGAGCAGAATCTGGCAACTCAGCTAAAAATGGTTGGTATAGGCTTTCCATATCCACATACAACGTGGCTTGTAAAAATTGATCTGCGTATTGGTTGTAATAGTCTATTGTTTTCATATTGGTTGCTTAGGCTAAACACTGACCCCAGTCTACTAAAAAAGAAAAAGATAAGGGAGCATTTGCTCCCTTATCTTTTTAGTCAAATAAATCTGCTCTTACTTCTTCCAAAGCACGATCTGACTTAAAACGATTACATATCGGGTGAATAATTGCTCCATTTTCTAAAACACCATAACCACCTTCTGCTTTCGATTCTCGATGATCTACTTCAGTCGACTCAAGGTATAAAGCGCTATCACATACTTCGCAATAGCTCCATGTTTTCCTTTCCTCACGTTGATAAAGATTTCTTTTGGTCGCGAGTGAAAAATTTAGAGGTTTTTTCTTCTGTGATGGTCTTACTGATTTCACAAAGCTCACAACATCATCCACAATGCTCTCATCATAATCACCACCAAAACGGTCAAGGTAAAAATCATTAAAATTAATATAATCAAATGATTGACTCATCGAAAGAATGACTGTGTTCAAACAAACTTCATCTTCAAAATCTAAATCCATATTGAGTCCAATACAGATAAAGGCTTGATACACGTTCTTCAATCGCTCATGTGATCTGATCCCACTACCAAACTTACCGACAGTTTCTTTGATGGCCACAGGAATTTTTTCAATTAAACTTTCAACACCACGGCGTGCTCGGGTAAAACCAATAAAATCTATCTTTTTATTCTGTATTTCAAAACAGTCTTTTTCAATTTCACAGACGATAGAGAACCAGGCCAAAAAGGATGTCACTTGAAAACGATTATCTTTATAAAAATATAGTTTTGGGTGTAAGCCCAAACTTGGAATCCGAATACTAATTGGTGGTGTAGCGATACGACACAGCACAACTCTAAGTTTTAGCATTAAATTTTCTACACGCTGACCTTGGTCTATATTCACAGTATTCTGACTAGTATCACCAAACATGATATTCAGGAGTTCATTGACCAAGCCGATTTTTTTACCGTGTGTTAAATCTGGCTCTAAAAGTATTATCTTAAAAAGATGATCATGAATTTGCTCACCCAAAGTGATCACTTCATTTATCCGCTCGTAATTCAGTTCAGCCAAGTTGGATTTATTATCGTTTATATAACAACACGCATAGATCACATAAAAAGCATCACTCCCCCTATTTTGTAAATGATATTCTTCATCTGGATCTAATCGCTTCGTATCCGAATTGATTGAACAAAAGGCTTTTCGAGCTTCCTCAGGTGTCCCAATCACTTCAATAAAATTAATTTTGGTTGATTTTAATTTTTGCTGAAACTCAGAATCGCTACATAACTCTTGAAAATCAGCTAATCCACCTAATCGATTACGAATCTGACGAATATCTCGTTTTTGTGGTGCCGTGAATTTTGGGGCTCCTATTACTTGCTCATCAATAAAGTATCTTTTAATCCAAGCATAAATGATTGAAATCCTGTGCCCACCATCGATGATATAAATATTACCAGCAGCATCTTTCCAATAGCGAACGCATAAATTGACATTACGATCATTCAAACAGTTTAGAATAAACTCCTGAATTTCAGAAGGGCTCCAACACTCTGTGGAGCGTTGATTGTCTGCTTTATATAGTTTTTCTAGGATCTCATGGTTGGCGAAGTCATAAAGTGATATTTCAAAGTTATGGTGCAGATTTGAGTGCGACATTTCGTCAGGCACCATCATTTTTCTTTGAATAATATTGGTTAAAAGCTTAGTACGGGCCATTTTATTTTCTCTAGGCAATACTTCTCTAGATCTCGTGAGATTACGAAATTAGAAGTAATTAAAATTGAAATCAGTGATAAATGAATTAAAAACTCATTAACTCAGAAGTATCTTTTTGCTAGAGAAAAAACAGATAGAGATAGTATAAAAACGCATTTTAAACCTCGTTGATAGATTGTCGTTTGCCAACATCCTTTCCACGAGATGGAGGCAAACCAAATAGGGTGTGGAAATACCGCTCAACGAAACGGCCAGTCAAAGACTGCCCTACCTGGCTTACCATAAAAGCGCCATGTAGACACAAAAGAGCCACTAAAAGCGACTCTTTAGTTCGTTGAGTAACAGGTTTCCACGCCTGGTCACAGATTTTGCTGTAACATCTTTATCTTATGTGCATAAATTCAATTGGTCAAATTTTATGATTAATATTTGATCAATTGATTCAAAAATAATTACCTATATTTTTAGAGGCTTAAGAATACAGATAAGTATCTTATAATTTCTACAATATTTAGTTGCTGTAAACTGATCGCAATGAAACTCTATATATTTAAGCAGCGTAATTTAATAAAGGAAGTAGATTGAAACTGCAAATTTTATCGGATACTCACAATTCTAAATATTCAATATCAGAGCAAGCTGATGTCATTATTCACGCTGGCGATTTCTCTAATCGCTTAAGTGGTGCAATTGAGTTTGCCGAAAAATGTAAATCTCTGAATAAAAAATTTATTTTTGTTTTAGGTAATCATGATTACTACAGCTCTAACTACAGTTCAGTCGTGAATTTCTTGAAAGAAAACTACCCTGAAAATGCACTACTTGACGACAACCATATCAAAATTCAAGATAAAATATTTGTAGGCGGCACGTTATTTACGAACTTCCGCTCTAATTCCCCACTTACATCTCCTAACGTACTTTTACAGTCTCAAAAAGATGCTGAACAATCGATTTATGATTTTGATCAAATCATGATTGGCAGTGATCATCGAACGATAACTGCTAATGACTACATAGAATTATTTAAAAAATATCATGAAAATATTATGAAATTTAAGGATCAAGATAATGTGATTGTCATTACTCACTTCCCGCCTCATTTAGCTTGTCTTGATCCATATTGGGGTACGCATCCTGTTGCATCAGCACTCAATCCCTATTTTATTAATGACTTAGATATAAAAGGCTTTAAATTATGGATTGCAGGACATACGCATACATCAGTGGATACTGTAGTCGATGGATGTAGATTAGTGATCAATCCATTGGGTTATCCGCCAGAACAAGGTAAAAATGGGTTTAGAGAAAATTTGATCATCGAAGTTTAAGTAGTCATACCCGTATTGAAGTAATTTAAACCAATTCTAATATCATACATCCTATAGTACTGTTGATTTAGCTTTTACACCATGAACCAGGCGAAACTCATGTTGATTCCTTTAGATCCAGAAAATGATTGGAAAAATAAAATTGCAGATCAAATACTTAAAGATCTACTAGACATCCATAAAATCCAAGGTAATTCTATTAAAAAAATGAAAGCAGACCCAAATGGTGTTTTCTATGTGGAAGAGGAAATATCAATTGACGACTTACTCAAGCAATTTTGAACTCTGCTCATTGAAACGATATAAAGCGCTTGAATTTTATATTTAAAAGCTTAACCAAATTGTATCACCTGTAGATGCGTACATAGCTTCAGCAGTTTCTTTCAACACATCACTCTCATCCGTTTCCATTGATAGTTCATCACATGCATGATACCTACTATCGCTTGTGGAAAATAAGCTAGATTGAGCCGTAGTACTATGCTGTATAAATCTAGTTCTATCTTGCTTTAAAAGCTGCACACCACGGTAGCTAGCACGCATTTGATTTAATACTTGAAGACGTCTTTCATTTGTAGTCATTATTACTTTTCTCGACATTCATTGTCTCCTTGATTTTTATCTGAAATTAAGATTAATAAATTATGACATAAATTAAAATTGAGTAATGATCTAACTATCCCGCAATACCTCATTAAAATCACAGAGATAAAATAAAAACTTAAGTAATGTCTTAAAAATCAATCCTCTAGAAACTCCATCTTATCTTAATCAGTTCTGACGATTTTCGTAGGAAGTTGATCAACTCCGTTTAGTATAGCCTGGATATAATCCTCCTTTATTATTTCATCTTTTTTGATTTTTTACTGAGGATTCATAGGCTTTTTTTGCATTATCTTTAGAAACAATCCGATCTACTATAATATCTATCTCACTTTACAAACTTTTCAAGATCTTGCTCTTCAACACGCTGATATGAAGACGAACTATTAATTAAAGAATACCCTCTTCTGAGTGCCAATTCTTTATTAATTTCTTGCTCAGCTATACTTGTCTCGCCGTGACTTTTTATGTATTCAGCGCGTTTTTGTATAAATGCTCGCTCACGCTCTTGAACGCTAGAATTCACCACCGTATGTTCTATTTGACGAGTAGCCACATAATTATAGGCAATTACTCCGCAAAGTACGATTAAAAAGAAACTGAGTTGCCTCTTTACACTTCGACTCACAAATAATCCTTTAATATTCAGTCAATACTGAAGTTATCATGTACTCATGAAGATGAATTTAAAAACTATAAGGGCTGACACTATAAAGTTTCATTACTCGCCCCTAGGGTTAAACTCTTTAAATTCATCAGCATTGCTAGCAAATTCTGTAAAAAAGTTATGCCATGTAAATAATGACTCTAATTCCTGTTGATTTTGAATCGGTTTAGGCAACTTATATCCAATGACCCAATATGGTGCTGTACAGCAAACATGCTCAGGTATAAGGACTTGCTGTAAGGCTGTTTCAGCACTTACTAAATATAAATTATCGTATAAATAAACGATATTTCCTTGTAAAGCTTCTTGAATACAATGATCTACATCTATATGGGTATCCTTCATGTAGTCCGTCTCCATTTTTTGAAATCACATTCTTAAACTTGTTAAATTATTTAACGCAGTAATTAATCATTAATCTGGGCTAAACTCCAACGGCGATAGATGACTGCTAAAAATAAATCACTAAAGATTTTTTGGCAGGTATTATATTTATAGTTGTAATTACTAATTACTATGCTTACCCCTTTCTTACTTTTAGCCGCTTCAAGTTCAGCTTTAATTTCCTTCCATGACAGTTTTGATATTTTAATTTTTTCTTTAAACTGCTTGTATATAAATTTTAACTCACGACAAAATTTATCAAACTCCTGATACTCTACTTCGCTTTGGATATACACCTCCATACGAGCATCTATAAGACGAATACGGCGCTCAAAATAATCTAACGTAAAGTTACTATCCAGCACAGCTGTGAAAATTTCAAAATCAGCTTCGCTAAATACATTTCCAGACTTATTTCTATTGATATGCTTTAACAGCATGTCTAAAGGATTACTTTTAGAAATATCGTTTTTTTGTTGATGGTGTCTATTTTTATACAGGTTTGAGGCCAAGTCTCTCCCAATTTCTTTCAACTTCAGATTTTCATTTTTTCCTGAAATTACATCTATAATATCATTCAATTCTGATTTCAGTTTGAGCCTTTCGGTTACATTATCAGTTTGCTCTACATCTTCACATTTTAATATCTGAGTATGCCACCGATCAGGAAATATTGCGTCTTGAATAATCTTTGAATTGGGAGCTATCTTCTCTAAGATTTCTTTTAATTCAAGCTTTTCTTTCATTTGAGACGTATTCAATTGTTTCTTGAATACTCTACAAGAGAGTAAAGCTCTTACAATATTTGCTGATATTTTACTTTCATCTGGACATAATGCATCCCCGACTAACATTGAACCAAAATGCAGGTAATAGTTGGCTGTCATCTCAATAGATGAATGGCCAATAAAATGTGCCAAAATCTTCCAAACATCCTGACGTCCAGCAATACTGTCCGTATTACCCAATAAATAATTTTTAATTTTGGCAATATGATCGGGTGAATAGCCGATCCAACTTTTAATTAATGTTTCACTGCCTTTCAAAATTAAAGCTAAATTGTTTGTCGCAGTATGCCTAAAGCTATGAAAGGAATAATCGTGTGGTTCGTTATTGAATAAAGTATCAAAAATTTCCTTTGTCTTAGCACTAATAAAACGAGATGAAAAAATTTGACCAAATTCATCTTGGAAGATAAAACAGTCTTCTCCCCCTAACCATTTTTGACCAACTTTTACATTAAGATGCTTTTTGATTAGGCCAATAAATTCATTCAATTCACATTCAGTCAGCAACTCATCAAGACAAATTCCTCGTTTTGCATTCGTCGTTTTAACCTGACGATGATAATTATTATGAATTAAGATTTTGATAAATTGAGGATTGCTTGCTGTTAAATAATAATATTCCTCATTGCCAATTGTTTTAGGATCTAGCTCAATCATGACTAAATCTCTTAACCGTAATCCAAGAATCTCACCAATCCTTAAACCTGTGCGGTAAGCAAGCATACAAATTATTTTGAATATACTTTTTTGTTCTTTACTCAGTTCAACTTGGCGACCAATCAAATTATTAAAATGCGCCCACATCACTGGGGTTATATATGATGATCTACACATCTGAAGATCATCAGATTTTAACTGGTCTAAATAATTTACTCGAGGAGCATCAAAATTATGCATTAAACTTTTATGAAATTTTTTTAAATTTTTTACAGCTTTACCATAGCTATTATATTTCACCTCCCTAACATTATTTTTAGATGCTTTATTTTGTCGTTGCTTATCAACAATAAATTTTTCACTTAAAATATACTCATATGCTCCCTCAAATTGTTCTTCATCCATCTTCAGAAGATCAAGGTCATGAGTAACAACATACATAAAAAGGTCTTCAGCGAATGAGGATTTATAAGTATCCAAGGAACTCAGCGCAATTCCGTCTTTTGCTCTAGAAACATTTGAAGATTGACCGCTCACGAGGTAATCCCGATACCATGTCATCAACGCAATCTGAACACTCACTAGCGCAATATCTTTAGCTATTTTATATGTCTGATTACTATAACTTTCTTTAAGTGACTGAATATCTTCTGACAATTGTTTAATGGTCTCGGGTTTTTTTCTACCTTGAAATTGCCCTATCAATCCTTTTTTAATTTCTGCGGCACAATGATATTCTGTGCTCAGTTTTTGTATATTTTCAGACTTAGGCTTTCGAAAACTCCCGTTCGGATCATCAAATGCATTTTCGGAAGTAATCAATTTCTTTTTTAAAGATTTATTGTCTTTAAATGCATCAAGTGTCTCAAGCATTTTTAAGGTTGACAATGATAGTGCAGCGCTGTCTAACGCCCCCTTAGATAATGCTGTTGTGAAACCATCAAGCGTATTCTTTTGACTAAAATACTGCACGTAATCGACATGCTCAAATAATTGATATTTTTCCTTTGCAAAATAATCACGTAAAACACTATTTTTATCGACATCCAATATAGCCAAATCAATATATTGATCAAAGCCTTCATCATTTTGAGCATCGATAGACTCTATAAGCTGAACGAGCCTTTTTTCTCCCTGACGCCTTTCACTTTGAGTTTCAAACTCAATTATATTGATGAGTCTCACCATCATTAACAAACTAATTGATGTAAGATAAATTTGTTTAATTTGGAATGAATTATCGAGATATACTAAATTCGCATATTTCTCATTTTCTACTGGATAATTATATAAATAACCCGTTTTTGATGAACCTTGACAATATAGGGATACAAGTCCACTCGACAATTCTGATGGTTTTAACTGATCATTTGAAAAATATGCTCTGAGTGATCTTAAAATCGCCATTAAGTCTTTTTTATGACTACACCCACAATCAATAATTAGTGCCATTAAAAATTGTCGAAGAAGTAATTCCTTTTGCTCATCCGTAAAATCAGCATTAAAAACATCAGTTTTAAGCCTTTTCGGTAATTCAGTCTCCCAAAAGAAATGCAACTTGAGCTTAAACTCATGTAACCTTTGCCCTCTAAGCAACTTCATTTGCGTTGATTCAATATCTTTAATATTTGGAGCTGAATATGCTCTTTGAATAAGCTTAATTTCATATTGATCCTTTAACCACGGTAATTGTGACTCTATTTCTTGCTTTTTTTTCACACATAATTCAGACCAAAATCCCCTTAATTCTTCCAAATCTTTTTTTGAGATTTTCCTATTGCGAAAGTATTTCTCTACTTTAGCTCGATTCGAATACATTTCGTTTTGAATAAGATCATCAAGTTTCTTTTTTTCACAAGATTCCGTGATCTCATGGATAAGAAATTCTGAGATTTTTTCAAATAAAAGATTCGTCGAAGACTCTAGCTTAGTTCGAATTTTTTGTAACTCTTCATCTTTCATGATTGGCTCACCACTGATTTTAATCCCAGTCTTTTAAACAGCTGATTTACTGCATCTTGAATTTCAATCATGTAGGTGTAGGGCTGTAAAGATGAATATTTTGAAAATCCGATCTCATTTTGTTGATCGTGCGCATACCAACTCTTAAAAATCGCATCAGGCAATTCCAGAAAATTCCTTACAAAATGGCGCGTCCAATTGGGATATAACTCATCCATTTCAGGAAAGTTTTCTGATAAATAAGATGCTATATGCTTTTGTGTAAGTGGCTCCAATGTGAAGCTCATGAATTCTGAACCTTTCTTCCAATAAGAAAGGTAATAGATATGATCTGCTGTATTAGCTAGCTCTAAGGCATTAATGTTTTTGATAAATTCATCATAATGCTGTAACTCATTAACAACGAATTCGATCAGAGGTGAATAACGACCATGTGGACGAGATCTACTGCTCTTATCATGGATATATGCAATATTAGTAATAAAATCAAAATTTTCTCTGATACTAGATGCACCTATAGCAGGACGTGCACCTGAAGACAATAAACAACAAAACCAAATCCAAACACTGAAAGCATTAAATTTTTCAGCAATGTCTTGTTCTTCTTTTAAAACTTGGACAACTTTCAAGTTTAATGTATTTAAGAATTTTTTCGCATTATCAAATGACCATACACGCTGACTTCCTACGCGGGCTTGCTCTTCTACTTGAATAAATTGCGGACGATCTAAAACATTTACCTCGTTTTTATTTTGAAACCATAGATATATATACTGCTCATATACCTCATTTAACTGTTTATAAGAAAATCCCCCATACGCTAGATCAGGTTGATGTGAAACCTGTCTACCGATTAAGAAATTTTTCGTAAGATCATCTTTACATATACGGTTCAAATGAAAGGAAAGTTGTAAAGCAATTGAAGTAACTGATATCGGGCCTATACGACGATGATAAAACCATTCTGATAAAGACTTTTCGAAATCTGTATTCGTTAGATTGGAAAGGTTAGCCTTTCTAATTCTATCAATCCACATAGCAGGAATTTGAAATGCCCAAGTTGTATGCTCGTTATATTTATTGTCTTTTTTAGCAATTTGACCTTTCAAATTTTTATTTACATTTGCATCAACGATCCACAAATAATAGGCACGATTGGGGCTACGTTTTAATTGCTTAGTTTTTAGCAACTGGTCGATATCTTGAAATATAACGGCACTCTGCCCGGTAAAGATTGACATCAAGCAACAAGCTGCTTTTGCAGATTCCATGATATCTTTGTTTTCATGAAGTTGGTCAAGTAAAACCTGGTTTACAATTTTTAATAAGGGTATGTCCAAATAGTAAATATTACTCACCGTTGGTTGCTGAGTTCTATCTATATGACGATTCAATCTTTGATTTGAGACAAATGGTGCTAGTCTACGCGTATCTTCATTTAGATTATAATCATACTGCTTAGAAGTCTTATCTTCATCGACTTCATCATCAATGTTATCTTTGTCATCTGAGTAATCAGACTGACTCTCGGTGACCAAAGGTGGATTATGATATGTCTGCGGATCAACGTCCAAATCCTCTATATTTTCAATCTCATCCGTCCTTTTAATTCTTACGTTGTGGCGATAACAGATATCCTCAACTGCGATTCTGTACTCGTCTAAATACCTTGTTAGAGATTTGATTATATTTTCTGAAACATTAGCATCAAGGCGCTTACAGAATTCTGTGACATGTACATTTTGGGCTTTTGCATAAGTATTGAATTCTTTAATGGTCTTAGCCGTATGATCGAACTCAATAAGATGATTAAAATATTGAGAAATTATAGGTAAAACTTCAGAAAGAAAACCTTTAAAACTTTTTTCCATCATTTTTAAAATTAGATAGAAATTATAGTTTAGCCTTTCAATTTTAGCTTGAGAGTTCTCCATATTGGACATCAACCCAATTAAAAAATTTACAACATTAAAAATTTTTAAAATATTTTGGTTAATCGAAATCTGTTTTTCTTTATTTATAACATCCAAATCTTCAACATTTTTATATAAAATGCAGATACTTGATGACCCTAAAATACTTTTATACTGGGTTTTAGATTTATTTATGTTTAAATATGAATATATACCTTCACATAAAACTTTTAATTCCCTCATAAATTCATCAGTCATATAAGTATTATGAAAATCTTTTAAATCACATGATTCTAATAGAAGCAAACCTTCTCTATATGAAGATAAAATTTCAGTTAAACAAGCACACCTTGATTTAAAAACTTCTAAATCTAATTTATTATTCATTTCAGCACTCCACAATATCAACTTTCGATTTTTCAAAAATATTTCTAGGTAATTTAAAATAATTTATAAAATCTGTTTTATAAATTTTACTAGGAACATGATATTTATTCCTCTTCAAGATTTCCTTATTAATTAAATAAAATAAATTTTCATCTTCTAATTTAGTTAAATAATCAAAAAGTTCCTTATAGAAGTTAATTCTATATTCACATTTTATTTTGTGACTTTGAAGATAAGTAAATAGCTCTAACCAAAAAATATAGTTAGCTTGATTCTTAAACCAATCTTCATTACTTTTAGCTTCAATAGATAAAAGATACGTATGTTGTGTAAGACTCAAATAGTCTTTCTTAACGCGAGTAATCATTGACTTTTTCAGTCGATCTTTTGCATTTTTTTGATCACCTACCTCAACATTAGTAAGCTTTATTGTCTGGTCGATTATGTCGGAGAATTTTCTTAGCGAACTTTCAGTTAATTTGGCTTGTTGCCGGTCCGATAGCTTAAAACTCTTCTTTGGTTTAGCTTGTTTTTTGGACATTATTAGCTCCAAATTCATCATTCTAAAAATTTCATAAAGGCTTTTTTTGAGCATGAGAAATCTTAGGACCTAAATCTCAATCAAATTTAAGCTAATGATATTTTTAAAAAATCGATTATAAATTTTTTCTGGATGAGCTAGCTTTTCTTGTTATTGCGTGTCTTTTTTATATCAAATGCAATAAGCCTTAATAACAAGAAAAACTGTCTCGATTTTTCTAGGCTTCTTCTTTGACACAAGCAAATTTGTAGACTTCCGCCTTACTCCAACGAAGACTACGTCCATGCCTAATAGGATTAATAGGCCCATTTTCGTACAATGCCCATTTACGCAGTGTTTGTTCTGCATACCCTAATAAACGAGCAGCTTCACTAGTAGATAGCAATAATCTATCTTCGGTAATTTGTTTAACTTTATGTTTCATGTTGATTAAGGTATCTGAATTAATATATTTATATAAAACTAAACTTTTTAAGTAATTCATATACATCTGAAACTTTTTTATGATTTCATAATACTAAAGAAGATTTAAAAAAACCCAGAATAAAAACCATGGCATTGATTTATATGAGATATTTTTGATGAAAATATGGAACCACAAAAGTAAAATGAGTACCTTCCAAGGGACTGTCAATCTCATTATCTTCAACAGCACTCAGTTCGGAAGAATCGGTCTAACAAACCAAAATTCTTTATATACTTTCTATTACTTAATTATAAAATATAAAAATTATAATTTTACTGTTCAAATAGAACCTCATTAAAAACCATTAAACATAATAATTAGACCTCTTGCGAAAGTATTATTTTGACTATTTTAGACTTTGATATTTATTTAAAAATCAAAGCTTACCACTGATTAAATTTTGACTAACGCAAGATATCTATTATATTTATTATTTTTTTGAAATATATTATTTAACTATACTCCTTAAACATCATTATTTAAAATCACAATATACTAAAGAATAAGATTACAATTAAAAATTTATCATACAGTTGACCTACTTCATTACAATAACACAATAACAGGTTAAGTTAATATATCAATTGGGTTTAATTTTTATATTTTATCAGCAGTGTAAAATATCCCTATAGCAGTATTAAAAGTAACCCAATAGTTAATATAACGTCATTTTAAAATACTCAAAAATTTTATTTTTAGCACAAGAAGTAACAGTCCACACACCGTATAAACAAGGTTTATTATTTTAATTTAATAAATCAAAAACTTGTAGTATCTAAAAATACAATGCGTAAATATTTACAGCTCAAGTTCACACTACAGTATCGGCTTATAACCTAGAATATGTATTCTTGACTTATATAAACTTTATTTGCTCGAACGCATAAATGCTGTTTATCCTGAATGGATTCCTGCCGTTGTGTTCTACCAAGAAGTTTTAGAGTTTGAATATCTAGAAACGGTCAGAATCTTAAGGGAATATCTTGCAACAATATAATCAGTCACCAAACTTGAACTCTAACAGCTCAACTGTGTTAAAAAAAATATGGTTTTTGCCCCCGCTATGTAAGCCCTACTATGTACAGACCAAAGGCAAAGTTGAACGCTTTAATGAATACCTCAAATCAAGACTATATTAATGGCTCAACTAACACCATCTGACGCTGCTATCGGATTCCCTAACCGCTCTGAGGATCAACTACAGCCTAAAAAACTGGCAAGCACTCTGGCCGCTATCTGGTTGATGGTAACTTACCAATCAACATAAGAAGCATTGCTTCATAAGGGATCTAAAATCAGATGTGTTCCAGGGCCTTGGGACGTAATAACTAGTTATTTGCTGGCTCGATGAGCAGTTGTCAGCGAGCAGCTAATATCATACACCTGATTCAGTCAGCAAAGCTGAATGGACTGGATCCGCATGCCCAATTAAGTGATGTGCCGAAAAGGTTGCCGATACATAAAGTGACCCAGATTGAAGAATTACTTCCACACCGATGGAAACCCAACTCAAATTAAAAAATAGCTATGGGGTTTAGCGAATGCTTACAGAATAATGTTGATTTAAGCTGCTTACCATTTGCTTACCAGAATCTAAAAACAAAAAAACCACTTACGATTAGTACACGTAAGTGGTTGTTTTATATGGTGGGCCCAGACAGACTTGAACTGTCGACCAACGGATTATGAGTCCGCTGCTCTAACCAACTGAGCTATAGGCCCTTTTCACTGAAATTGTTATATATCAACAAGTTCAGGCGCCATGAATACTATCGAAGATTTTTTTAAAATACAAGCCCTTTCAAAATCGCTTGTACAGTAAGACAACAGTTAACCAGAAGCTCAAAAATTAGCAGGAAATTGCACAACATCATCTCATCAAGCATTGCACTGAAACTGCGCTCATATCATGAGAGGTAAATTCGAAATTTATTTTTTTTAAGATAAAAAAGCAATAAATCAATAAAAAATTATACTTTTTTGAAATAACTTTATACCGTGAGTACAAAAACTTATAAAGTATTCGTACTGCTGAAATTTTAAACTCTTTTTGAGTTCAGTGACTTTTCTTTGCGCGATTCGAACACAAGTTCAGCAATAGACCAAAGCACAATCACCATTAAAATGAGCGAAGCAACAATTAGTGCGGTCAAATATGTCATTTTGCTATTCCTGTTGAGGTTAAGCCTAAAGTTGGACATTGGCCTGAACTACGACCTATCTACGACAAAAGTCTAATGCTTAAATTATCTGCTGAATAGCTTTTTTTTCACTTTTTTAATAGTAATTTTCTATATACTCATTTATTTTAAGTCTTAATAACTTTTAATTTATATCTAAAAACAATAAGTTGTTAGATTATATTCTGCGGCTAAACAGGTCTTTATTTTTTCTGCACAGTTGCACAAATTAACCCTTGACTCTAAAGCCGAACAAGCACAAATTATGCGCTTTCGTTTGTTTTACTCTGTACCCATGTTAAAAAAATTTATTGGCGAAGCTGCATTTAAAGTTGCCGGATGGAGCTATAACGTCGAACCTGATATTCTGGAAGATAAACAGGTCATTATTGGTTTTGAGCATACCTCGATGCTTGATGCAGTGCTATCACTGGCCATCTTCCAAATTTTCGACATGAAAATTCATACCTTAATCAAGAAAGAATTATTCAAAGGTCCACTTAAACCGGTACTTGAAGCCGTGGGCGGTATTGCGGTTGATCGTAAAGCCAATCAGGACATCGTGGGACAAATGGTGGAGCTGTTCCAGCGCAATGAAAAATTCAATCTGGTGATTGCTCCTGAAGCGACCCGTGCCAAAAATGGTGAAGCACGTAAGCCAATTCGTACCGGTTTCTGGCATATTGCCAAAGCCGCCAATGTGCCGATTGTGCTGATGTATGCCAACTCTAAAACCAAGCAAGGCGGGATTTTTGGTAAAATTTATCCAACCGACCTGGCGCATGATCTCGCGCTGATCAAACAGCTCTATAAAGAAAACACCGGATTGGATATTATTATTCCAGACGTGAAAACAGCGTAAATTTTTCAGTTAAAACTTAAAACCCTGCCCTTTTTTCAGAAAAAGGGCTTATGGTAGAATCTGTGCAATTCGATCGGCATACAGCCAATCTACAAGGAGCATATTTCGCATGGCGGGTCATTCCAAGTGGGCCAATATCAAGCATCGTAAAGCCAAACAAGATGCTAGTCGTGGTAAGTTGTTTACCAAATACATTCGTGAACTGACAACTGCTGCTAAACTCGGCGGTCCGGATGCAGGGAGCAACCCTCGCTTACGTGCTGTAGTCGAAAAAGCATTATCAGTCAACATGACACGTGATGTGATTAACCGTGCGATTCAACGTGGTGCTGGCGGTGAAGATAACGATGACTTAAAAGAAGTCACCTATGAAGGTTATGGTGTCGGCGGTGTGGCCGTGATTGTTGAAACCATGACTGACAACTTAAACCGTACCGTACCAGACGTTCGTCACTGCTTCTCTAAAACCGATGGTAACTTAGGCACCAACGGTTCAGTGGCCTTCTTATTCACCAAACGTGGTGAAATTACGTTTGAAGATGTGTCTTTAGAAGATCAGATCATGGACGTGGCATTAGAAGCCGGTGCAGAAGATATTGAAGTCTCTGAAGATGAAATTCTGGTGATTACCACTCCAGAAACATTTGGTACCGTTCAGGATGCTTTAGCAGCAGCAGGTTTAAAGTCTGACAATGCTGAAGTGGTGATGAGCCCATCAACCAAAGCTGAAATCACCGACATCGATCAGGCTAAGAAAATCATGAAGATGATTGATATGCTTGAAGATCTGGATGATGTTCAGAACGTTTATACCAACGTTGAATTCTCTGATGACGTTTTAGCAGCCTTAGATGCTTAAAACTTACAGATAAAAAACGCGCTCATCTGGCGCGTTTTTTATTTCTTAGAAATTAAACTTTATTGAGCAAATTCGAGCAGTTTAAAACATTATATTCTTTAATGACGAAGCTCGAATGCAGCGCCACCACATGGTCAATTTTACCAATGCGTTTGAGTAAAATGTCACTGTAGTTTTCCATATCCCGCGCAATCACTTCTACAATAAAGTCAGCGGTTTGCCCGGTCACCAAAAAGGCATTAATCACTTCGGGAATATTTTCCAGTTCTTCCAGAAACTTGGCAAAGGTATCGGTATCATGTTTACTCAGCGACACCTGCAACAGGACATGCAGACTAAAGCCGAGTTTCTGGTAATTAATTTCCCGTTTTAAACCTGAAATAATATTATGATCAATCAGGCTTTTAATCCGGCGATGTACCGAACTCACCGACAAATTCACCCGCTCCGACAATTCATTTAAATTGACATCTTCATGACTTAAAATTTCAAGAATATGCTTATCAAAGCGATCCAGTTCCATTTTTATACTCTTTTTAACAGGCAATGACACTTTATAATTTTAGCCGAATCAGTACCACAACAATATTTATTTCTCATTATTTTTCATCTATTGAAATTTTTTTTCAAGATATGATGTGCAGACACAACTGTAGCCTAACGGATCAGACCTCTGCCATTTATCTTGATCTTTTAAAAACAGATAAACGGTTAGCTTCAATAAACCGCTGTTTTCTCAAAAATTTCCTTCTCTCTACTGCGTTTAAATTGCCTTCTCTGCCCAAATACAGCTAATTCCAGAACGTTCATCTTTTACAAGTGTATACAAATAGATTAAAAAAAGATGCGTTTCAACACCAGCAAAACAAAAACATAAGAACACAAGGAATCGTCTTCATGGCTTTTAAATCTTTCAGTTTGCTGAAAAGCAAGCTCAGCCCGGTTTTAACTGTCGAAACCCAAACCAGCAGCTTTTTCAGTGGCATCAGCTCGACCTTGTCGAACTGGTTTGGACAACTCACCAGCCCCTCTACCCCAACCCTCGACAGCTTATTGCAAAGTCTGTTGTCTGGAAACAGCCTGGACAGTAGCAGTCTTAGCAATTTAATCAGCCAGTTTACAGGAAGTAATAGCGGCAGTTTGGATATTTCTAGCCTGATTAATCAACTGACCCAAGCCAATGGGGGCAGTTTTGATCTGGGCTCAATTAGCAATTTAATCGGTGGTCTGATTGGCGGTGATACTGCTGATCTGGATTTTGAAGCCATCAGCCAGCTGATTGGTGGCTTGATTGGCGGTAATACGGGCGACCTGGATATTGGTACCATTGCTGACCTGGTCGGTGGTCTCATCGGCGGTGGTGCCGGCGACTTTGATATTGGCGCAATCGTAGAACTGGTGAGCGGCCTGATGGGTGGTGGTTCGAATGATCTCGACATCGCAGCGATTACTGAATTGGTTGGTGGGTTGATTGGCGGCGGTGCTGGTGATATTGATATTGGCGCGATTGCCGGATTAGTCAGTGGATTAATCGGTGGTGGTTCAGGCGCTATCAACATTGCAGCGATTGCTGAATTGATTGGCGGTTTAATTGGTGGTGGCGCTGGCGATATTGATATCAGTGCAATTGCCGGATTAGTCAGTGGATTAATCGGTGGTGGTTCAGGCGATCTCGATATCACAGCGATTGCTGAATTGGTTGGTGGTTTAATTGGCGGCGGTAGGGGTGACTTTGATATCGGTGCAATCGTAGAGCTGGTAAGCGGTCTGATGGGTGGTAGTTCAGGCGATATCGACATCGCAGCGATTGCTGAGCTTGTCGGTGGTCTCATCGGTGGTGGCGCTAGCGATATTGATATCGGTGCAATTGCCGGATTAGTCAGCGGATTAATTAGTGGTGGTTCAGGTGATCTCGACATTGCAGCCATTGCTGATCTGGTCGGTAGTCTGATTGGCGGTGGCACCGGCGACTTTGATATTGGTGCAATTTCAGAACTGGTCGGTGGCTTAATCGGTGGTAATACGGGTGAAATTAACCTTGAAACGATTTCTGAACTGTTTGAAGGACTCATCGGCAATAACACCGGTGATCCGAACCTTGAAACACTGACCCAGTTATTTGAAGGCTTAACAGGTGGCAGCAGTGAGTTTGACTTAAGTGCCTTACTTGGCGGCCTCACAGACATCGGCAGTGATTTTGATTTAGGTAGCTTACTGGAAGGTCTGACTGACGGTGGCACAGACTTTGACCTAGGCAATCTTACTGACAGCTTGGGCGATGTATTCGGTTCAACTGACTTTAATCTGGAAGATCTGTTACAAGGTGCCAGCACAGGAGCAGACAGCAGTCTGAGTCTGGACAACCTGTTACCTGAACTTCAAGAAGCTCTGCAATCGACCAGTACAGAAAGCAGTAGCAGCAACTTTGACCTGCTCAGCCTTGCGCCGCAACTGCCTGCAATTGATCTGGATTCATCCACACCATTCATTTAATGGATTTGATAAAGTCAAAAAAATACGCGCTACAGGCGCGTATTTTTTATGGTTGCCGTTTAAATACCACGCCAGTCCACACGGGCATGACGCTCGGTCTGATAAATTCTCAGTACATATTGCCCTAAAGGTAAATCACTGAGTTCCTGTTTAAATTGCAGGAATTGTTCGGACAAAGTTTCGCCCTGCTCTTTTTCCCACGGTGTATCCTGAATTTCCAGAATCGGAGCCAGCATGGAACAGACCGCAATATCCGCCAGGCCTAAACGCTCACCGACAAAATATGCGCCGCCATTGGCTATCAGACGCTGGTTTAATTCGGCTATTAAACGGCGCATTTCCCGTTCCGATTCATCAACCTTGTCCTGATCCAGCTGATAGCCTTTGGAAATCAGCATCTTCATAATCGGTTTGGAGTATTTTTCAAATTGACGTAAATAACCTTTTTCACCAATCAGCAAATCTAAAGGCTGCTCACTTTCAGATAAAGTATGTGCCAGTCCCCAGCGGCGAACGTGATAACCCAGAGTCGAGGCCAACTGGTCAATCTCCAGTGCTTCATTGCGCTGTGTCGGGTCTGGGCGTAATAAGGTATGCTCCGGATACACCTCATCTAAATACAGGGCAATTTGGGTACTGTCCGCAATCCATTGATCCTGATCGCGTAAAATCGGCAGCTTGTTTTGTCCGGTTTTTAGCTTGGCAAAAGCCCGGTGCACACCCGGAATTAAGTTCTGCGCGTTATAATCCAGTTCCTTATGATCCAGCAACCAGCGTGCTTTTTCACAAAAATGAGATAAAGGAAACTGGTACAAAATACGCATATCTTCTCCGTCAATTTTTATTTTTTGTTCAATAATTTGAACAGCCAACATCCATTGGCTACTTTAGTCATACTGCTGCTGAAAAACAATGCGCTTTTTATTCAAAAATCGCCGGTATTCGGCCAAACGCTTCATCAAGCGTATTTAGGTCAGGCTATCCTGTTTAAAAATCACCAAAGATATGGCACGCATTACCCACCATCCGCAGCACATATTTCAGAAATATGCTTTTTCAACAAACATCCCCGCCATGACCTGACTTTATGCTGGCTTTCATGTAAAATCAGCGACAATTTTTGAATAACACTTTGTGAGTCATTTCATGGGTTTTAATTGTGGTATTGTAGGTCTGCCTAACGTTGGTAAATCGACTCTTTTCAACGCCTTAACCAAAGCTGCAATTGCTGCTGAAAACTTCCCGTTCTGTACCATTGAGCCAAACACCGGTATTGTGCCGGTGCCGGATGCGCGTTTAGACAAACTGGCGGCCATTGTAAACCCACAACGTGTCCTGCCGACCACCATGGAATTTGTGGATATCGCCGGTCTGGTTGCAGGTGCTTCAAAAGGTGAAGGTCTGGGTAACCAGTTCCTCGCCAACATCCGTGAAACTGACGCGATTGCTCACGTGGTGCGTTGTTTTGAAGATGAAAACGTCATTCATGTGAATGGTAAAATTGACCCGCTGGACGATATTGCCACCATCAACACTGAACTTGCGCTGGCCGACTTAGAAACGGTATCGAAAGCCGTGACCCGTTTAACCAAAACAGCCAAAGGCGGCGACAAAGAAGCGGTTGCGACCAAAGCCGTTTTAGAAAAAATCCTGCCATTGCTGGATGAAGGCAAACCGGCACGTGCAGCCAATCTGGACGATGACGAACGTAAACTGATTCGTGGTTTTGGTTTATTAACCTTAAAACCAACCATGTATATTGCCAACGTGGCGGAAGATGGCTTTGAAAACAACCCGCACTTAGATGCAGTACGTGAACTGGCAGCAGCTGAAAATGCGATTGTAGTACCACTCTGCAACCAGATTGAAGCTGAAATTTCATTGTTAGAAGATGATGAACGTGCTGAATTCTTAGAAGCAATGGGTATGGAAGAACCTGGTCTGAACGTGGTTATCCGCGCAGGTTATGGCTTACTCGGCCTACAAACTTACTTCACTGCCGGTGTGCAGGAAGTACGTGCCTGGACGGTGAAAGTCGGTGCAACCGCTCCACAAGCGGCAGGTGTCATTCATACCGACTTCGAAAAAGGCTTTATCCGTGCTGAATGTGTGGCCTATGATGATTTCGTACAATACAACGGCGAAGCCGGTGCCAAAGAAGCAGGTAAATGGCGTTTAGAGGGTAAAACTTACATCGTACAAGATGGTGATGTTTTACACTTCCGTTTTAACGTGTAATCGCCTGATATCAATGAAAAACCCTCAAATATTTGAGGGTTTTTTTATACTCTTTTTTTGAAGAGCAATCTTTGGCTCACCACAATTTAAGCAAGAAAATTAATCAATCAGCGAACCGATCTCGATATCTTCTTTGATTTACTGAGATGTTATTGAATTCCCTACGCTTTCCAGTTCTCGAAAGCGCTTGATTTCAGTGCACTCAAGCGCACCATAACCGTTCAGCACCGTGAAAGATGCGCCAATATCTTGCAGACTAATTGTGTAATGTAATCGCTATTCTGATTGCAAAGATCAATTTAATACGGCGGCGCCATTAAAAAAGCGGAGCCAGAACTCCGCTTATTGATGCTTCAGGATGCTGTCGCAATCGCATTGCCTTTTTGTTTGGGATCGGTATTGCCCAGTTCCGGATGGGCAATCGCATCGGCACATTGCTGTTTATCGCGTTCATAATCGGCCTGTTTCTGGCTTACCGTTGCGCTACTTTCCAAAGTGGCACGCGCCCAGATTTCCAGACTGGTGAGTGCTTTACGGCATAAGGCATATTTTCCTTCGGTGACTGAATCGGTCATTTTGACGTTAATGCGCCATTCGGTGCTTAACTGGCGCGCCGGTTTGCGTACATTATCTTCAATTAAATTGCGCTGTTTGCGATAAACATAAGGTTCCACCTCATTCATCAGCTTCCAGGCCGCTTCTGCATACGCCGTTGCATCATTGGTCAGTTTCGGTGCAGGTTTAATTTCCGGCTTTTCACCGGACTGATCGCCCCCACAGGCCTGTAATAACAGGCTACTGCCCAGTACAGTTGCAACCACAAATTGACGTGTTTTGAACATCCACATATCTGGCTCGCTTCAACAAACATTTCGGCACTATGCTAGTGAATTCGGGTACAATACACAATCATCATTTGACTCCTTGTTCAACTCTCCTTCAGGTGTGTCGTGTCTGAACACAAAACGCTTTCCACACAGCCAGCCGGTTTTTGGCAAGGCGCTAAAGATAGCCAAGCCATTATTTTTACTTATCTCCCCGTTTCTTTTGCATTTGGCGTTTCGGCAACCCAATTCGGTTTTAGCGCCTGGGAAGCCCTGTTTTTATCCTGCACCATGTATGCCGGTGCCAGCCAGTTTCTGGTGGTGGCCCTGTTAGGCAGCGGCACCTCCATCTGGATGACCGCCCTGACTGTCATTGCACTGGATATTCGCCATCTGCTCTATGGCCCGGCCTTAACCAACCTGATTCAGGACCGGCTCAATTTAAAGAAAACCGCGATCTGGGCCTGGGGCCTGACCGATGAAGTCTTTGCTTCTGGCATGATCAAGCTGTCGCAGCGCCGGCAACAATGGTCGGAATCCTGGATGCTCGGCTTAAGTCTGTTTAGCTGGATGTCATGGGCGCTCGGTTCTTTACTGGGCGGTCTGTTTGCCGATCAGGTCAGTAAGCTGCCGCAGTTTTTACAAGCCGCACTGGATTTCCTGTTACCGGCCCTGTTCCTGAGTTTCCTGCTGGCCGCCTTTGAGAAAAAACATACCTTTGTGGTCAGTGTGACTTTGGTGGTATCAGCTATCGCCTGCTATTTCATTGACCTGTCCGCTGCCATCTTTATTGGTATTTTATCGGGCATTTTTGCAGGTCTGTTCAAACACTATGTCTTAAAACAACCGGATGATGCATACGCAGGAGGCTCACATGAATCTTGAAATTATTCTGGTCGGAATTGTGGTCGGCATCGCCAATTTTGCTTCACGCTTTGGACCGTTTTTTGTGATTCAGAAGTTTCAGCAGGACTCACAAAAACGGGGTGCCCTCTGGCTAAAGATTGCTTTGGGTTCAATTGGTATTGCCGCAATCAGTTCAATGCTGGTGGTCGCGACCTTGCCACCGTTACTGGAAACGCCCAATAAAAGTTTTGCCATGCTGGTCGGATTTATAGTGCTGGCCGGGCTGTATTTTAAATACAAGAAAATTGTACCGGCCACCTTGACTGCGGCCGTGACCTATGGCCTGATTTATACCTATATTCCATTTTCCTTCTAGGTTTTGACTTCAACACCAGACCCATTGACGCAGTGCTGCAGTTGTGCTGCGTTTTCAACACTGTATTTCCTCTTGCCCACTGCGTCTAAAAATTGTTGGACAAAATCACGATTTTCTCCGAATCGGCACTAACATCGCGGTGCAGTTCTGCTATGCTAAAAGCCCATAAAATCAAGCATGGATGAATTACATGAGCGTGACGATTGGTACTCCTCTTCAAGCTTCGGCATTTAAAGTATTGCTATTGGGTTCAGGAGAATTGGGGAAAGAGGTGGTGATTTCTTTACAGCGTTTAGGTGTAGAAGTGCATGCCGCCGACCGATATGATCATGCCCCTGCCATGCAAGTGGCGCATCATGCCCATACCATTAATATGGCCGATCCTAACGCACTGAAACAGCTGATTGCTCAGGTGCAACCGCATCTGATTGTGCCGGAAATTGAAGCCATTGCCACAGAAGTGCTGCTGGATATTGAAGCGCAAAACGTTGCTACCGTGATTCCATCAGCCAAAGCAGTCAATCTGACCATGAACCGCGAAGGCATCCGCCGTCTAGCTGCAGAAGAACTGGGACTGCCAACCTCTGCCTACCGTTTTGCCGACTCTCTGGAAAGCTTCCGCGCAGCCTGTGATGATATTGGCTATCCAAACTTTGTGAAGCCGGTGATGTCCTCCTCAGGCAAAGGCCAATCCCGGGTAAAAAGCTTTGATGAAGTCGATGCCGCTTGGGACTATGCGCAAACCGGTGGCCGTGTGAATCAGGGCACCGTGATTGTTGAATCGCAGATTGATTTTGATTTTGAAATTACCCTACTCACGGTACGCTCTAAACATCCAGAAACTGGTGAAATTGAAACCTCATTCTGCGACCCGATTGGCCATCGTCAGGATGCCGGTGATTATGTCGAAAGCTGGCAGCCACAACCAATGAGCAGCCAGGCCTTAGCAGAAGCCAAACGTATTGCCCACAAGGTTACCAGCGCACTTGGCGGCTGCGGTATTTTTGGGGTAGAACTGTTTGTCAAAGGCGATCAAGTGTGGTTTAGTGAAGTGTCACCTCGTCCACACGATACCGGTTTAGTCACGTTGGCCTCACAATACCAGAGTGAATTCGAATTACATGCCCGTGCGATTCTCGGCTTGCCAGTGAACACGGCGCGTCATAGTGTGGCTGCCAGTGCAGTGATTTATGCCGGTGTGGATGACCAGAACCTGTCA
Source organism: Acinetobacter sp. YH01025 (assembly GCF_013420185.1). Taxonomy (NCBI): domain Bacteria; kingdom Pseudomonadati; phylum Pseudomonadota; class Gammaproteobacteria; order Moraxellales; family Moraxellaceae; genus Acinetobacter; species Acinetobacter sp. YH01025. The sequence goes on along the minus strand of NZ_VOYR01000001.1, from coordinate 432,228 downwards.
TTTTCTGGCTTGAATCTTGCTTTAGCTCACCCGGATACTGATTTACGTCTGTTTGGCAAACCGGAAGGCTTCAAGTGTCGCCGCATGGGTGTGGCCACCGCCCGCGCAGAAACCACTGAGCAGGCACGTGAGCTGGCTTACGCTACTGCACAAAACGTCAGTGTCAATCAAAACTAGTCGCACAACACGGAACGCTGTTCATGATCAACACCTTACCCTTGCTGAATTACGTAAAAAGTAACCATGACATTCAGGCCATTAATCAGTGGCGAAGTGATGTTGAACATCAGCTGGGGGAATGTTTTGAAAATGGACATTCGATCCGTGACATTATTCTGGCGCGCTCCAATTTTATTGATGAGGCGCTAAAATTCCTGTGGCAACATGCCGGACTGGACCAGACCGATTTAGGCCTGTTTGCAGTGGGCGGTTATGGCCGCCGCGAAATGTTGCCCTATTCCGATGTCGACATCATGATCCTGTCAGAAGATGAAATCTCGCCGGAACAGGAAAAGCTGATTTCAACCTTTATTTCATCGCTGTGGGATGTCGGTAATTTCAAACCCGGCATTAGCGTGCGTACCATTCAGGATTGCGTGATTCAGGCCACCAATGACCTGACTGTGGCCACCGCTTTAATTGAAGCACGACTGATTATTGGCAATGAACATCTGGCCAAATGGCCACGCCGGATTGTGTCGCAAACCTGGACCGATAAAACCTTTTTTGATGCCAAGATGGAAGAGCAAGCCAAACGCTATGCTCAGCACAACCATACCGAAAGCAATTTAGAGCCGGATATTAAAACTGCACCGGGTGGCATCCGCGATATTAACCAGATTGGCTGGATTGCCAAACGGCATTTCCGTGTCAACCGTATTTATGATCTGGTGCATCTGGGTTTTATTTCCGAGTTTGAGCTGGGCGTGCTGGAAGAGGCTGAAAGTTTCCTCTGGGAAATTCGCCATTATTTGCACCTGCTGACCAAACGCGATGAAAACCGCCTGCTGTTTGATTATCAGCGTGATATTGCAGCCAAGTTCGGCTATGTCCGTGAAGAAGGCAAATCACCCAATTATCCGATTGAACAGTTCATGAAGCGTTATTACCGCACCGCGCAGCAGGTGTCGACGCTAAATGAAATGTTACTGGCCTATTTTAATGAATCGGTGATTACCCCGCGCCTGCCGCAATATGAACGCCAGATTGAAGAAATTAATGAAAACTTCAAACTGGTCGATGGCAAACTGGCGGTGCAGCATCACAAGATTTTTTCTGAAAAGCCCTGTGCGATTCTGGAAATTTTCTATCTGCTGGCCAATCGTCCTGAAATTACCGGGATTCGTGCCCGCACCTTACGCCTGCTGACCCTGGCTGCCAAACGCATTGACCGCGATTTTCGTGATAATCCAGTCCATCAGGCGCTATTTATGGCGATTTTACGCTCGCCGTACCGTTTATATGACACCATGGTGGCAATGAAACGCTATGGTGTATTGGGCAACTATATTCCGGCTTTCGGGCAAATTACCGGCCTGATGCAATATGACCTGTTCCATATTTATACCGTCGATGCGCACACCCTGCTGCTGATTCGCAACCTGAACCGCTTTAAAGAACCGGAATTTGCCAAAGATTTTCCGGTGGTCAGCTCGGTGTTCCAGCGTCTGGCGCGTCGTGACATTGTCTATCTGGCCGCAATTTTCCATGACATTGCCAAAGGTCGTGGTGGCGATCATAGTGAACTTGGCGCCGCCGATGCGATTGCCTTCTGCCGCACGCATGGCTTTACCGAACGTGAATGCAATCTGGTGGCCTGGCTGGTGCAAAACCACCTGCTGATGTCGGTCACTGCACAGAAAAAAGATATTTCCGATCCGGATGTGGTCAAAGCTTTCGCCGAACTGATGGGCGATATGGAACATCTGGATTATCTGTATACCCTAACTGTGGCCGATATTAACGCCACCAATCCAACCTTATGGAACACCTGGCGCGCCTCGCTGATGCGCCAGCTATACACCCATGCCCGTGATGTGATCCGTTCCGGCCTGGGTCGTCCGGTGGATTATCAGATGCTGATTGAAGACACCAAATTTGCGGCCAGCGAATTACTGGTCGAGGATTTCTCGCTGGAAGAAGTGGAAAAAGTCTGGCAGGAACTGGGCGATGAATACTTCCTGAAAGAAACCGCCGATGAAATTGCCTGGCATACCCGCGCCATCTTGCAGCACAGTGACAACCCGGCACCGTTGGTACTGATGCGCGCGCATCGTAAATATGCCCAGGATGCCGTGCAAATCTTTATTTACACCCAAGATCAGCCAAACCTGTTTGCCACCACCGTGGCGATTTTAGACCGCATGAATCTGGATGTGCAGGACGCGCGGATTATTACCGCCACCAAAGCCTTTAGTTTAGATACTTATGTGGTACTGGACCGTTTTGGTACCCTGCTGACCGATGCCGAGCGTCAGGACACCGTGATTCAATCACTGGTCACTGCATTAAGCCAGTCAGACAAATATCCGGGGCTGATGCAGCGCCTGATTCCGCGCCAGCTGCGCCATTTTGATATTGAAAATACTGTCGACATCAGCCTGAATGCCGCACTCAACCAGAACATGGTGGAAATTGCGACACTTGACCAGCCGGGCTTACTTGCCAAAGTCGGCGGCTTGTTTATGATGCAGGGGCTGGATATTCATTCTGCTAAAATTGCCACTCTAGGCGAACGTGCTGAAGATATTTTCTTTGTCACCAAAAAAGATGGCGCGCCCATGAATGCAGAAGAAGCCAAAAGCTTTGCGGCCAAATTAAAGGCAGCACTTGATGAAGCCTCAAATCAGGTGTGCCAACATTAACATCAACCTATCGGTAACGATTACATGAACTCAAGTTTGTCTTTATTGCACCCTTATCCATTTGAAAAGTTAAACCGACTTTTTCAGGATATACAACCGGCCGATTTACCGCTGATTCCCCTCTCGATTGGAGAACCGAAGCACCCGGCGCCGGAATTTGTAAAACAGGCCATTATTGACAACTTCCAGCATTTATCGACTTACCCGAACAGCAAGGGTCTGCCTGAATTACGCCACAGCATTGCCCAGTGGCTAAGTCGCCGTTTCAAGCTAAACAGCATCAGTGCAGATCACCATGTTTTACCGGTTTCAGGTACCCGTGAAGCGATCTTCTCTTTTGTACAGGCCTTGGTGAAACGTGAAGATGCACCGTATGTGGTGATGCCAAACCCGTTTTACCAGATTTATGAAGGCGCAACCTTGCTGGCTGGGGCCAAGCCGTATTTCATTAACTGTACCGAAGACAACCAGTATTTAGGTGACTTTGATGCCGTACCAGCCGAAGTCTGGGAAAAAACCGCGTTGCTATTTGTCTGTACGCCGGGCAACCCGACCGGTGCGGTACTGTCCAAAGACCAGTTTAAAAAGCTGATTGCACTGTCCGATCAATACGGTTTTGTAATTGCCTCAGATGAATGCTATTCAGAACTGTGGTTTGATGAAGCACCGACTGGCCTGCTCGAAGTTTGTGTCGAAATAGGCCGCGACGACTATAAAAACTGCGTGGTTTTCCATTCGCTGTCCAAGCGTTCCAATCTGCCGGGGATGCGTTCAGGCTTTGTTGCCGGCGATGCCGATTTACTGAAACCGTATTTGCAATACCGTACCTATCATGGTGCAGCCATGCCGGTACAGCATCAACTGGCCTCTATTGCAGCTTGGGATGATGAGCAGCACGTTGAAGACAACCGCGTGCAATACCGCGCCAAATTTGACTTGTTCCAAAGCGAACTGGGGCATCTACTCCCTTTACAGAAACCGGACGCCGGTTTCTATTACTGGCTCAAAGTTGACAATGATGAAGCCTTTGCCAAAATGCTGATGGAAAAAGCGCACATTAAAGTATTGCCGGGCCGGTATTTATCGCGTGAAACTGAGCAAGGGAATCCGGGTGAAAACCATGTCCGTTTAGCCTTGGTGGCCGATATCGCCCAGTGCGAACAGGTGATTCAACGCCTCAAAGCGATTTTGTAGGTGCTGATATTAAAAAATCCACTCTATTGAGTGGATTTTTTATTTTAGGCAGGATTAAGCACTGTTTGCGTGGATAAGCATCCCCCCCAAAATTAAAGCTGATGCTGAAATCATCTGCCCTATCTTAACCCTGTAAGGCCTGTTCAATATCCTGTTCCAGCGCATCCGGCTTGGTGGTTGGTGCATAGCGATTCAACACTTTGCCATCTTTGCCAATTAAAAACTTGGTAAAGTTCCACTTGATGCCATTGCCCAAAATGCCTTTGCTGTTATTGGTTAAATAACGGAAAATCGCGTGTGCTTCCGGGCCTTTGACATCAACCTTGGCAAACATGGGAAAGCTGACCCCATAATTTTTCTGGCAAAAGGCCCCGATCTGCTCATTGGAACCGGGGTCCTGGCCACCAAACTGGTTACAGGGAAAGCCGAGCACCTCAAAGCCTTGGGGCTTGTATTTTTCATACAGCTTTTCCAGTCCGGCAAACTGCGGGGTAAAACCGCATTTGCTGGCGGTATTCACCACCAATAAAACCTTGCCTTCATAATCGGCAAATGATTTATTTTTCCCATCTAACAACTCAGCCTCAAACTGATAAATGTTGGTCATGGATAGGTTTCCTCATCACTTTTTTCTTGTGTTTTTAGTTCTAATGACGCCGAGTTGACGCAATAGCGCAAGCCGGTCGGTTGCGGTCCATCATCAAAAACATGGCCCAAATGTGCATCACAATGATGACAGACAATTTCAGTACGCACCATGCCATGCGACTGATCGTTATGTTCTTCCACAACCCCCGGGGCAATTGGACGGTAGAAACTTGGCCAGCCACTGCCGCTGTCGTATTTGGTGTCGGAAGAAAATAAGGCTTCTCCACAGCAACGGCACACATACACCCCATCCTGTTTGCTATTCCAGTATTTCCCTGTAAAGGCCGGTTCGGTTCCTTTTTGTCGTGTAATCCGAAACTCTTCTGGTGATAACTCTCTTTGCCATTCTCGGTCTGTTTTATTGAGTTTTCCCATCACTAACTCCTTTAAATCTTTGACATTCAATGTCATGCTTCAGTACTTCCATATTTACGCTAGAGCTTGCAAAATATCTAGCTAAATTTCAGTATAGATTGTGATAATTGCGTAATCTATTTTTTGCTAACAGAAACATATAATTGGATGGAATTATGTCCACAGGTAACACGACTCCTCGCGAAATTAAAAAATCCTCAAAACTCGAGCATGTATGCTACGACATTCGCGGACCTGTGTTACGAGCGGCCAATGAAATGGAAGAAGCCGGCCACAAAATTATTAAACTGAATATTGGTAACCCCGCCCCCTTCGGCTTTGAAGCCCCGCAGGAAATTATTAACGATGTGGCGCTGAACCTGCCAAATGCAGTCGGTTATACCGACTCCAAAGGGATTTTCCCGGCACGTAAGGCTATTTGCCAGTATTATCAGCAAAAAGGCATTTTTGACCTGCACGTTAATGATGTCTATATCGGCAATGGCGTGTCTGAGCTAATCGTAATGGCCATGCAAGGCCTGCTGGATGATGGCGATGAAATGCTGATTCCAATGCCGGACTATCCACTGTGGACGGCGGCGGTCAATCTATCGGGTGGTACGGCCATTCACTATAAATGTGATGAAGAAAATCACTGGTATCCAGATCTGGCCGATATGGAAAGCAAAATCACACCCAATACCCGCGGTATTGTGATTATTAACCCGAACAACCCGACCGGTGCAGTTTATCCACGTCATGTGCTGGAACAGATTGTCGCGCTGGCAAAAAAATATGATCTGATTTTATTTGCCGACGAAATTTACGACAAAATCGTGTATGACGGCATTGAGCATGTGTCGGTTGCAGCCCTGGCTGGTGATCAGCTGTGTATTTCATTCAACGGTTTATCTAAAGCCTACCGTATTGCCGGCTACCGTTCTGGCTGGATGGCCATTACTGGCGATCGTTCACGCGCAGCCGACTATATTGAAGGTCTGGACATGCTGGCCTCTATGCGTCTGTGTGCCAACCATCAGGCGCAATATGCGATTCAGACCGCGCTTGGTGGCTATCAGTCAATTAATGACCTGATCCGTCCGGGTGGCCGTCTGTATGAACAGCGCAATATTGCCTGGGAAATGCTGAACGAAATTCCGGGTGTGTCTTGCGTCAAGCCAGAAGGTGCAATGTACTGCTTCCCGAAACTGGACCCAAATGTCTACGCCATTGAAGATGATGAAAAGCTGATGCTGGATTTCCTGAAAGCCGAGAAAGTGCTACTGGTTCAAGGCACCGGCTTTAACTGGCCAACCCCAGATCATTTCCGTGTGGTGTTCCTGCCGGCTGAAAATGAATTACGTGAAGCGCTTAGCCGCTTGGGCCGTTTCCTGGCGAAAATCCGCTAAGCTGAAATACAATAAAAAAGCCGTGATCAATTCACGGCTTTTTTGTGCAGACGAGAAAGCTTAAAGTGATTTCAGCGGATTGCCGTATTGCTGTAAATAGGCCTGCCCCAGCGCTTCCGAACCTTTAAAACTGAGATGATCATCATCCTGATTTCGATACAGCGGCGTTCCCTCGACACTTAAATCACATTGCTGCGCATCACACAGCACCTTGGTCGGCTCGACCACAATCAGTTGTGGGTACTGCTGCTGCAATTCGCTCATCCACTGATAAATTGGTGCATTGCTCTGCTGGAACTCCTCTGCCGACACCGCGCATTCACGCTCAATCCCCAGCCATTCACGGCGTAATGAACAATTGGCCTGATCCGGATCAATCACCGGGACATCCATCAGCATCACCACATGCTCGCTGCTGGCCAGCGCACTATCTACCGCGGCCTGTAAACCGGCAAAATAACTGTCTAAATGATTCGCGACCTGACTGTCCTCTTCTGCGCTCGGATGCAGATCATGCCCGGCATCCAGATACTGGCTAAAGGCAGCTGACATCACCACAAACTGATAATGATGCTGTTTTAAATGCGCCTCAATTGCGTCATTGCGGGCTTGAAAGGCAGCCACTTCATGCTCACCACGGCCACGCTGGACACCCGGTAAATAAATAGTGGTGTCCTGAGTGCTGTCATAACCGCGCAGTCCGGCATCTTTGGCCCAGACATCCAGCAGTCCGGTATAGCTGTTGGCATGTGAATCACCAATCAGCATAAAATCAATCTGCGGTTTTTCCACACCCAGCACACAGTCTTGCGGATTGGCCAGCGTTTCAGGATTGGGAAAGCTGTGACATTTCTGCCGGATGCCATGCGCAAACGAATTTAGGGCTGCCATCTGGTTTTGCACTTGCGGACTTAGCCGCTCCGGAAAACCCTGATGCTGGCTGACCAGCTGCGCCAGACCAATAAAACAGAGCGCCGGCGCCACAAAACCGCTCAGAATGACCTTGTAATTGGCAGCCATCACAAAACCTTTGCTCGGCTGTTCAATATAATGATAAGTCAGATAGGCCAGCGCGATACTAAGCAGCACCATAGCCAGCTGATAACCGGCATTAACCGGCAGCATATAGATACTGAACAGTACAATTACCGGCCAGTGCCATAAATATAAAGGATAGGAAATTTTGCCCATCCAGAGGCTAAAACGGTTGGTCAGTACCACATTCTGCGACTGCACGCTCTGGCCGATATAAATAATCAAGGCCGTTGCCAGACATGGAATCAGCGCCATTGCGCCCGGAAATGGTGTGGCATGATCCAACCACATTGCCGTGCCTAACAACAGCGCCAGACAACTCCAGACCAGCGTTTGTGCCAGCCATTTTGACCATTTTATTTGTGGCAAAAAGCAGATCAGCGCACCCAAGAGCAGTTCAAAGGCGCGGACCGGCATACTGTAATAGGCTTTCTCGGCATTCACGCTCAACTGCTGCTGCGCATACAGCAACGACATGAGAATAAAAGATCCGACCATCAGCAGACCCCATTGCCGGTTACTTCTTTTCATAAAGCACAGCAGAATCAGCGGCCAGAAAATATAGAACTGCTCTTCAACGCCCAACGACCATAAATGCAGCAGCGGCACTTCATTGACACTCTGACTGAAGTAATCACCGACTTCACGCTGCATATAAATATTGGCCATCAGAAACGTGGCATAAAAGACACTGTCGAAATAACGACTCAGCTCATCGGGCAGCATCACCTGCCAGGCCACCAGACTCACCACACTCAGTACAGTAAAATAGGCCGGTGCCAAACGCACCACCCGCTTTTTATAAAAGCGACCGATTGAGAAAGTCTGGTTCTGGATTTCTTTGCTTAAAATTAAGGTAATTAAATAGCCCGAAATCACAAAGAAAATATCGACGCCAATATAACCACCGGGGAAAATAGACAGGCCAATATGATTAAAAATCACCAACAGGACGGCAATCGCTCTTAAACCGTCAATATCGGCGCGATAGGCAAAACTCATGAACGTGCAGGGGAAAATTGAAACGTGGCTTATTGTAGACCTTTTCAGTCAAAGATCAATTTTGGATACACAGCGACGACAACATCGCTTTCAGGCTATACTGGGCATCATATTATGTGGGGGTGAGGGATGAGCAACTATAAAGTGCATCTGCTGGATATTGAGAACCAGTTACAGAATTATATTTGGCTGCTGGAACATACTACATCCAGAGATGTGATTGTGGTCGACCCCACCGAAGCCGAACCGGTGGAACAGTATTGCCGTGAGCATGGTTTAAATTTAAGCCAGATCTGGCTGACTCACTGGCATAAAGACCATATTGGGGGTGTGCCGGAGCTGCTGCAATCACGCAATATTCCAGTGTATGGACCACGCGAAGAGCTGAGTAAAATTCCGTTTATCACCCACCCTTTGCAGCATGAAGCCCATTTTAAATTTCATGATCTGCAGGTGGATGTACTGGCGGTTCCCGGCCATACCCTGGGGCATATTGTGTATTTTATGGATGCCATCGATACCCTGTTTTGCGGTGATACCCTGTTTGCGATGGGCTGCGGCCGGGTTTTTGAAGGCACCTTTGAGCAGATGTATCACTCTTTAAACCGTCTGGCGGCATTACCAGCGCGCACCCAAGTGTACTGCACCCACGAATATACCCTGTCCAATGCCAAATTTGCCCTGCATGTTGAACCGGATAATCTGGCGCTACAACAGCGTTATCAGCAGGTGGAAGATTTACGCCTGCTAAATCAGCCGACCTTGCCAAGTACAATTGAACTGGAACTGCAGACCAATCCTTTTTTACGGGTGGACAGCGTCGAAGAATTCCAAAAATTACGTGAAATGAAAGATAATTTTTAAAGCGGTTTAACCGGTTTATAACAGCTGGTGACTGGCCGCATACGCATCCAGCTCGGTCTGTGTCACCACACGTACCGCATTCATTTCATCAATGCGTACCAGCAGTAAGCCGCCCAACGCTGGTTGATAACGACGCGCACTGCCAAATGGAGTGTAGGCCACCTGCGATTGTTCGGTAAAGACCAGCCAGTCTTCATGGCCTAGCATTACCGCCACCGGGGTTTGGCCCTGTTGCTGCATCTGTTGAATGGTCTGCTGTACGTCAGCTTCAATGGTATTTGGCGTCATCTTACTCACTCCTGTGGCTGTACTTTATGATACCCGATCTCCAGGCCCGCTATGGCTTAAAATAAAGCCATCAATCACTCAGCGTATGCAAATTATAGCCGGCAGATCGCTACAACTTTTTATCTCGCGCCAGGCCGAGGTTGTAAGAAATACTTAAAGATGTGTTGTCATCAATATTTAACAAATTATTTCAAGCCGGCTTAAATAGCCCATAGATAATGTTGAAAATTTAGAATAAAAATACATCAAATATATCAATCAATTAATTTAAAATTTGCTTAAAATTCTGCTGATTTATTCATCAATACACGTTTTTTAGGCGCTCAAATTCTGTCTTTTTTGCTGCAAAAATCATCAGTCTCAATATTTTTTGACACATTCTTGAATTTTGCCCTTTAAAAAATCTTGATATAACCATATCTATACTTTATTGAAGATAAGGGAGTACGCTCGTGAAAAAAGTGGTAAAAGCTAAAAATTTAATTGCCTTTCGTATTTGGTTAGAAAAACTGGGATATTCAGTCAAAAATTTAGCCGATGGCCGTGGTTTTACCTTTAGTTTTAAAAAAGAATATGGTCTGGTCACTGGTGAACTGGCCGGCAATGCACTAGCCGTACAACTCGGTGAAGAATTTGAGGACCACTTAAAAGCCTGAATTCGTTTACGCACTCTTTGATCGAGAAAAATAAAGTGTTCTCATAACTTGAGCCCGTTGAACCGTCTGTTCTGCGGGCTTTTCTTTGGGCGAGATAAAAGCCTGACAAAATAACAGGCAATAAAAAAGCAGGACATCTGCCCTGCTTTTTCAGAATTTGGTGGGGATGAAGAGACTCGAACTCTTACACCTTGCGGCGCTGCGACCTGAACACAGTGCGTCTACCAATTCCGCCACATCCCCATATAAAGATGCCAATTTTTTTAAGAAATACTTAAGCTGGCCGGTTCAACAAAAGAAGCGAGGAGTTTAACCTTGCTGATTTTGAGTGGTGGGGGCGGAGAGACTCGAACTCTCACGCCTCGCAGCGCTGGAACCTAAATCCAGTGCGTCTACCAATTTCGCCACGCCCCCATACCGGGTACCAACTTAATGCTGGATTTCTCAAAATTCTGGCAGAGGATCAAGGATTCGAACCTTGACGAACGGTTTTGGAGACCGTCATGCTACCATTACACCAATCCTCTGTTACCTAAAATCAAGCTCACTTGATATTTAAGTGGTGGGGGCGGAGAGACTCGAACTCTCACGCCTCGCAGCGCTGGAACCTAAATCCAGTGCGTCTACCAATTTCGCCACGCCCCCGATGGCTGTGTATATTATAGAGATCACTTCCCGATGACAAGCCCTTTTTATGAAAAAGCCACTTGTTTGTTTAAATAAAAAACAAAAGCCTCTATTTTGGTTTTTTCTTAAGCATTTTCAGTGCTTAACAGTGTTTTTAAGGCCAAAAAACTGACTTCTCTCTGGCTTTTTTGTTTGTTGAGCATCGCCTCAAGCAGGTCCTGAAAGCCCAAATACGCTGCGGGTAACTCAATTTTAAGCTGCTGACAATGCAAATAGGCCCAATCCTGATAGCTTTTGGCCTGTAAACGGCGCTGAGTCAGCCATTCATAGACAATAATCCCCAATGCATAAAGATCACTAGCCAATGTTTTGGCTTCACCATGAAATAATTCAGGTGCCATATAGCGTGGTGTGGCAGTCATATTGGACATTAGCGGATCATCTATGGCCTGCAACTGCTCAAAATCAATCAGTTTGACCTGCCCTGCCCATTCGCGCCAATGTTCGGCTTTTAAATCTGCATGTGAATAGCCCAACCGTGTTAGCTGTTCCAGGCTATCCAGTACCTGCAGCAAACGTGTTTGAATCTGGCTTAGGCTAAATTGTGAGGGTGCTAAAGCAAAAAACGCTGGCGCATCCGGCACAATCAGATAATCCTGAAAAGTCTCCTGCTGAATGCATAGCGTTTCGGTATTTTGACTACAATAGAATGGCAGTAAAAAATCCGGTGCATCTGCCTGTTGAAACTGGCGATAAAAATCCAGCTCTCGGCAAAAACCTGCGCTCAGTTGCGGATGCGCATCCCTCTGCTGGGCTTTCAACCAGTATACAGATTGCCCTTGTTGAAACTGAAACAGACGCCGCCCCATCTTGAAGCTTTGCGGCTTGGTTTTTAACTCAAAACAATAGTGTTCAAGTTCAGCCGGACTAAACGGCAATAAATTCGGATTTGGCGTGTTCAACGGGGTTCTGCTGATATTCTAAAAGTTCCAGACAATGCTGAATGGTTTTACCCACGCGGGCATGGGTTTCAATCATGGAGATTTTTGGCCAGGTGGCGCGTTCACCTTCGCGTTGCAGCAATCGGAACAGGTGTGGACGCGGATTTTGCAACATATAGCTATAATGACGCCAGCCATATTTGCCAACAATATTCACATCACCATAATAACGCTGATCGACAATGCCATGGCCATGATCGAGCAGACGGCGTACTGCCGGCACACCACCGACACGTTCACGGGTAAAGTCCATAATCCCCTTACTAATCACTTTGCCCTGACGGCGCACAATACGCTCCGGCCAGCTCAGCATATCTTTACGGAAACGCTCGGCATCGGTTTGCATAAATGGCACCACATGCGGATTGACCTGACTGGCAATGGTGTAATTCACATTATATAAACGCGCCATTTTTTCCTGCGGGAAATCACTACGCACACTGCCATCGACCCAACGGGTTCTGCCCATATAGGGCGTATGTTCCCCATCCTGCCGTTTACTGGTCAAACGCACCGGTGGAAACAGCACCGGTACCGCACAGGAGGCCAAAGCTGCACTCCAGACCAGCAAATCTGGCGAGGTATAACTGTTCATGATGCGTGCTTCCTGTGATGCATCATAAGGCGCAACTGCAATATTGATATGCAGCCCGGACACCTTAAAGGCTTCTTCAAAGGTGACATCACCGAGGTTGGTGAGCAGGAATTTTTTTAGATAGCGCACATCGGCAATACCGCCATTGCCCTTTAAAATGTCTTCCCAGCGGCGAAAATGAAAAGCTTCGGTAAAGAACGATTCGCCATTTAAAATGTGCATCATCTCCGATGGTTTAGAAATGCCAAGCATGGCGGTCATAATCGCCCCGGCACTGGAGCCAGATAGCACTTGCGGCATCAGGTCACGCTCGAGCAGCGCCTTGCACACACCGGTGTGGAACAGGCCCAAGGTTGCCCCGCCTGAAAACATAATCGCCGGCTGGCCATAAGCCACCTGACAGTTTTTAAAAAATTCTATTTTTTCCTGGGTACTGAGCAAATGGCATTCTTTGGATGCAATAAAGGCCAGACTGTTGCTGACTTCTTCAATATAATCTTCAATAATTTTTTTGGTGCCGACATAGGTCGCGGTAAACAGCATCGGATGGGCAATATTGGCCACATCATAGGTCAGGCCTTCACGCAGAATATACATCAGATCGCTGGTTCGCTCTGCCAGGCGGTAACGGCGTAATAAATTCAGACGATGGGCAATAATTTCAGCATCAAAATACGGCGAGGTGTTGTCATACTTCCATTCCTGCGCCCCCGATTCTTCATCTATTTTTAGTGCCAGATTTTTCCATTCTTCGTAACTCTCGGCATGTTCTATTTTTCGTTTTAATTTTTTGATCCGATAGGCCTGATGAGGATTAATGTCCTGGCTAAACTCTTTAAACAACATAGCTTCCCTCTGCGCTTCGCTGAATAGGCGCTGATCTGTCGATGTCTCCTAACTATGCAGAAATTTCAGACATTCTTCAATTGCATAATTCATGTTTTCATTGCTAAATCATTTCGCCTTGGTATACAGTCGTTTGTGCACCCGATAATCTTTTGACCTAGACCGAAAAGCTGAATAATCATGGCGCATATTGATTTACCCGATAATATTCTCACCTCGCTTGCAACCGTTTTACAGCAGCTCCAGCAACATTTGCCTGAACTCAAGCAAGCCACCGATTTTTCTGCATCGGCCTTTAAATGGCAGGATCAACAGTTAAAAGCCATTTACCAGCCACGAAAAATCTATCTGGAAGATTTAAAAGGCATTGAAAAACAAAAAGAAAAAGTAATTCAAAATACCTTGCAGTTTTTAAAAGGCTTACCGGCCAATGATGTACTGCTTACCGGTTCACGTGGTACCGGAAAATCTTCCATTGTGCGTGCCCTGCTAACCGAGTATGAAGCACAAGGGTTACGGTTAATTGAAATTGAACGTGATGATTTATCGGATTTGCCTGAAATTCAGAAGCTGATTGCAGATCGGCCGGAAAAATTTATTGTCTATTGTGATGATCTGGCCTTTAACGCCGAAGATGAAAATTATCGTTCTTTAAAAAGCGTGCTAGATGGTTCATTACAGTCCGGTTCAAGTAATTTTGTGATTTATGCCACCAGTAACCGCCGGCATTTATTACCTGAGTTTATGCATGAGAATACACCGGTAACACGAGTAGATGTGCCGCAATATACCGAGCTGCATCCACAGGAAGCGATTGAGGAAAAAATTTCGCTGTCCGATCGTTTCGGGATGTGGCTGTCGTTTTATCCAATGGATCAGAATCTGTATTTAGAAATTGTCGAGCATTATCTGCAAAAGGCGGAGATGGAACTCACCGCTGAAGCGCGTGCCGAAGCTTTACGCTGGTGTCAGGCGCGTGGGCAGCGTTCTGGTCGTGCCGCTTATCAATTCTCGAAGCACTGGATTGGGTCTGCGCAGTTAAAATCTTTGTAAAATGTTTCAATTCATTCAATGCCCAATAAACTTAATTGGGCATTTTCTTATTAAATGGCATATCTAAAATATCAACTATCCGACTGAAAATGTGATGCTAATACCGTCCACTCTGGTAATTCAGCATAATCCTGATCTGCAACGATTGTGGGTATCCAAGCAGTTTTCGACTGAAGACAAAAATTTAATCGCCGCTCTGGTTGAAGATTATTTTCCAGTAGACCTAAAGGAATCCACATATAATCCGTTTTTCCCACTTGATTAGGTACAGGGGATCCACATTGAGTACAAAAAGATGAGGTAAAGCCACTGTCCTTCTTATAAGTATGGACAGTATTCTTACCGGATTCCCAGTTAAAATTTTGCTGAAGAACTAAGGTTGCAGCATTTGCACCAGTACCACTCTGCTTTCGGCACAAACTGCAATGACAATGATAAATTGTATGAATTTTCTGTTGAATGGAAAAATTAACCTGTCCACATAAACAACGTCCCGTATACATCTTTTATTCTCACAACTTATTTTTAATTCGTAGTTTGGCATAGAGTTTAAATAAACTCGAACACCTTCAACAAGGTTTATCATGTTGATAAAAATAAAAAAGAGGCTTTCCGCCCCTTTCCTATCTATCTTTAAACCGCTTCAGGATTTTTTAACTCCGTCATCGGCCAACGTGGCGTTGTGGTTACCGCCAAGCCATCCTGCTGCCCTGCTTTCAAACGCTGATAACCGGCAAAGGCAATCATGGCACCATTATCGGTACACAGCGCAGGCTCTGCATAATAAACCGTGGCTTTAATCTTGGCTAAATCAGCTTCCAGACGTTCACGCAAACGCTTGTTGGCACTCACGCCACCTGCAATCACCAAACGTTTTAGACCCGTCTGTTTTAATGCTTTGACTGATTTTTTTACCAAGGTATCGACAATCGCTTCCTGGAAACTGGCGGCAATATCGGCATCACGGTTTTCATCACCGAGTTTTTTCATCTGTACCGAAACGGCAGTTTTTAAACCACTAAAGGAAAAGGTTAAATCCTGATGCAGCATCGGACGCGGGAAAGCAAAAGCATTCGGATCACCTTGCTCGGCCAGTTTGGCAATATTCGGTCCACCCGGATACGGCAAGCCCATCATCTTGGCCACTTTATCAAAAGCTTCACCGGCGGCATCGTCAATTGACTCACCCAGCAGTTCATACTGACCAATGCCATACGCGGCCATCAGCTGTGAATGCCCCCCTGAAACCAGAAGTGCAACAAATGGAAATTCAGGCGGCGTTGCAGACAATAACGGTGCCAGCATATGCCCTTCCATATGATGCACGCCAATCGCAGGTTTATTTAAGGCAAATGCCAAGGTGCGACCAAACAGCGCCCCGGTCATCAAGGCGCCCATCAGGCCCGGACCGCGGGTATAGGCCACGGCATCAATATCCGATTTTTTCACACCGCTTTGCTCAAGCAGTTCGTTCATTAATGGAATCAGTTTACGCACATGGTCCCGTGAGGCCAGTTCTGGCACCACGCCGCCATATTCGGCATGCAGTTTGATCTGGCTATACAGCACCTGTCCGCGTAAACCCAACTCACTGTCGTACAGCGCGAGTCCTGTTTCATCACACGATGTTTCTAAGCCTAAAACGATCATTAAACTGCCTATAACCTGTATCAAATTTATTGCGGGAACTATTATAGACTTGTGATATGAGATGTAAATGAGTAAAATACTGACCTTCACTTGTGATCGAGGGCAATTCGGCCCCAGATCTTATCCATAACTTAATGAGGATTCTTCATGCCACAAGTTAAATTGAAAGAAGGCGAACCAGTAGACGTAGCTATCCGTCGTTTCAAACGTTCTTGCGAAAAAGCAGGTGTTTTAGCTGACGTACGTAAGCGTGAATTCTACGAAAAACCAACTCAAGAACGTAAGCGCAAAAAAGCTGCTGCTGTTAAACGCTACCAAAAGAAATTGGCGCGTGAATCAGTACGTACTACTCGCCTTTACTAAGATTAATTTGTGATTGACTGCCTGGATTAAAACATGACTACTTTAAAAAGCCAGATTACTGACGTTTTGAAAGCGACAATGCGCGCTAAAGAAATGGACAAGTTAACGGTCATTCGTAGTCTACAGGCGGCAATTAAGCAAATCGAAGTCGATGAGCGCAAAGAGCTTGACGATGCTCAGGTTCTTGCGGTCATTGAAAAGCAAATTAAACAACGTAAAGAATCGGTTAAAGCCTTTGAAGGTGCTGGCCGAGAAGATTTAGCTAGTAAGGAACAAGCCGAAATTGAGGTGTTATCTCAGTTTCTACCAGAAGCTATGACTGAGGAAGAACTTGATTCCATCATTGCGCAAACGATTGCAGCGCAAGAAGCTACTAGCATGAAAGATATGGGTAAGGTGATGAATTCTCTGCGTCCGCTCATAGCCGGGCGCGCCGATCCTGCACAAGTATCTGCCAAAATTAAAGCCAAATTAAGCTAATTCAAGTCAGGCATACGCCTCACTTCCTCCCCGAACAGCATCAACAGCTGTATCAGTTTATTTTCCCGAAAATAAAAAAACTGCCTAAAGTTTTAAGCAGTTCTTGAGTCACTTCTATCAGTGTGCACAATTGACCTGATATTTTTTCAGCATCTGCATTTCTTTAGATGAATACACCTGCTGGGCCACATCCTGCTTGGTCATGTTGCGATATTGCGGATCCAGATAGGCACGGTTTTCATCTGCAGCGCTATACAGCTGATCAATATAATTCTGCACAATGCCACAAAACTGCTGTTGCTGCGCCGGACTAAAACCCGATTGCTGCGGATTCAAGCCCTTTAAAAACTGCCGGGTCTGCTGCTTATAACTCTGGTTAATCTGCTCAACCGCCAGTACATACTGCTCCACACTCGCTGCCTGGACCACAGACAGACTCCCCCAGAGCAATATGCCCATCCATAATTTTTTCATCGCGTTATTTAAAATCATTATTTAGCCAGGAGCTAGAATTCTAGCATTTTAAACCCCATGCCTTATAGAGGTTTCCAGCAGACTGACTTGCAAAAACTGCGGTTTTCGATGCGCAAAAGCCTGTTCGGTCGGCGCCGGCACATAGCCTTCAGTCACCGTTCCCAAACGCAAACGCAGAACCCCCGGCAAATCTAAACGATAAGAATAAATCGGGCTACCACATTCCTGACAAAACACCCGCGCCTTATTCGGACTGTGAAAATATTCTTTTAAATATTGCTGTCCGCGTACAATTTGAAATTTGGATTGATCAATCGGGCTATTCCAGCCCAGCATGGCCCCCTGCGCACGCTGGCAATGCTGGCAAAAACATAAAATGGTCTTTTCCAGGTCGGCCTGATAATGGTAATACACCAGCCCGCATAAACATTGTCCCTGTAACATCATTGTTCTCCTTATTGTTATTATGATTTTTCATGCTGTTAAATTTTGAACTGTCGTTCCCGCTGCATTTCTGTGGTACGTGTTTTCAGTTTAGCAGTCATGGCCTGATTGTCTTTGGCCAGACGCTGGGCATGCAACAAGGATTTAATCGCCTCTTCCTCCCATCCAGACCAGTATTGCAGTTCTGCACGATAACGCAATACATTCACCGTGCGTAATGGCGAACTACGATCAATATTGGCGGCCTGCTGCATCAAACGCCAGGCACTTAAATCACGCTCATTCCGGTTCAGGAACTTTTGCACCAGTGCCTGTGCTTCAGCCGGCTGATTCTGCCGGATCAGCACTTCAGCCAGCTTGTAATTCAAGGCCCGATTCTCTGGCATAATCCGCGCAGGTGAACTGATCACTTTATAAGCCTCACTCAGCTTATTCTGCCCTAAATAGATGTCAGTTTGAATTAAACTAATAAGATGATGTAAACGGCGATGATTTTTGGCCTGATCCAGGGTTTGCTGTGCCAAGGCATAATCTCCCTGCCGGGTATAAAAAGCCGCTAAAGCCAGTTGTGCAGCAAAGTTATTGCGGCTGGCCAAGACCTGTAATTGCTGCTCTGTCGCCTGATTGGATACCACCAAGGTGTACTGTTTTAAAATATCAAATTCTTCATCACGTAATGATGATTTCACTCGTGGCAACTGATTGGCACGCAAACGTGTTTCACTCATCCGTTCTGTGGTCAGCGGATGGGTAAACCAGAAATCCGGCAGGAAACTGACCCGGCTGGTGGCACGATGCATTACCTCAAAAAAATCAGCCATGCTTTGCGGGTTATAACCGGCAGTATACATATATTGCATGCCAATCCGGTCGGCTTCACGTTCCTGATTACGGCTATAGGTCAGCTGCTTATCCATTAATGCGGCCTGCGAGCCCATCATCACGGCAGCACCGGCATCACCATCGGCCTGGGATGCCACCAATGCACCCACCAGCACACCTGCTAGTGCCAGCAGACCCTGTCCCTTAAAAGCTTCCTGTGAACGGCTATAATGACGCTGGGTCACGTGGGCAATTTCATGCGCCATCACCCCGGCCACTTCATCCATATTACGCGCAGAAGTCACCAGACCGGTATTTAAGGCAAATAGACCGCCTGGCACGGCAAAGGCATTAATTTGCGGATCATTAATAATGAGCAGACCAATGGGCTGGCCCATTTGGGTCTGGCTGAGCAGATGCGAGAAGACCGAGAACAGCTGGTCTTCCAGCCACGGATTTTGCGCCACCGGCATTTGACGCTGCACTTCACGATAGACTTTTTCACCAATCATGCGTTCTTTTTGCTGATCGATCAGCCCCACCCCTGCGCCAATTTCTGGCACATTAAATTGTGGTGAAGTGGTGAAGTTTGCCCCATGTGTCGAAGTGAATGCTGTAAGCAGGCCTAAACTGCCTGCTAAAAACAACCGTTTCAAATTGCCGTTCTCAAATTATCTGCTCGTGTCTTGAATATAGCATTCAATATCGAAGAAATATGCAACGAAGTGTTAGGAAGTTTTACGCAAATCCGCCATTGACCGCGTAGCCCGGCTGCCGGCCTTCCAGCACATCCACCAGATTTTTATAGGCCAGCCAGGCCATTTTTTTACGGGTTTCTGCGGTCGCTGAGCCAATATGCGGCAAGGTCAGCACATTGTCCAGACCAAAGAGCTCCGAGCTTTGCAGCGGTTCTTTTTCATAGACATCCAGACCGGCCGCAAAAATTTTCTGCTGTTTCAGCGCTTCAATTAAGGCCTGTTCATTGACCACGGAACCACGGGCAATATTCACAAATACCGCATGCTTTTGCATCAGCTCAAATTCACGCGCACCAATTAAAGCGGTCGAGTCGGCGTTTAAATCCACCGCGACCACTACATAGTCCGACTGTTGCAGCAGCTCATCCAGACTGCGATATTGCGCATTTAAAGGCTGTGCCTGGGCCAGATTTTCGCGGCGGTTATGGTACAGAATATTCATGTTAAAGCCATAACGCCCACGACGGGCAATGGCGGCACCAATATTCCCCAGACCAATAATCCCTAAAGTTTTACCATGAATATCCTGACCGAACTGGGCCGGGCCAACGGTACGTTTCCATTCGCCCTGTTTGGTCCAGCGATCCAGATAGGCCAGCTGACGCGCGGCTCCCATTAACAGACTAAAAGCCAAATCGGCAGTGGTTTCGGTTAACACATGCGGTGTATGGCACAGATAAATCTTTTGCTCAGTCAGATAGTCCACATCATAATTGTCATAACCGACACTGATACTGGAAACCACTTTAAGACGGCTTGCACCCGTCAGGTTAGAGGCATTGAGCAAACGCCCCGCACCAATCATGCCATCAGCATCTTGGACATGAGCACGAATCTGCTCATTAACATCACCCAGTTTCGGGCTAATTTCTACCACGTCATACTGCTGTTTCAGCTGGCTTAAAACGTCCTGATCAACCTGACTAAATGCGATAACTTTTTGTTTCATTCCTGATCCGTCATGTGTTTTTTATCTTGCATAGCCTGCCATAGCTGTTTTTTCAATAATGGCTGTTCCAGCATTTCGGCCAAAGCGGGCAACGCTGTAGCTTGCGCTAACTGTACATGAGGCAATTGCCCCAGCACAATGATCTTTTTCTCCAGTGCAATCGCATCCAGAAAACCTTGCACATACACCGAGACCGCCCGGCCATCTTGCAGCTCAGGCAAAGCAAAGGGCCAATTCAGCTCAAAAAATTCTGCCTGTGCCGCACGCTGGATATTGCGCCATAACTGTTGCTGCGACTCATTGATGTGGGTGGCATCCAGCACAATCGTATATTGTTTTGTAGCAATGGCTTGTAAATGGAATGCATCAATCTGTAAGGCAGGCTGCACTTCAACCAGAGCCGCAGGCGTGACAGATTCTGCCGGGCTTTCGACTGGATTCTCTTGCGGAGAGACTTGTGGTTCCGCAACAGGCTGTCTAAGCTGTAAGGCAATATCTTGAGGCGCCGTCGCCGCGACAGCTGCCGGCATGACAATTTCAGTCAGCAGTTCTGCCGGGGCCTGATCGCGCCATAAGGAAGATGCTGGCAAATTTTGAGATGCAACGTCCCGGGGAATCCATATATCAATTCCCAAACTTGCCAAAATCTCACGTTGATGCCCAATCATCTGCTATCGTCACTTATGTCCATAGGGCTATTCTAGCCGGATTAGTCCGGTTTTGCTGTGCTTTCTGCATCCAGTCATATCAAAGCTGCTCAATGAGGATGACTCGATCCGCCTACCGCGCTCAGAAATAGAGTGCTTAGATAATCATTAAACTGTTTTTCTTCTGCATACGCTCAACCATTTCTTCGGTGGCAAAGCCTAAACGCCAGTACAGCAGCTCCAGTACATCCAGCTCATCCTGAGTGATAATCCGGTCATTCCACAAACAGGCTTCAGCAATACCCAGAATACTTAAACGGTCACGCAACAACAGCCCGGCCATATCATTCAGAATTTCTGACAGATCAATTGGCTCATCGGAAATTTCTTCATACAGCGACATTTCATACGGTGTCAGTACGCGCTGTAAAATTTTCTCCCGCACTTCCAGCTGGTTGCCGCTATTGATCTGCTGCACATGCAGCAAGGCATCAATTAAACGTACAATTTGCGGTTTAACTTCATCCAACGCCGTCGGGGTATGCAGCGGCAGCAGGTTCAACTCGGATTTGACCCGCTCCAGCAGCAAGGCATCCAGCAGTCCAATTTCCCCATCTTCCTGAATAATTTTGGCCAGCTTGGTCAAAAACTGCCGCGCGATACTGGCCGGCATACCGCCAATATTCTGGCAGGCTTCCAGAAAAATGGAGATATGCACCCGACCATCCAGATTTAACAAGGCATCGACAATGGCACGGCTGACTTCTACTTCAGGCGGAATAAATTCGCGGTATTGGCGAATCATTAAAATTGCCATCATCACCTCACGCGAACCAGTGGCCGTCTGCAAGGCACGCTGGATCAGTTCCGGACGCGGCATATTACGGCGGATTTCCGGTTTCAGCGGCTTGATTGCATCTTTAATGGCAAAGCTAATCGGGGATAATCGCAATAAAGGCAAAGGTTGCGGCGAACTCCACGGCGCATAATATTCACCATTGACCTCTTCCAGTGAACGAAACAGACCAAACCAGGGCTGGCTGCGCAGCTTTTTCAGGTTTTCCAGTTGTAGATCCTGCACCAGTGCCGGATTTAACTCATAAATCCGCGCATCAATACTCGGATGGATATTCAACCAGCTTTGCGGACTCAGCGAGTTGGCAAAACACATATGCGCAATCGATTCCGAATATTCACTGTGAATTTGCGAACCGGCATGATGCACATAAATCCTGAGCAGGGTTTGAATATTGGCATTGTTCTGGATTAAACGTTTGGTTTTCAGGTCGTTTTTAAAGGTACGCCCGCTCAGGTTTAAATATTTAATAAAACGGGTAATCAGCATGCCTAAGCTGCCAATCAGCCAGATCATGCCGCCCAGTGCAACAAAAGGCGTGGCAGGTGCATAAGCGGTGTTGTAATACTGCTTGCCAAAGCCGAGTTTGGCCACTTTACTGCCCCACTGGCTAAACGTGGTCAGGCTGCTGTAGAGAATTTTCAGCTTGGTATTTTCCGCAGTTTCACCACTTAAAATTTGATGAAACTCATGACTGAGCAAGCCATACAGTTCCTGCTCATCCAGGTTTTGCAAGGCGCCCCAGGTCAGAATAATGGCAATATCGCGTGGATAAAAACCGGCGGTCAGTGCATTTACCCCGACTTCATCCGGCAGGACATACAGCGCCGGGGTATCAATCGCAAAGGTATCGGCCAGCTGCTCGGTAATTTTTAAGGCAACACTTTCTTCCGGCGTGCTTTCAATCAGGCTTAAACGACGCGCACACAGCTGCTTGGCCAGTGAGTGGCCGCCAGAACGGAAAATATATAATTCAATGGCAATGGAAATACCCATTAAAGACAGCAGCACCGCGACCAGATAAGGACTTAAGCTATGCCAGTAAATGGACTGCGAAGCATCAATATAATGCACCAGCAAACCCAGTACAGTATTTAAAATAAAAATGGTCAGGATGACCGCAAGCAGACACAGGCTTGCAGACCACATCATATTCTTGTTTTTAATAAAGTAGTAACCTACATCTTTCAATGTAAATTTCCTTAAATTACATTGTCTTTAGGCGACATCATAAATGAAAAAAGCGGGAATTTCCCGCTTTTCCTGCCAGTTTTACAAGAATTATTCTTCTTTCAAACCAGTCAAATCTACCGATGCAGCATCAATATTCACATCGATATAATTGTCTTTTTTCTTTTTAGCTGTATCGCTGCGTTTTTGCTGAAGATTATCCAGATAGGCTTCATCAATACCGCCTGCGACATAAACCCCATCAAACACCGAGCAATCGAAATCATTCACTTCTGGCACTTTATGGGTACGTACTGCAGCTTTCAAATCTTCAAGATCTTGGAAAATCAGACGGTCAGCACCAATAATTTCACGAATTTCTTCAACGCTACGGCTAGAGGCAATTAGCTCCGATTTAGCCGGCATATCAATACCATACACGTTTGGATATTTCACCATCGGTGCCGCTGAAGCGAAGAATACGCGTTTGGCACCAGCGTCACGTGCCATCTGGATAATTTCGTTACAGGTGGTACCACGCACAATCGAGTCATCTACCAGTAACACATTCTTGCCTTTAAATTCCAGCTCAACCGGGTTCAGCTTTTGACGTACCGATTTTTTACGCTGCTGCTGACCTGGCATAATGAAGGTACGACCGATATAACGGTTTTTCATAAAGCCTTCACGGAATTTAACACCTAAGGTGTTGGCCAGTTCCAAGGCCGAAGTACGCGAAGTATCTGGAATTGGAATTACGACATCAATATCGTGTTCCTCCCCCCATTCACGCAGGATTTTTTGCGCCAGCTTCTCACCCATTTTTAAACGGGCTTTGTATACCGAAATACCATCAATGGTCGCATCTGGACGCGCGAAATACACATATTCAAAAATACATGGATGATATTCAGATTGCGCCGCACACTGCTGGGTAAACATCTGGCCGTTAGAGTCAATGAAGATGGCTTCACCTGGTGCCAGGTCACGCTCGACTTTAAAGCCCAGTGCCGTAATTGCCACCGATTCAGAGGCAATGATGTATTCCATGCCTTCATCGGTTTCACGCGAACCGTAAATTAACGGACGAATCCCATGCGGGTCACGGAAGCCCACAATCCCTTGACCGGTCACCATGGCCACCACGCCATAAGCCCCTTTACAACGCTCATGCACACGCGTTACCGCATGGAAGATATCTTCTGCTGCCGGCTCCAGCTTGCCGCGTTTTTGTAATTCATGGGCAAAAACGTTTAACAGTACTTCTGAATCTGAATCGGTATTCATGTGACGTAAATCAGTCTTGAACAGGTCTTCATGAATTTCTTCGGCATTGGTCAGATTACCGTTATGCGCCAGCGTAATACCGTACGGCGAGTTCACATAAAACGGCTGCGCTTCTGCACTGCTAGATGAACCTGCCGTCGGATAACGCACATGACCAATCCCGTAGTTGCCCAGCAAGGCACGCATGTGACGGGTATGGAATACATCACGCACCATGCCGTTGTCTTTACGCAAGAACAAGCGACCTTCATGGCAAGTGACAATCCCAGCTGCATCTTGTCCCCGATGTTGTAACATCGTTAATGCATCAAACAACATTTGGTTAACAGGTGATTTACCAGCTATACCAACTACTCCACACATAGCAACCTCGCAGACCAGCTAGGATTAATAAAAAGGATTATTCGTTGACTCATCTGCGTCCTTTCGTTCAGGTTCAGATGAAGAACCAGAAGATTTCGGAGCATCTTCTGATTTGATGTGCTGTAAAGCCTCATTGGCGGCATCTTTGGACATTTGTGTGGCCCAAGGCGCATAAGGTAAAAGGGTTTGAATAAATTTGGACTGTTTCCAGTGCGGCGAACTTTCGACCCACGGCCCAATGCCCTGAATGGCAATTAGCACAATCAGCAGACCTTTGAGGGTACCAAACGCACCACCGGCTAAACGATTTAATGGGCCCAGTTTCAGCGATTTCAAGATGCGGTTTAATAATGCGCTCACCATCCAGGTCAGCACCACAATCACCAACACAATAAAAGCAAAGGCCGCAATTTTCTGAACCACCGGATCAGCACTGAGAGCGGTCATTGAAGGCGCTAGAACGGAAGCATATTTTGCCGCCACAATCAGGGCAAAAATCCAACCGACCAAGTTCGCAAAGGCTTTAATAAATCCTTGACGCAAACCGTTAAGCCCTCCAATGAGCAGAATAATCAGTATAAAGATATCGATGGCGTTCATGACTTTAAAGTGCGTCTACACAATCTTTCACAAGTTCCGGGCCAGTATAGACCAAACCGCTATACACTTGTACCAAAGTTGCACCGGCATTGCGTTTCGCAACTGCCTGCTCACCTGAAAGAATACCACCAACACCAATTAAAGGAATTTTGCCCTCTAAGGTTTTGGCAAAGGCTGCCAGACACGCGGTACTCTTTTCAAATACTGGCGCACCCGATAAACCACCGGCTTCATCGCCATGTGGCAAATTCTCTACCCCTTCACGAGACAAGGTGGTATTGGTCACAATTAAACCATCAATTTTAAATTGCAGTAATTGCTGGGCAATAAATTCAATATCGGACGGTTCTAGATCTGGCGCGACTTTCAGCACCAACGGTACATAATGCTGATGCTCTTCGGCCAACGCCAACTGACGCTGTTTCAAGGTTTGCAACAGCTCGGTCAGGGCATCGCCGCTTTGCAGACTACGCAAATTCTTGGTGTTTGGTGATGAGATATTGACCGTAATATAAGAGGCGTAATTATAAACTTTTTCTAAACAGATCAGATAATCATCAACCGCTTTTTCTACCGGAGTATCGGCATTTTTACCAATATTAATCCCCAGTACGCCTTTAAATTTGGCGGCCTTGACGTTTTCAATCAGCTTATCGACGCCATCATTATTAAAGCCCATGCGGTTAATAATGGCTTTGGCCTGCGGTAAACGGAACAGACGCGGATGTGGATTACCGGCTTGCGGACGCGGGGTGATGGTACCAATTTCAATAAAACCAAAACCTAGAGCGGCCAGTGCATCAATATAGGCACCATTTTTGTCCAGGCCTGCAGCCAGACCTACCGGATTCGGGAATTCAATACCCATACAGGTGACCGGTTTTGCTGCCACCTGCTGACGCATCAGGCCCATTTTATGACCTGATTTTAATAAAGATAATGTGAGCTCATGTGCACGCTCCGGTGCCAAAGAAAACAACAAAGGGCGGGCAAGAGAATACAACATATCGGCAAAAGTCTACGGCTTTTTAAGTCGGCCTATTATAGGCCCAGATTGTTGAAAACACCATGCTTGACCATTGTTTATTTTTACCGGTTATTGCACTGTCGCCGTTAATTTAATCTGCCCGGCATCGGAAATTAATTCCATTTTTTCAATGCTTAATCCTATTTGTGCCAGCTGGGTCAGGAAATTGGCCAGCACAGAATATTGTGCATGACTGCTTACAATTTGAATTTTTTCACCCGACTGCTGCGATGCCACCGACAAACCCTGCTGCTGTGCCACGCGCTGTACTTTTTCCAGACTGCTGAGCTGTACATCCCCGGCCGGCTTCATGGTCACGGCGTTGCTTTGCATCCACACCACCAGATCTTTTAAGGTATTGAGCCGTTTTTGCTGCTGATCTGCTGCGCCGTGCATATACCACAGCGCCGATCCGACGGCGGCCACCAGTACAAAAATACCGGTAAAAATCACCATGATCCGTTCACGCAAGCTCAGCGTATCTAAATAGTCATTTAATTTTTCCAGCGACTGATCCCAACGCTGCTGAATTTTTTCTACTGCTTTCATTATTGTATTTTCACCAGTCCGATTGCGCCGTTGGCGGCCGGTTGAATATTACCTAGCTCGACCTTAAATCCCAGCTGGTTTAATTGCTGGGTCAATGCCTGCAAGCTGGCTGCAGAGCTGGCCTGTAATTCCATATTCAGACTGGACAGATCATAATTGACCCGTCTGGCCACAATCTGATTCTGCATCAATACCGGCCCGATCCGACTGAGCAGCTGTAAGGCCTGGGTATCGGCAGTCTGGCTTTGTTTTAACTGATATTCAAACTGGCTTTTAATATTTTGCTCGGTGACCGGATAGTTTTGCCCAAACCAGTATTTAAACTGATCAATCGCCTGCACCGCGGTCTGATTCGCGACTTTTTTATACTGATACCAGCGCGTGGCATCATAACTGAACTGCACCACCAAAATCCCCAAAAATACCGCAGCACAGGCTTTCCAGTAACCCGAAATGCCCGATTCACTTTTGGCTTTGGGTAAAATATTAAAAGGATGCTGTTTGACTTTTTTCAGCACCGGCACTTCATAATGGAAAGAGCTTAACTGCTCATGCGTGCTGATAGCCTCAATACTGTGCATCTGTTCGGCGGTAAAATTACTGATCTGATAACGCTGTTCAGGCGCCTGATAATCCAGAAATAAAGCCAGATCATCGACCGAGCTGCCCAGATATTCATTTTCACGTACCAGCAACCGGCCACAGACATTGGCCAGCACAATATGATCAGGCTCCGGCACCGGCAGCAATAAAAAGTCTGGCAATAAGGCCGTGACTTTGACCGGCAATAGCGCCAAAGCATGTTGCAAGGTTTCGACATGGCTTTGCGCCACACCAAGTAAAGTCAGGCGGTCCGGCTGCTGAAAATGATGCAGCACTTTCATGGCATCAATTGGCAATACCACAAACTCTTCTAGCAGGAATTTAATCCCCTCTGGCCCCAGCTGCTTGTATTGGGCCTTGTTCATCTGCTGTTGCAGCATCTGTATATCCCGGCTCGGGAAATACACCACTGCTTCTTCACCCTGATGAAGCTGTATCGCCTGAATCAGGTCTTCAAGGGTATTGGCCTGAACCCAGTACTCCCCGCTCGACCATTGCCAAACCCCATTGGCTTCCGGCATCCATATTTGCAACATTGTTATTGTACTGCCATGAAATAAAGTGTGTTGTTATGCGTCTGGAATAAAACTTTTTATTTGTGTCGATAAACCTGCAGCAATGACCGCCTGCTCATAAATACGCGCTTCTGCCAGCGCATAAGGATGGAAAGATTCCCCGGTTAACTGCTCTGCAATATGTGCCACCACATTCATATGACACACCACGGCAATTGATTCATAAGGCAAATGCGATAACCACTCAATAGCCTGAGTCGCATCATCATCCGGTTTAATGGTATTGCAGATCACCACAGGCACATCTTTAAAATAGGTCTGGATATGCGCCAGCGTTTCCTGGGCACGTAACAGCGGACTAACCACAAACACATCCGGACGGATCAGATCTTTTAAATACTCTGCCGTTTGCTGTGCCTGGGTATGCCCACGTTCGGTCAGGGGACGTTTAATATCATTACCATGCACGGGTGGTGAAGCTTCACCATGACGCACTAGGGTCAATTGCATATACATTTCCTTATTTCATTTTGTCCGCATTATAAGCAGTAAATATGACAGTTCGGTTCATCAAACTGTCATATTTTAACCAATTTATACTTCATGATGCGGCAATACAAACTCTACATCACTACGATGGCCATTTTTCATGAGTGCCAGTGCAATCGTCAGCGGCGGCTGTCCTTCATAAATCACATCATACAAGGCGCTGGTAATTGGCATATACACATCCAGCTCTTCAGAACGTGCTTTGACCTGCACAATGGTATTAATCCCTTCTGCAGTCTGGCCCAGTTCCTGTGTGGCCTGTTCCAGGGTTTTACCTTTGCCCAGTGCATACCCCACCTGATAATTACGACTCAATGGACTGCTACAGGTGGCAAATAAATCACCGACACCTGACAAACCAAGGAACGTCAGCGGGTTGGCGCCCAGCTTGACCGCAAAACGGCTCATTTCAGCTAAGGCTCGGGTTAGAATCATACTTTTGGTATTTTCACCGACGTTATACGCGGCAGCCATGCCCATGGCCACGGCATAAATATTTTTTAACGCCCCGCCAAGTTCCACCCCGTGTACATCATCACTACCGAATACACGGAATAAAGCACTGTGCAGTGCCTGCTGCACCGCATAACGCACCAGTTCTGACTGGCTGGCAATCACGGTTCCGGCGGGCTGCCCGGCTACAATTTCTTTGGCCAGGTTCGGGCCAGACAGCACGCCATACGGCACTTCTGGCAATTCTGCACGAATAATATCGCTCATAAAGCAGAAGGTTTTGGCCTCAATGCCCTTGGTCAGGGACACCACCGCTTGCGAGGTGATAAACGGCTTAATCTGCTTCAGCACATCACGAAAAGAATGACTTGGAATGGCGACCAAAATAATATCGCGGTCGCGTACCGCCAGTTCCAGATCCGACACTGCTTTTAAGCCCGGCTCTAAAGGAAAATCTGGCAAATAGCGTTTATTGATATGAGTGCGGTTAATTTCTTCAGCGGTGGCTTCATCCCGAATCCAGATCATGGTATCGCAGCCGTTACGCACCGCGGTATTGGCCATGGCGGTACCAAAACTGCCCCCACCCAAGACGGTAATTCTTAATGCGGTTTTCTGATCAATATTGACCGGTTCTACCAGACTGGCAAAATTCAATTCTGACATTATTTTTATATCCTCAGCCGTATGCGATGCTTATTCCGTCCAGTAACTGACATAGGCGTCAGTCTGAATGTCCGCACGCGGCGCAATCGCTTTTGCGGCAGTTCCAATATAGATGATGCCTGAAATTAAATCATCTTCATTTAATTTCAAAGCTTTTTTCAATAATTTTGATTCAACCACGGCACCACTGCGCCACATACTGGCAAAGCCCTGGGCCTGCAAAGACAGCAGGAAATTCTGTACCGCCGCCCCGGTACTTAAGGTTTGCTCAAAATCCGGAACTTTAGGATGCGGCTGGAATTTGGTCAGTGCCAGCACCAGTAATGGCGCCCGGAAAGGATGATGTTTCACACGTTCCAGCTGCACCGCATCGGTCTGGCCTAAATCGGCCAGAGCCTGTACCAGCAACTCGCCAAAAGCTTCGCGGCGCTCTGCCGGAATCACCACAAAACGGGTCGGTTTTAAACGATGATGATCAGGCGCGGTCAAGGCTGCCTGAAAGGCACGCTCCAGCTGCGCTGCATTCGGTGCCGGCTCGACCAGATGCCCAATCGACTGACGTTGATGAATATTCTGATGAACCGTAGCTTCCATTGTATCCGTCATTGGCTTATATCTATCTATAAAATCTGCCTCAAGATTAGCATAAACCACAGAATTTACTCTATTTGCGTTGGGTTATTTGTATAAATCCTGAGTTTTAATGGCCGGCTTGTCTGTCACAGAGCCACTATATAAAACTGCATTTCTTTACAGCTTCTACAAACTCTAAAAGTGCAGATATGTTTAGATAGATGACTGATTCAACAAATAAAATATGGGGACCACACATGAACAAGCTGATTGGTTTAAGTGCTGCAGCCACCGCTGCGCTATTTTTGACCGCCTGTGCTTCAAACCCGACCTCTTCGCTGGCAATTCAGAAAGAAAATAATCAGTACGAAGTCACCGGTTTAGGTAAAAGCAATATCATCTCCAAAAACAATGCGATTAGTGCGGCCAACAAAACCTGTGGTAGCCGCGCTACACCGGTGGTGGTCGATGAACAGACCACTTATAACGGCGCTTTAAAAGGCGTGGTCGATGAACAGACCGGACAGATGATTCAGGCTGCCGCGACTGTGCTCGGCACCATCTCGGGTCGTAATGCCCAGCTGGCACAGGATGATGATTATCAGACCGTACTCACCTTCCGCTGTCAGGCCAACTAATCTGAACGTAATCAAAAGATGCAATAAAAAATGGATCAGGTCCTTTGGAGCTGATCCATTTTTTCATTTTGATGCGGGTAGCTGCCTCAGCAACAACACGACATAGTAAAGTCTAGCAATAACCATCTAAACGGGTTAATGGCAGTTTTTGCCCGATGGCTTTTTCAATTTCTGGCAAATAGAAGGCATCATCTTCGGCCAGGAAACTGATACTCACCCCACGCGTACCAGCACGACCGGTACGACCAATACGGTGTACATAGTCATCTGACTGTTCTGGCAAGGTAAAGTTCACCACATGCGATACACCATCGACGTGAATGCCGCGTCCGGCAACATCGGTGGCAATCATGATGTTGTGCTTGCCATTTTTAAACTGGTCCAGCATTTTCAGGCGTTTATCCTGGGCAATTTCACCAGATAGCATCACCACTTTATAGCCATCACGTTTCAGATGGTCATACAGACGGCGCACCTGATCGCGGCGGTTGGCAAAGATCATGACTTTTTCAATTGGCTCATCGCGCAAAATATCTTGCAGCAGTTTATATTTGTCTGAATTCGACACCATATATACGCGCTGCTCGACATCGGCATTGGTTTTCTTTTCCGGTTCAATTTCGACAGTCACCGGTTCAAATAACCATTGCTGGGCCAGATTCAGCACATCGTAGCTAAAAGTGGCCGAGAACATTAAAGTCTGACGCTGCTCTTTACGCGGTGAAAAACGCACAATCCGTTTTACCGATGGAATAAAGCCCATATCCAGTAAACGGTCGGCTTCATCAATCACCAGAAATTCCAGCTGATCCAGCCAGACTTCTTTTTGCTCGACAAAGTCAATCAGACGACCCGGGGTCGCGACCATAATGTCGACAAAGTTTTTATCCAGCTGCGCTTTTTGCTTGTCAAAATCGACACCGCCCAACAAGGTCACTACATGTAGGTCGGTAAACTTCACCAGCTCTTTGGCATCGCTTTCAATCTGTAAGGCCAGTTCACGGGTCGGTGCCAGAATCAGGGCACGCGGCTCACCACGGAAACGCTGCTCTTTCACCGGATTATTCAATAAGTCATTGATGACGCTAATGAGGAAGGCAGCGGTTTTGCCGGTACCGGTCTGGGCGCGACCAATGGCATCATGTCCAGCCAAAGTAAATTTTAAAACCTTTTGCTGAATGGGCGTCATTTCCTTAAAACCTAAGGCCGCAATAGCTTGTCTCAGTTTCGGATGTAAATTTAAGGTTTCAAAACCAGATGACATAAAAATGTGCTCTAACTTATTAATCACAAAAACGTATCATATTATAAACAAAAAACGCCCCAATAGATGGAGCGTTTTTCAGATTAATCCAACGATTAGTCTAAAGGTTGTACTTCTTCCGCTTGGAAGCCTTTTTGACCTTTAACTACGCTGAACTCAACACGTTGACCATCACGAAGTGAACGGTGGCCTTCGCCTTGAATCGCACGGAAGTGAACGAATACATCGTCGCCGCCGTTACGTTGAATAAAGCCAAAACCTTTAGTGTCGTTGAACCATTTAACTACGCCTTGTTCACGAGCTGTCATAAGTTAATCCTCATTGATTAAAAAGAAGGACCACCCGGTGTTGCAAACAGCAGAGTAAACAAAGTTTAAAAATATTTTTATTTCTAAGCTTGTAATCATTCTGTATAACTATTAACAAAATCCCGGTTACATCCAATTTGTAATAGGGCGACAAACAACAACTGCCTATCTCAAATCCTAAATACGCATCGAGCTTAACACGGGTTTATGACAAATAATAGATTTTTTTTGATTTATCTTATTCAGAATTCATGCTTTTTTCGACAGAGTTAATTCAAGATTTTTCAATGTTATATTTTGATAAAAACCGCAAATAAACTTTAGATTTGGCACCAAATTTGCTAATATTTTGAGTCCTTTTTTAAAGACCCGATTGAAGCAGATTATGGACAACTCTGTCGATGAAATGATCATCATTGATGCGATGGGACAACCCTGCCCCATGCCCTTACTGATGCTAAAACGCGCTTTAAAAAAAACCGGCGCCGGACACTTTCTGCTCAAGTCCTCTGACCCGCATAGTCAGCAAGATGTCAGCCGCTATTGTCAGATTCACCAGTACGGCTGTGAATTGACACAAATTTCTGCCAACGAGTTTCATTACTTTATTGAAATTAAATAATTTTCAATTAAAGTAAACAGCATGCATTGGCATAAAACTTTACATTTCTCTACCTTTTTTCCTTAATTTGCAAGGATATTGGTATTAAGATGAAATTTACAGGTAATACGACCCACCGATCCTATAAGGAGAACTCATGAGTGACAGCCGCAATCAGTTGATGCCCCTGTCATTATCTGCGCCAGGCGTAAATCTCGGTGCTTATATTAGTACCGTCAATCAAATTCCTATTTTAACGGCTGAACAAGAAAAAGAGTTAGCTGAACGTTATTATTACGATCAAGATTTAGATGCAGCAAAAATGCTGGTCATGTCGCATTTGCGATTTGTAGTCCATATTGCGCGTAGTTATGCAGGTTATGGTTTGCCACAAGGCGACCTGATTCAGGAAGGCAACCTCGGTCTAATGAAGGCCGTGAAACGCTTCGACCCGAATATGGGCGTGCGTCTGGTGTCATTTGCCGTGCACTGGATTAAAGCCGAGATTCACGAATACGTGATCCGTAACTGGCGTATTGTTAAAATTGCTACCACCAAGGCACAGCGTAAACTGTTCTTTAATTTACGCAGCCTGAAAAAATCCAGCAAAAAACTGACGCTGGAAGAAGCCAAATCGATTGCCAACGACCTGAATGTCACTCCGGAACAGGTCCTGGAAATGGAAGGCCGTCTGACCGCTTATGACGCGGCTTTCGAAGCGCAAAATGATGATGAAAGTGAAAACACTACCCATGTTGCGCCGGCGCTTTATTTAGAAGATAACCGTTACGATCCGGCCCGTCTGGTCGAAGATGAAGATTATGAGGCACAAAGTACCTCTGCCCTGCATGAAGCCATGGAGCAGCTGGATGACCGTTCGCGTAATATCTTGCAGCGTCGCTGGTTAGATGATGATAAATCGACCCTGCATGAACTAGCAGCTGAATATAATGTTTCTGCGGAGCGTATTCGCCAGCTTGAAAAAAATGCCATGGAAAAAATTAAAGTGGCAATGTCATCTAACTAAGTGATGATTCCAGAGTGCTAAAGTTAAAAAAGGGCGATCTGCCCTTTTTTGCTGTCTGTGCTTGCTGAAACCGGGCGATGATCTTAAAGAAATCCATTTTCTTCCCCCCTAAAATCAAAAAGCTGGATTCAATACCACATTTCAGGGTGAAAGTTTTTCACTTTCTCGTTGCCCGGAAAAATGTTAAGGTTGAGCGCAAATTTACTCAGGTCATTCTTGCTATGTGGATTGCAATTTCTGCCCTTAATTTAGCACTTGCGGTGATGTTAGGTGCATTTGGGGCACATGGCTTAAAAGCACGCGCAACAGAAGCTCAACTGGCGTGGTGGCAAACAGCGACTGATTATTTTTTCTATCATGCCCTCGGATTATTGGCACTGGCGATTCTGGCCAAAGTCATGACTCAATTTCCCATTAAAGCCAGCTTCCTGCTGATTCAGGTCGGGATTGTGTTTTTCTGTGGCTCATTGTATGTGATGGCGCTAGGTTTGCCGCGCGGTCTGGGGGCCATTACCCCAATTGGCGGTGCGCTAATGATTGCCGGCTGGCTGGTACTGGCCTGGAATGCCATGAAATATGCCCGATAATTCGGGAACGGAACAGCTAGGAAACTGCAGGTATGCACATTTATTTAAACGGCGAATTACAACAGACACAGTGCCATAATTTACTAGAACTGGTGCAACAACTGGCGTTGGAAGGCAAACGTTTTGCGGTAGAACAAAACGAGATGATTGTGCCGAAAAGCCGACTGGAAAGCACCCCTATTCATGATCAAGACCGCATTGAAATTATTCATGCCGTTGGCGGCGGCTAAGACGGAGTACGTATGGAAGACACCCTACTTAAAATCGGTTCACGCACTTTTAACTCGCGCTTGCTGGTGGGCACGGGAAAATATAAAGATCTGCAGGAAACAGATCTGGCCATTCAGGCCAGCGGTGCGGAAATTGTAACTGTTGCTATTCGTCGCGTGAATATTGGTCAGCATCCCGATCAGCCAAATTTGCTGTCTGTGATTCCACCAGAAAAATATACCATTTTGCCAAATACAGCCGGCTGTTTTGATGCCAACAGTGCAGTGCGTACCTGTATGCTGGCACGTGAACTGCTCGATGGTCATAATCTGGTAAAACTGGAAGTACTGGGCGATGAAAAAACCCTGTATCCAAACATCACCGAAACCTTAAAGGCAGCGCGTACGCTTATTGATGATGGTTTCGAGATTATGGTCTACACCTCGGATGATCCGATTGTGGCACAAGAACTGGAGAGCATGGGCTGTGTGGCAATTATGCCTTTAGGCAGCTTAATTGGTTCAGGACTGGGGATTTTAAACCCGCATACCATTTCTATTATTAAAGAAAATGCCAAAGTACCGGTACTGGTCGATGCGGGTGTCGGCACTGCCAGCGATGCAGCAATTGCCATGGAACTGGGCTGTGATGGCGTATTAATGAATACTGCAATTGCAGCAGCGCAAAATCCGGTCCTGATGGCTTCGGCAATGCGCAAAGCAGTGGAAGCAGGTCGTGAAGCTTATCTGGCAGGTCGGATGCCGCGTAAAAGAATGGCCAATGCCAGCTCTCCAGAAACCGGTTATTTCTTTAAATAATCCGGACATTATCTGTGCTGAGAGATGAGTTGATCCTTCAAGTTTCACTTGATTTAAAAGCGAAACATGAAAAAAGGACTCTGCTTGAGTCCTTTTTTATTGCGGTTTTTAAACCTGGATCAAGGAATCAAGCCTTCATCACGCATGGCAATCTGCACCGATTGACGCTCGGCCACTTTATTGCGTAGCGCAATAATATGGGTATATGGGGTTAAATCATGATGAATATGATTCGACCAGTTGGTCAGTACGAATAAATAGGCATCGGCTGGGCCAAAGTTATCATCGACCAGATATTCATTGTCTGATTCATCGATGGTTTTATCAATATAACTTAACAGACGGTCAATTTCGGCATAGGCTTTATTTTTTTCATCATCGGTTAACTGGCCACCGAAGAATACCGCGTAGGCATCATGCAATTCCGAGTTCAGATAACCTAACCATTCCAGCACTTTGGCACGGCCCATGCCTGATGGTGGAATTAAATCTTGTTTTGGATCGTGCTGGGCCAGAAACGGTAAAATTGCCACGTTTTCGGTCAGAATCAGACCTGGATTAATCTCAAGCGCCGGAACATAGCCTTTTGGATTAATTTCGTAATAATCATGACCTTTTTCGGTTTTATGGGTTTTCAGGTCGACACGTTCTAAATCAAAATCTACATTAATTTCATTTAAAATAATATGGGCCGCTAAAGAACATGCACCCGGTGAATAATAAAGCTTCATATCTGATCCTTGTTATATAACTACTAACTGTTTTAAATGGCTTCTAACAAACTTTCAAGTGATCGAACCTGTAAATTGCAAAAAAGCGTAAATGCGTAAAAAACATTTACCTTTTCAATATTGAGCAAGCGCGGCGCTTTTTCAAGTGGATTGCGGCTGCTTTTTTCACTTCATTTGTTTTACCATAGTCGCCTTTAAAGTTTCATGAAAAGCCGATTGTGATTAGTCTGAAAAAAGAAGAGTGGTTTTCCAATATCCGGACCGATGTGCTGGCCGGTCTGGTGGTGGGGCTGGCCCTGATTCCTGAATCCATTGCCTTTTCTGCAATTGCCGGTGTCGATCCACAAGTTGGCCTATATGCCTCCTTCTGTATTGCCGTGACCATTGCCTTTTTTGGTGGCCGCACGGCAATGATTTCGGCCGCGACAGGTGCCATGGCGCTACTGATGATTACCCTGGTCAAAGAGCACGGGCTGCAATATTTGCTGGCGGCAACGGTACTGACCGGAATCATTCAAGTGGTGGCCGGCTATTTTAAAGTGGCCAAGCTGATGCGTTTTGTGTCGCAATCGGTGGTCTATGGTTTTGTGAATGCGCTGGCGATTTTAATTTTTGTCGCGCAACTTCCAGAGCTGATGCAAATGGATCTGTGGGGCTATGTCTTTGTCGGCCTGGGGCTGGCGGTAGTTTATCTGTTTCCCTATCTGCCTAAAATTGGCAAGGCGGTGCCCTCACCCTTAATCTGCATTATTGTGCTGAGTCTGCTGGCGCTGTTTTTGGGTGCCGATATGCGTACGGTGAGTGATCTGGGACAATTTCCAGACACCTTACCGGTATTTTTAATTCCTGAAATTCCGCTGAATTTTGAAACACTGGCGATTATTTTCCCCTATTCCATCACCCTTGCGACAGTGGGTTTACTGGAAACCATGATGACCACCACCATTGTGAATGAAGTGACGGAAACTGAAGGTGACCGTCATCAGGAATGTCGTGGTCAGGGCTATGCCAATATTGTCAGCGGTTTTATGGGCGGGATGGCCGGCTGTGCCATGATTGGCCAGTCGATTATTAACGTCAGCTCTGGTGCACGTACCCGTCTTTCGACTTTGGTCGCCGGCGTTTTCCTGCTGTGTCTGGTGGTGTTCTTTAAAGACTGGCTGGCTTATATTCCAATGGCGGCGCTGGTGGCGATTATGATTATGGTGGCCTTTACCACCTTTAACTGGGATTCGGTGCGTAACTTTAGCAAGCATCCAAAGCAAAGTAATATTGTGATGCTGACCGTGGTGGCGATTGTACTGGCCACACACAACCTGGCCTTGGGTGTTTTCGTTGGGGTATTGCTGTCGGCCTTATTCCTGGTGAATAAGCTGGAAAGTGAAGTCAAAGTTCAGTCTGAACGCGTACAGGATACACGCCGTTATCAGATTACCGGACAGATTTTCTTTAGCAGCTCGGACAAGTTTTTCCAGTTCTTTGACTTTAAGGAAAATCTGCAACAGGTAAAGATTGATCTGACTCACGCGCATATTTGGGATTTAACCTCAGTGAATATGCTGAATACCGTGGTGCAAAAATTTGAAGCTCGCGGGATTCAGGTCGAGCTGATTGGCTTGAATGAAGCCAGTGACACCCTGATTGATAAATTAAGTCCGAATTAAGCTTGAGTAAAACCACATAAAAAAACGCCTGATAATCAGGCGTTTTTTTATGGCAGATCAATACCCGCCTTATTTACGGCGACGTAACCAAGCCGCAGCACTCAGACCGAATAATCCCAATAATGACCATAGACCGGTACTCCCCCCATGGGTATCCGCTTTGGAGTCTTCCGATGGCTTTGGCTCTACCGGTGCATCTGCCAAATCCAGATCAATAATAATCGGGTCGTGGTCAGATGAACGGAAAGCATCCGGGCTATAAAAGGCCTGAATCTGCTCGGCAGTTTTATAGTCTTCGTTATAGGCCAGCGCCGTCGGTTCATCGGCATTAATGGCCCATGCAAAAGCACGTTTAACCCGTGGATACAATTGCGCATCGGCAATGGCATGGTCTAAATTACCGGCGCCGCCATAGCCCTGGGTATTACTGGCTACACCAAACACATAAATATAAGCCTGTTTGCCCTGTCCGATTTTTTCATCATTAAACAGATTTTTATAGTTGGCCTTTTCCAGCGCCAAAATCGGATCTTCCTTGGCATAACTGTTTAAGTCGCCCAGAATCAGGACATTGGGCTGCGTTACTTTGGTTGGATTGGTCGCCAGCCATTGCATTAATTTCTGTACTGCGGTCACACGGGTGCTATTCCAGCAGCCTTGACCATCACCCTGATCTGCATCTACACCCGTGTCAGGACAGCTACCTTTGGATTTCAGATGCTGTGGCACCACGGTAAAGCTTTCGCCACCCGCCACAGGTTTAAAACTTTGCGCCATGGTGACACGGTTCAATTGCGTACCATCATCAAACACGGCAGCGGCATTCACCGGCGTCAGGCGTTTGCTGTTATAAATCATGGCTACGGCAATGGTATCGGTGCCCAAGCGATCTGCATTTGGCGGTGTCACATACTTCCAGTCTGGCCCCAGACTTTGGGTTAAATAGGCAATGGCGCTGTCTGGGCCATAACCATTGTTGGCAATTTCATTCAGGCCATAGACATCGGCATCAATGGCTTTTAAGGCACTGACAATTTTCTGATGCTGCTTGTCGAACTCTGCTTTGGTTTTTGCTCCGCGCTCGGTCGGGAAGCCTTGTGCCGCCCCATTGTCATAGTTCAGGACATTAAAGGCCGCAGCACGAATCTGGGCAGTATTTTTGGCGCTGACGCTGCTGCGCTCATTTTTGTCTGCCACGATATTCGGCAAGGTTCTGCCCTGAACAGGCTGAATACGCCACTGGTTAAAGCGATATTCCAAAATCCCTTCTACATTTTGCAGCTCATAGCCGACTCTTAAGGTATTTTGCGCATTAAAGTTCAGCGGCAACCACGGCGTCCGGTTCTGGTTGTTATAGCCATCATCCAGAATAATTTTGGATAGCAGGTTTTGCTTGGCCAGGCTGAGTGCTTCGTCGGATTTGGCAGGATACAGATTGGTCGGCATATATAAGCGCCCAAGGCTTAGGGCCAGCTCGCCATAACGGCCATAATTATAGTTTTCACTGACGGTCAGAGTTTGCGGCAGTTTAACCAGTGCACCCTGATAACGCTGCGGTGCGTGTTGCTGAATATCCGTCAGGCTTTCAAAGGGTAAATTTACTGTTTTTGGTGCCACCCAGCTTGCCGCTTGCGGATTACAGGTTTGAATCTCCTGAGTCAGCTGGTCCAGCTGCAGCTGGTTTTGATAGCTAGTGAGGCGGCCACGTAAAATCACCTCTTCTCCAACCTGCCCGCCTTTAATCTGGCTGCTGGCCGGAATATAAACAAAAATCGCATTATTCAGGTTTGGTTTGGCTTTGCTATCTGGCGTTTGCAGATAAAAACCGGAAAAACCATTGCTATAACGATAATCTGCGGTCATCACCCCACGCACGGTATAGATCTGGTTCTTGCTGGCACTGTGCAAATCGGCAATGGCAGTATCAGAACTGCTACAGCTAATCGTTTCCGTCACAGGCGGTGGCTGCTCTCCTTCTGGCAGCAAATACTGACTAAAAGCATTCCGGTCAGACCAGGCCGTCCATTCACTGTTCACATCAAAAGGTGCTGTTGGGTCAACTGAGCTAACACTATGCGTGGTTTTATTGCGGCTTAAACTGGTGCCCTCTGCCCAACTCGTAGTCTGTCCAAGCACACCAAAACGATCGACCGGTGTATTATGCTTATACAGCACAACCGCATCATTACCATTAAAATTCAGACTTGCGATTTTTTTGACCAGATCGCCCAGCACCAGCTGCAATTCACTTCGCCCGACCAGATATTCAGCTTTGGCCGGCAACACTCCCTCTAAAGACACCGTCAGTCCGGCTGTGGTCGAGCCATTGGAAAAAATCTTGATTTGATACTGAGATAAATCGGCCGCTGTCGTATCGGGGTTATAAATCTCCAGTCCCTTACGGTTCGACGTACCATCGACATATTGACTGAACATCAGCTCTGCATGTGCAGAAAAGCCACAACCCATGAGTGCCATGGCCCAGCATAAAGTATGTAATTTCATTGTTTTTTATCAGTTGTTAAAGCTTATTCAGGCTATTTTTTAGACATGACAGATGCATGAACATTTGATGAAACTATTTCTGCATTTTCATGACAGCTACCGTGAAAAAAATAGCGCAATGCATGAAAAAATTTGACTTCAACTGCTCAGGACTTAAAATACCGCATTTGAATTTTTTACGATTGCCAAAGTTATGTCGAATGATCAATTAGACCAGCAAGTCGTCGAGCTGGACAACTTAAACGAGCACCGTGAAATTGTGACGTTTATGCGTCGTTCCTCACCACTCAACACCTCTCAACGTACTGCGCTTGAACAATATGGTCACCTAATTTTGGAATATCCGGTTGGCGATTTACGTCAGCATTTTGAACATCCAGAACGTCCTTTAACGGTAGAAATCGGTTTTGGAATGGGCCGTTCACTGGTCTTAATGACGCAGGCCAATCCGGAGCGTAACTTTGTGGGTATTGAAGTGCATGTGCCGGGTATTGCCCAGTGCGTATATGAAGCAGGCACAGCCGGTTTAAGCAACCTGCGCGTACTGGATGCCGATGCAATTCAGGTGCTGCGTGAAATGCCAGACAACAGCATTAACACCGTGCAACTGTACTTCCCGGACCCATGGCAAAAGAAACGCCACTTCAAACGCCGCTTTGTGGTGGATGAGCGTATGGAACTGATTGAACAAAAACTGGAAATGGGCGGTACTTTCCATGCAGCAACTGACTGGGAACCGTATGCAGAATGGATGCTGGACGTGCTGGACAACCGTTCACGTTTAGAAAACCTGGCAGGCAAAGGCAACAGCTATCCACGTCCGGAATGGCGCCCGCAAACCAAATTTGAACGCCGTGGTATTGAAGCCGGTCACAAGATTAACGACTTTATCTTTAAGAAAATTTCTTAATCGCAAAGTTGAAAAAGCGCTGAAATCTCAGCGCTTTTTTTATACGTCCCTATTTTAAGATCAAAGATTTTAAAATAGATGATCTATTAGTCAAAAGATCGGATCGCCCACTCGATCAATCAGCATCAACCCGAAAATAACAACAATGGGTTATGACTGATGACGTTCTAAAATCTGCTGGCTGAATAGTTGATAAACCGCCTGTAAATCGGGTCGCTGTGCATCGGCCAATAACTGCTGATGCATCTGTAAAATATTCTGATCACCACGCATGGCCGGGCCGGTCTGCATGATTTTAGGGTCGGCCTGGGTGGCCTTCTGCGCCGTTTCCAGCATTAACGGATACAGCAGACTAAAATCGACCTGCTGGACATCAACAATTTGCCGGGCCATGTCATAACAATAATTACTGAAATTACAGGCAAACACCGCGGCCAGATGCAGGCTCAGACGCTGCTCGGAGCTATAGGCATAAACCCACTGACTGAGTTCATTGGCCAGCTGCAACAATACAGCCTGATCGTCTTCATGTGCCGCTTCAATAAATAAAGGGGTATGAGTCCAGTCAATCTCACGTTCCAGACTAAAGGTTTGTAGCGGATAAAATACTCCGGCACGTGCATGTACCTGCTGCAACAGCTGCATTGCAGTACTGCCGGAGGTATGGACCATCAGCACTTCAGGCAGATGAGGATGCACCTGCTCAATTACCGCGGCAATGGATTGATCACTCACCGCAATGATCACCAAGTCTAATGTTGCATCAAACTGTTCAGGGCTATGAATTGCACTGGCCTGTACCTGCTGTGCCAGCTGCGCTGCCTTATCCAAACTGCGGCTATAAATCTGTACTATCTGGTGCCGTGCACTCAATGCCCGTGCCAGATGATGTGCTACCCGCCCCGCGCCAATAATCCCGATTCGCATCTGTTTCATCTATATTTTGAACTGCCCACAGCATGCCAATAAAAAAAGGACGAATCAATTCGTCCTGATAGATTTGAGCCAGTTTTAGAACTTTCTTAAGGTCAGAATCTGTTCACTGCGTCCAAATGGCCCATGAACATCATGCAGAATGCCGCTGGTCAGACCAATACCGTCTTCACCATATTGTTGTACCACTTCCAGTCCTAGCCACTGGCCTTGCGGTAAGCGGTGCAGATGAATTTGCAAATCCAGGTTTGGAAAGCCCCAACCGGCATTCGGGTCCTGACGTGGCACCACACCATTGGCGGTATCTACCATACCCATCAGGCGGGTAAAATCCGATGTCGGCTGGCCGTCAATCATTTCAAGCTGATTACTGAGCCAGACAATGCCTTTGCCCGGACGATGGTCCAGATGGGCACGGGTCTGAATACTTTGAATATAGCCGCCTGGCCAGCAGCGCATGCCATCCCACTCGGGTAAATAGTCCGGACTTTCTGCCGG
This sequence comes from Acinetobacter sp. YH01025, assembly GCF_013420185.1. Classification (NCBI taxonomy): domain Bacteria; kingdom Pseudomonadati; phylum Pseudomonadota; class Gammaproteobacteria; order Moraxellales; family Moraxellaceae; genus Acinetobacter; species Acinetobacter sp. YH01025. Next base: position 389,300 of record NZ_VOYR01000001.1, on the reverse strand, counting down.
TAAATCTTCCAGACCGGCAATGCCTCGAGTGTCGGAAGTCAGCATTTTCCAGGCACGCGCCACAATACAGGTTTTGCCATTGGCACACATTTCCGCTTCAATCAGTTCAATGGTTTTGCCCGGGCGAATCATGCGGGTAGTAATTGAAAATTCACCAAAGGCAATTAAACCAAAAATATCCAGCCCGACCCGGCCAATGCGCATTTCTGCACGTGGCTGGAACTGTTCCAGCTCTGCACAGAGAATACCGGTGGCAGGTGCCATATGCTGCTCATGCGGATTCCACGCGCCCTGAGCATGAATATTCGATTCATAATAAGCTGTGCTGCTGCCATCTGCATGCTGTTCACGTCTGATAAAACTGTAATATGCCGACATTATTTTCCCTACTTCCTTGCTCTTTGCTCTGTGTGCTACCTACCTGTGTAGCCCCTGTCTCGTTTATTTTCGTGCAAAAAAACCATAATAATTCATGATTTGACAATAAACCCTGCAACTTTTAAATCCGACTTTTGTTAATACGTCTTTGGTCTGTTCAGCCGAAACCAGTTCAAAATCATCATCCAGACGTGCAATCATCTTTTCACTCTGGCTCACTGTTAAGCCCTGTTGCACCGCTACATGCTGCAGCACTTGCTGTTCAGCCAATGTTTCAGGCTGCATCAGGTCATAACTGAGGAAAACACCACCCGGTTTTAAGCGCTGGCAGATGTCCTGAAAAAAATCGGCTTTGGCCGGCATGGGAATAAAATGCGCCACCAGAATGGCCAGTGCCGCATCAAAAGGCTGAGGGGACTCTAAACTCTGGGTATCGGCCTGAATAAACTGCACCCGCTCGGCACCTGCAATTGAGCGGATCGTATTTTGTGCCTGTTCCAGCATGGCACGGGAGGGATCAATGGCGGTAATCTGCCACTGTGGATGATGCGCCAATAAATAGGTCAGCTCATAGCCTGTCCCGCACCCGACCACCAGAATATGCGCAGTTTCCGGTAATTCTGCCGTTAAAATGGCATCAATCTGTTGATGTACCAGCTCATAGCCGGGAATCAGTTTACGGATGTGATCATCATAGCCAGCGACAATGACTTCACTGTGAAAGTTTTTGGCCATCTTTAACTCACTCTACCTCTGACTCTTGAATAGACTTGCGAAGATCATTCTTGTTGGAAAGTCATGACAGCTCGCGGAAAGCAAAGTAATTTTGCTCTGATTTGATTTTTCCCAAGATTCAATCACATGACCGGCGATATCCCTGTCGCCCTGTCATGTGATTAGATGCCTGCATGAATCAAGCAATTTCTTTTAGGTTTAACTCTTCACGCATAAATTCACGCAGCTTAAACTTCTGCGCCTTACCCGATGCCGTCATTGGAAACTCGCTAAAGAAACGCACATAACGTGGCACTTTATTGTGTGAAATATGCTCGGCGCAGTACTGGCGAATGGTTTCTTCTGTGCAAGGGTCGTTTTCATGCAAGATAATGCAGGCGCAGAGTTCTTCGCCATATTTATGGTCAGGTACGCCAATCACCTGTACATCGCAAACCGCCGGATGGGTATAGAGGAAATCTTCAATTTCTTTCGGGAACAGGTTTTCACCGCCACGAATCACCACATCTTTAATCCGGCCTTTAATTTTGACAAAGCCTTCATCGTCCATTTCAGCGATATCACCGGTATGCATCCAGCGTGCAGCATCAATCACTTCTGCGGTTTTTTCCTGATCTTCCCAATAGCCGAGCATTACCGAATAACCGCGAACACAGAGTTCACCGAGCTGTCCACGTGGTACCACCTTGCCCTCTTCATCGACAATTTTGACTTCCAGATGTGGATGGACTCGGCCTACGGTACTGACGCGACGTTCCACCGAATCTTCCGTTGAACTTTGCGCACTTACCGGTGCTGTTTCAGTCATGCCATAGCAGATGGTAATTTCCGACATATGCATGCGGTCAATCACGCGCTGCATGATTTCCTGCGGACATGGACTGCCGGCCATAATACCGGTGCGCAAGCTTGACAGGTCAAACTCATCAAACTGTTCATGCTCTAAAATGGCAATGAACATGGTCGGTACGCCATAAGCGGCGGTACATTTTTCCTGCTGAATGGCTTTTAAAGTATCCAGCGGGTTAAATACGGCTGATGGATAGACCATGGTTGAACCATGAGTGATACAGGCCAAGTTCCCCATCACCATCCCGAAACAGTGGAATAACGGCACTGAAATACAGACCCGATCTGCCGGGCTGAGATGAATTGCTTCACCGACAAAATAGCCATTATTTAAAATGTTGTTATGGGTCAGCATGGTGCCTTTCGGATTCCCGGTGGTGCCCGATGTAAACTGAATATTAATAGTTTCATCAAACTGCAATTCACTAGAAATCTGCTGCAGTTTTTGCAGCATTTTTTTGCTTGGCGGGGTCAGTAAATCCTGAAAGCGGTGTAATCCGGCATGTTCCTGATCATCAATTTTAATAATATGTTTCAGATGCGGCAGGCGCTCGGCTTTCAGCACTTTGCTTGCTGCCTGGTTCAGCTCCGGGGCAATTTTGGTCAGAATCTCCTGATAATTGGTGGTCTTGAACTGCGAGGCAATCACCAGTCCCTTACACGACACTTTATTCAGTACATATTCCAGCTCATTGCTTTTATAGGCCGGGTTCAGGTTCACCAGAATAATGCCGGCTTTAAAGGCCGCAAACTGGGTAATGGTCCATTCCACGCAGTTCGGCGACCAGATTGCAAGACGGTCACCTTTTTGAAAGCCCAGTTTCAGCAAACTGCAGGCAAAGGCATTCACCTGCTCTTGCAACTGCCGGTAGCTCAAACGCACATTCTGATGCAGGCTGACCACCGCATCCTGTTCGGCGTATTGCGCGCAAGCCTGATCAAATTTTTCACCAATCGTTGTGCCCAGTAAAGGCTGGCTGCTCGTTCCGTAGGCGTAGCTTAACCGTACTTGTGTCATTGAATCGTTCTCCTTGATTCTTTGTAATTCTGATTTTCAACTCTACTAATTGTTTTTGAACCACGACTACCTGTCTGTCTTCCCTGCCGTTTTTATCGTTTTTACTCACTTCCCTCCTGTCGACGTACTGCGTTCACACAAAAATCGGCAATCTGTTTGACAAAGTAATCCTTATAGTTTTGATCAAACATCACATTGCGAGATGGGTTCAAAGGTTCAATCACCACAAAGGTCATGGAGCCAACCACGCCCAGTGCGGCGGTGTTCAAATCTTCAAACTCAAACTCACCATTGACTTTTCCTTCAGCCAAAATTTCCTTAATGCTCTGCTTGATCAGCTGTTTACTGCGAAAACGTTCATGTTCCATTTCCGGATCAACCGGTTCAAACATGAGCGCATACGCCAGTTGGGGACTGTTCATCGCACGCTTCACAAAAGTTGTAACAGATTTTTGCAATTTCTGTTTTGGCGATAAATCCGAGCCGGCAATGTGGTTCAAAATTTCAACCTCATGCTGAATCGCATTCGACAACACTTCAATTAAAATCTGGCTTTTGTTTTCGAAATATCGATAGACCAGACCGGTAGATACACCGGCGCGTTCCGCAATGGCCTGAATCGACGCCTCTTTAAAGCCCCCTTGAGCAATTAGTTCACGAGCGGACTGCAAAATCGACAGGCGATTCTGTTCCATTCGTTCCTGCATCAATGATGATCTTTTATAACTCATATCTTATTCTCAACCAGATAAAATGAATTGTAAATCATTTTGTGAATTTTAGTTCACTTTTTTAAATTTTCGATGTATGTTAAAAACCAAGCACAACAAAAATGCTTTTTTGGAAACAACAAATATAACCGCAGGATGGATGAAGAAATGAATTTACAAAGCTTGGATTTCGGTTTGGATGAAACACTGATCGCCCTTCGTGATTCAGTTGCTGCATTTTGTGCAAAAGAGATCGCACCCATTGCTCAACAGGTCGACCGTGACAACGAATTCCCTGCTCATCTTTGGAAAAAGTTTGGGGACATGGGTTTACTCGGTCTAACCGTAAGTGAGGAATATGGTGGCACCAACCTCGGTTATCTGGCACATATTATTGCCATGCAGGAAATTTCACGTGCCTCAGCATCTATTGGCCTTTCCTACGGGGCACATTCTAACCTATGTGTGAACCAAATTAAGCGTAATGGTAACGAAGAACAGAAACAGCGCTATTTACCGAAACTGATTTCAGGTGAATATGTCGGCGCATTGGCCATGTCAGAACCGAATGCCGGCTCCGATGTGGTCAGCATGAAACTCAAAGCTGAAGATCAGGGCGATCATTATCTGCTAAACGGTTCAAAAATGTGGATCACCAACGGTGGCGATGCAGATGTGCTGGTGGTCTATGCCAAAACTGATACCCAAGCCGGCGCCAAAGGCATGACCGCTTTCCTGATTGAAAAAACCATGCCGGGCTTTAGCCACGGTACGCACCTGGACAAACTGGGCATGCGCGGCTCGAATACCTATCCACTGTTCTTTGACAACGTGCGCGTACCGAAAGAAAACGTCCTCGGCGGTGTCGGCAATGGTGTAAAAGTGCTGATGAGTGGTCTGGACTATGAACGTGCTGTATTAAGCGCAGGCCCACTGGGCATTATGGATGCCTGCCTAGACACCGTGATTCCGTATATCCACGAGCGTAAACAGTTTGGTCAGGCACTGGGCGAATTCCAGCTGATGCAAGGCAAAATTGCTGATATGTATTCGACCTGGCTGGCCTGTAAAGCACTGGTCTATGCCGTAGGTGCAGAATGTGACAAAGCCGAGCATAGCCGCAGCCTGCGTAAAGATGCTGCCAGCGCAATTTTATATGCAGCCGAAAAAGCCACCTGGATGGCCGGTGAAACCATTCAGACGCTAGGTGGGAACGGTTATATCAATGAATTTTCTGCTGGACGTTTATGGCGTGATGCCAAACTCTATGAAATTGGTGCAGGCACCTCGGAAATTCGCCGTATGCTGATTGGCCGCGAACTGTTTAACGAAACTGCCTAAAAAATAAATCACAAGAATAGACAAGGATGTTGGCATGAATCAATTACAGAGCAAAATCAATATTCGCAGCGAAGAGTTCAAAAACAACCACGCAGCGATGCAAACCCTGGTCGATGACCTGAAACAGAAAGTCCAGAAAATTGCCCTGGGCGGCGGTGAAACTGCACGTCAGAAACATCTGGATCGCGGTAAATTATTACCACGTGAACGGATTGACCACCTGATTGATCCGGGTACGGCTTTTATTGAAATTGGTCAGCTGGCTGCCTATCAGGTGTATCAGGATGATGTGCCTGCTGCCGGTGTGGTGGCCGGTGTCGGTCAGGTCAATGGCGTGACCTGTATGATCATTGCCAATGATGCGACAGTCAAAGGCGGAACGTATTATCCGCTGACTGTGAAAAAGCATTTACGCGCTCAGGAAATTGCCGAGCAGAACCATCTGACCTGTATCTATCTGGTCGATTCTGGCGGTGCCTATTTACCGCTGCAAGATGAAGTATTCCCGGACCGTGATCACTTCGGCCGTATTTTCTACAATCAGGCGCGTATGTCGAGCATGGGCATTGCCCAGATCGCCGTGGTGATGGGCAGCTGTACAGCCGGCGGTGCTTATGTCCCTGCCATGTCGGATGAAACCATTATTGTGCGGAATCAGGGTACGATTTTCCTGGGTGGCCCGCCACTGGTGAAAGCTGCCACCGGTGAAGTGGTCAGCAGTGAAGACCTGGGCGGTGGAGATGTGCACACCCGTTTATCAGGTGTGGCCGATCATCTGGCAGAAAATGACGAACATGCTTTGGCCATTGCCCGCAACATCGTCGCCAATTTAAATAAAAAACCAAATCCACAACCGGAAAATGTCGAAGCACCATTATTCGATGCGTCCGAGCTGTACGGCATTGTCCCGACCGATGCGCGTAAACCGTTTGATGTGCGTGAAGTGATTGCCCGTATTGTCGATGGTTCACGTTTTGACGAGTTCAAGGCACGTTTTGGGACCACGCTGGTCACCGGCTTTGCCAAACTGTACGGTATGCCGGTTGGTATTATTGCCAACAACGGGATTCTGTTTTCCGAGTCGGCACAAAAAGGCGCACACTTTATTGAACTGTGTACCCAGCGCAATATTCCCCTGCTCTTCATTCAGAACATCACCGGCTTTATGGTTGGCCGTCAGTATGAAAATGAAGGTATTGCCAAAAATGGTGCCAAACTGGTAATGGCAGTCGCGACAGCCAATGTGCCGAAACTGACCCTGGTGATTGGCGGTTCTTTTGGTGCCGGCAACTACGGTATGTGTGGCCGTGCCTATTCACCACGCTTTATGTGGACCTGGCCAAACTCGCGTATTTCGGTGATGGGCGGTGAGCAGGCTTCGAGTGTACTCTCGACCCTGAAACGCGACCAGATTGAAAGCAAAGGCGGCAGCTGGTCAGCGGAAGAAGAAGATCAGTTTAAACAGCCTATTCGTGACCAGTACGAACGTCAGGGGCATCCATATTATGCTTCTGCGCGTTTATGGGATGATGGTGTTATTGATCCAGCACAATCACGTGAAGTATTGGCGCTCAGTCTGGCGGCGGCATTAAATGCCCCAATCCAGCCAACCAAATTCGGCGTGTTCCGCATGTAAGAGGTGACAAAAATGGATTATCAATTTTTACAACTCGAACAGCAAGATCAGGTGGCCACGGTGTGGATTAACCGTGCCGAACTGCACAATGCCTTTAATACGCAGGTCATTGAAGAATTACACGCCTGCTTTCAGCAACTGAATACCCGCGCTGATGTACGTGTGGTGATTCTGGCCGGTCGTGGCAAGAGCTTCTCTGCCGGTGCCGACCTGAACTGGATGAAACAGGCCGGTCAGGCCTCACAGGCAGACAATGAAGCCGATGCTTTAAAACTGGCAAAAATGCTACAAAGTCTGGCTACCTTGAAACAACCCACCATTGCCCGTGTCCATGGTATTGCTTTTGGTGGTGGTATGGGTCTGGCTTCAGCTTGTGATATCTGTATCGCCAGCACCGATGCCAAGTTTGCAACCTCCGAAGTACGTTTAGGATTGGCTCCTTCCACCATTAGTCCTTATGTGATACGTGCGATTGGTGCCCGTCAGGCGTCACGCTATTTCCTGACTGCTGAGCGAATCTCAGCTGAACAGGCGAAAACCATTGGTCTGGCACATGAAGTGACTGCACCAGAACATCTCGACAGTAAAATTGATGAGATTGTTGAAGCGCTCTTACTCGGTGGACCAGAAGCACAGAACGCCTCAAAACAACTGATTCAACTCGTCGATCAACAGGTCCTGACTGAAGATCTGCTGCTTAAAACCGCACAGCATATTGCCCATGTTCGCCAGGGAGATGAGGCGAAAAATGGACTGAATGCATTTTTAAACAAAAAAAGCCCGGCCTGGATCAAGACCACGGCATAACAACTAGAAGGATCCTAACGATGTTTGAAAAGATTTTAATTGCCAACCGTGGTGAAATTGCCTGTCGTGTAATTCGTACAGCGAAAAAGTTAGGCATCGCTACTGTTGCCGTATATTCCGATGCCGATGCACAGGCACAGCATGTCAAACTGGCAGATGAAGCCATCCATATTGGTGAATCGCCTGCTGCACAAAGCTATTTACAGATTGAACGTATTATTCAGGCAGCAAAAACTACAGGTGCTCAGGCTATTCATCCAGGTTATGGCTTCCTGTCTGAAAATGACCAGTTTGCACTGGCCTGTCAGGACAACAACATTGTCTTTATTGGCCCGCCAGTTGACGCCATTCTGGCGATGGGTTTAAAAGCCACCTCTAAAGCCTTGATGGAAAAAGCCGGCGTACCACTAACACCGGGTTATCATGGCACCAATCAGGATGCTGCGTTCTTAAAACAGCAGGCGGATGACATTGGCTATCCAGTGCTGATTAAAGCCAGCGCCGGCGGTGGTGGTAAAGGTATGCGTCTGGTTGAGCGCAGTGAAGATTTCCTTAGCGCCCTGGCCTCCTGTAAGAGTGAAGCCCGTTCCAGCTTTGGCAATGAAGATGTGCTGATTGAACGCTATGTGGTGCAGCCGCGTCATATTGAAGTGCAAGTGTTTGGCGATACCCATGGCAATTATGTGCATCTGTTTGAACGCGATTGCTCTGTGCAACGTCGTCACCAGAAAGTTCTGGAAGAAGCACCTGCACCTAAAATGCCTGAAGATAAACTTGAAGCGATGCGCCAAGCCGCAATTGACGCTGCACGTGCAGTAAATTATGTCGGTGCCGGTACAGTCGAGTTCATCGTTGAACAAGACGGTACTGCTTATTTCATGGAAATGAACACCCGTCTACAGGTTGAGCATCCGGTCACTGAAATGATCACCGGTCAGGATCTGGTCGAGTGGCAATTACGCGTCGCCTTTGGTGAGCCTTTACCAAAACAGCAGCACGAATTGCAGATTCACGGCCATGCTTTAGAAGCACGTGTTTATGCCGAAGAACCTGAAAAAGGCTTTATTCCGGCGATTGGTCAAATCAGCTATCTGCATTATCCAGCACAAAATGAAGCGGTACGTGTCGACAGCGGTATTGTTGAAGGCGATGAAATTAGCACCTACTACGACCCGATGATTGCCAAACTGATTGTCTGGGGCAAAAACCGTGAAGCAGCATTAACGCAAATGCACCATGCTTTAGGTCAGTTCCATGTCGATGGTCTGGGCAACAACATTGCCTTCCTGGATCGTCTGGTACTGTGCGATTCTTTCAAGAATGCCAATTTGGATACTGGCCTGATTCAGCGCGAAGAAGAATTCCTGCTAAAACCGGCCACAGAGCTGAACAGTACGCTAGTGGTCAGCGCGGCCTTCATCGAATTGCTGTCACGTTTGGCCCAGAACCCGAGCGCCAGCAATCCGGTCTGGCAGACCAATGCTTTCTGGCGTTTAAACCTGCAATCGGGGCAGACAATCAAATTACAATGTAATGACAAAACGTTAAATATCCAGTTTGCAGCACAAGAACATGGCTTTGTCGCACAGTATGAGGGTCAGACTTTTGAGCTTGAGGGTCAGTTACTGGATGCGCATACCCTGCAATTCAAGCTGGCCGGCAAACAGCAAAAACTGGCCTTTAGCCAGACTGAACATGGCATTACCCTGTTCCAGAATGGCCAGAGCTATAAATTTACCTATCTGAAACCGGTATTTAACCAGGATGATGAACAAGGTGCTGAAAACAACCTGACTGCGCCAATGCCGGGTGTCATCACTCAGGTACTGGTCGCGGCCAATGACAAAGTCAAAAAAGACGATGTCCTGATGACCCTCGAAGCCATGAAAATCGAATACTCGATTCGTGCACCGCATGATGGCATCGTGGCCAGCTCTTACTTCCAGGCCGGTGATCAGGTCAAAGCTGGCGATGAGCTGGTGGAATTCCAGCCGCTGGCGGAGGAAGTCGCATGAGCGAATTTGTCAAAATTGTTGAAGTCGGGCCACGCGATGGCCTGCAAAATGAAAAAACACCCTTAACCCTGGATGACCGCAGACAGCTGATTCTGGATTTAATGCAAACCGGATTACAGGCCATTGAAGTTGGTTCCTGTGTATCGGCCAAATGGGTACCGCAAATGGCAGACAGCGATGTGCTGTTTGCCGGCTTGCCCAAAGATCCAAATATCCAGTTCAGCCTGCTCACGCCAAACCTGAAAGGTTTTGAATCTGCGCTGGCGGTGGGCTGTCAGGAAGTTGCGGTCTTTACCGCAGCCTCTGAAAGTTTTACCCGTAAAAATATCAATTGTTCGATTGATGAAAGTTTTGAAAAATTCAGCGATGTAATGCGTGAAGCCAAAGCGCACAACATTCGTGTGCGTGGTTATGTGTCCTGTATGGTCGATTGTCCGTACGAAGGCGCGATTGATCCACAGCAGGTGGCAAAAGTTTCGCAGCGCCTGCTGGATATGGGCTGCTATGAAGTGTCTTTAGGTGAAACCATTGGCACCGCCACACCCGACCGGGTGAAAAAAGTCTGGGATGCCTGTCTGGCTGAGCTGGATGCAACGGTGCTGGCCGGTCATTTTCATAATACCTATGGCATGGCTATCGCCAATATTTATCAATCACTGCTGCAAGGTATTCGCGTTTTTGACTCGTCAATTGCCGGTTTAGGCGGCTGTCCTTATGCCAAAGGCGCATCCGGCAATGTCTCAACCGAAGATCTGTATTATCTGCTGTCCAACATGGGCTATGAAACCGGCATTCAGCTGGATGCCTTGATGCAGGCCAGCCGTAACATCAGCAATGTTTTACAGCGCAATAATCCATCCAATTATGCCAATGCCTACTGGCAAAAAGCCTGCGCTTAATAACCGAATAAAACCCGGCTTGAGCAATGCCCTCAAGCCACTCAAGGATGTAACAGCAGCAATCTGCTGAAAAAAGGATAAAATAGAGGTGACACATGGCAAATAAAGTCTATGACAGCGCACAAGCCGCCTTAAATGGCGTGGTTCAGGATGGTCAAACCCTGGCCGTGGGTGGTTTTGGCCTGTGCGGGATTCCTGAAGCATTAATTGCCGCGCTAAAAGACACCGGTGCCAAACAGCTGACCTGTATTTCCAACAATGCCGGTGTCGATGGTTTTGGTCTGGGGCTGCTGCTTGAAACCAAACAGATTAAAAAAATGATTTCATCCTATGTCGGTGAAAACAAGGAATTTGAACGCCAGTTCCTGAGTGGTGAACTGGAAGTTGAACTGACCCCGCAAGGTACGCTGGCAGAAAAATTACGTGCCGGCGGTGCAGGTATTCCAGCCTTCTTTACCGCCACCGGTGTCGGTACCGTCATCGCGGAAGGCAAAGAAGTGCGCCAGTTTAAAGGTCAGGATTATATCTTAGAAGAATCTTTAACTGCCGATGTTGCCCTGGTCAAAGCCTATAAAGCCGACAAGGCCGGCAACCTGATTTTCCGTAAAACTGCACAAAACTTTAATCCGGTCTGTGCCATGGCGGGCAAAATCACCATTGCCGAAGTCGAAGAAATTGTAGAGATTGGCGCGCTCGATCCAGATGAAATTCATCTGCCGGGGATTTATGTCAACCGCATTGTGTTAAATGCACATCCTGAAAAACGTATTGAACAAATGACTTTAAAGGCGGAGGCTTAAACCATGGCTTGGACGCGTAATCAAATGGCGCAGCGCGCCGCACAAGAACTGGAAGATGGTTTCTATGTCAATTTAGGGATTGGTTTACCAACTTTAGTCGCTAACTATATTCCAGAAAATATCAACGTTTGGCTACAGTCAGAAAACGGCCTGCTCGGGATTGGGGAATTCCCAACTGAAGCCACGGTCGATGCTGACCTGATTAATGCCGGCAAACAGACGGTCACAGCTCGTCAAGGTGCTTCGTTTTTCTCTAGCGCAGACTCTTTTGCCATGATCCGTGGCGGCCATGTCAATATTGCCATTCTGGGGGCCATGGAAGTCTCTGAACAGGGCGATCTGGCCAACTGGATGATTCCGGGCAAAAAAGTCAAAGGTATGGGCGGTGCCATGGACCTGGTCGCAGGTGTGCAAAAAGTGGTGGTGTTGATGGAACACTGCGCCAAAGATGGGACACCTAAAATCGTTTCACAGTGTAGCCTGCCGCTGACCGGTAAAGCCGTGGTTCATCGCGTAATTACCGATTTGGGCGTTCTGGATATTACCCCAACCGGCGTGCATCTGGTGGAACTGGCACCGGAGGTCAGTTTTGATGAAATCCAGAAAGTCACCGGGGTGCCTTTAATACGTAATGCAGCTTAATGGCTGGTTTTAAAAGCGGGCATCGGATGGTCGTGAATACATCCCCACCGCTACCTCCGCTTTTCAACTAAACCAAAAAGGACGACTTGACGTCGTCCTTTTCTATTTCCTTAACTCAATCCTTACTCTGCTTTTTTCTCGACAATACCTTGGTCATCGACCGCACGTACCACCCCGGTTTCTGTATTTAATACTTCAAACTCAATACGACGGTTCTGGAACTGCCCTTCTGGGGTTGCATTTGGTTCCATCGGCTGTTGCTGGCCATACCCCACGGCCTGTAACTGGGAAGGATCAACCCCGCGTTGTACCAGATAATCACGTACCGCTTCAGCACGGCGTAAGGACAACAGATTATTGGCTTCATTACTGCCTACTGCATCGGTATGGCCTTTAATGGTCAAATGTACATGCGGCGCACGCTGGATTAAGGCCGCAGCCTGATCCAGAATTGGCTGATTGGCTTCCGGTACAGTCGAAGATGCCGACTCAAAATGAATCGCCTCCAGATTTAAGGCTGTGGCGACATCCAGCGCCTGAATATTATCCGGGTTAATCACGGCCAAGGCTTGTGCTGCGGTCGTGGTCGCTGGTGTGACGGTCTGTACATCGAGATCCTGCTGCACCGTAATGGTCATATTCTTGGCCAAAGGACGCAGCTGATTGGCCACACGCTGCGCATCTGCCGGATTGGTGGACTGAATCGCAATCTGCTCACCCATCCAGGTCATATTGGTATTCGGCACATCTTTCAGGATTTTCAATGCCGTTGGAATCACATCCTGATCAATAAATTCACTATGATAATTACTGGCGCTATTCACCCCACAACCTGTCGGATGGTTAAAAATCCGTTTAACTTCTGTTTGCAGAATGTCGGTATAAGCCGGATTGTTCAGATACAACTGACAGGTGACCAGATCGCCATTGGAAGCGGTATTGACCTGCAAATAGGCCGGTTCCGTCGCTGCTGCCTGGGTAACAGGCACCTCTTCTTCATTACGGTCAGAACAGGCTTTAAATAAAAAGGCCAGTAACAATGCCAGAATAATAAAAATCAGAATCGGTACCCACGGCGAGCGCTTCTGCTCTGGCACCTCTTCATATAACTCAGGCGCCTGATGAATAGTCTGCCCCGCAGTGGCATTGACGCCCAAACCGGCCAGCAGCGCAGCGGCCCATTCCGGCAAAGCAGCCTGAATGTCCGGCATATGCTGATCAAGCAAATGCACAATCGCCTCAGGATCGGTCGAGCCGGCCTCGCTTTCTAAAAAACCTAAGGTTGGTACGATGGCCCGGTTCAGGATAGATTCAATTTCATCTGCCGGCGCCTGACCGCGGCTAAATTCCAGAAACTGCTGTTTCAGGTTCAGGTTGGTACCAAAAATTTCAGCCAGCCGCGGATTAAGCTGATTTCTCAGGCTGTCAATGAGGGATGGCCGGTGTCTTAACACCGATAAAAATACCGGATAAAAATCATTTAAGGCACGGTTTTTCTCAATGAGGTAATCCGTTTCCCCGTCTAGCACAATGGATGACACGCTATTTTTCAATAATTCTATCAATCTGGTTTGCATGATATGGCCTCATTTTTGTCATTGTTCTACTCGCATTTTTTAGTGTATCTGGTCATTTTTTAGACGTTGTAAATAATTGTATTTTTCTTTATGTACTTAAATTAAAACATAAAAAAGCCAGCAAATGCTGGCTCTTGAACAGGCGAATTTAGGCCAGGAAAGTCTGAATTACCTTGCCTTTCACGGTTTGCTGAATCAGCGGTGTATTCTTGCCTTGGGACAGAATGCTGTCTTTGTCCAGCGTCCACTCCAGTTCAGGATCAATCAGAATCCAGCCAGCTTCCTGCATCCAGCGATCTGCCATTTGCGCAACCGTCGCCGGTGCCAGTGTCACGGTATGCACCCATTCCAATGGACTGAACAGACCTTCCTCAACCAGTTGCACACCCAAGGGCACAAAGGTATCAAAAGCGGTAAAGCCCGGTAAGGTTTCAGCAAACGGTGCCATTTTGGCCGAACTGCTTAAGGGTTCATGATGGGTACAGATCGCATCAATTACGCCATCTTTTAAGCCCTGACGCAGCAATTCTTTGTCTTTTTCAGCACGTAGCGGTGGACGCACATGCGCCAGCGAGTTAAAGCCATCAATCACCTGATCGGTTAAATGCAGCTGATGCATCGCCACATCACAGGTTACTGGCAGGCCTTTTTGTTTGGCAATTTTAATCAGCTCGACCGAAGCGCCACAGGACAGCAAACCGAAATGCGCACGGACTTTGGTCGCTTCAATCATCAACAGGTATTTGGCAATGGCTACGGTTTCGGCCAGCGCCGGAATCATAGGCAAGCCCTGACGTGAAGCAATAAAACCTTCATGCACACAGCCATCTTTGGCAATTTGCGGTTCTTCGGCATAGAACACCACGGTCAGGTCCAGACCGGCTGCATATTCCAGCGTGCGAATCACGACATCATCATCAGCAAAGGATGCATTGGCATTGGAAACTGCAGTACAGCCGCCCTTTTTCAGACCGGCCATATTGGCAGGCTGTTTGCCTTGCAAGCCTTGGGTTTGTGCGCCAATCACCTGTAAATAAATACCACCATCCAGCATGGCTTTTTCGACCAGACCGTGAATCAAAGCACCATTGTCCTGCACAATCGGCTTGGAATCTGGTGGGGTAAACACGTGCAGAATACCGTTTTCACGTGCCGCCTTGCCTTCTGATTTTAAAGTACCATGCTGCTGCTGACCCGGTTCACGCATCCGCGCGCACAGATCAACCATGGTTGGCATCAGCCATTTGCCTTGTCCATCAATGGTTTCAGTCACATCTGCTGTTTCTGCAACCAGCTTGCCATTTTCCAGATATACCGTTTGCACGCGATCAGTCTTTTGCATTGGATCAAGAACGCGGACATTTTCAATTTTTACAATACGCATGACTGATTCCTTATACCGCAATCGCTTCAATTAAACCTTGTTCCTGCAACTGACCCTGCATCGCCAGTGCCAGCACAGCCATACGCACCGCAATACCATTGGTCACCTGATTTAAAATCACCGATTGCGGACCATCGGCAATGCTGGAATCAATTTCCACACCCCGGTTCATCGGTCCCGGGTGCATCACGATACAATCCGGTTTGGCCAGCGCCAGACGCTCTTTGTTCAGGCCATACATTTTGTAGAATTCTGCCGGTGAGGACAGCGCCGGTGAATCAATCCGTTCATTCTGGATACGCAAGGTAATAATCACATCACAATCACGGATGCCATCTTCCATTTTATTAAACAGGCGTACATCGGCCCCGTATTCCTCAAAACCAAATGGCAGCAAGGTATTCGGTGCAATCACGCGAATATCTTTACAACCTAAAGTTTGTAACGCCGCCACATCAGAACGTGCCACGCGCGAATGTTTAATATCGCCAATAATGGCAATGCTCATGTCAGCAAAGTCTTTTTTGGTTTCACGGCGAATGGTCAGCATATCCAGCATCGCTTGAGTCGGATGCGCATGACGGCCATCTCCGGCATTAATAATCGCGATATTTGGACAGACATCCTTGGCAATAAAATGCGCTGCACCTGAAGAGGAATGACGCACCACAAAAATATCGGCGGCCATGGCTTCCAAGTTCCACAGCGTATCGCGCAGGGTTTCGCCTTTAGAGGTACTGGAACGGGCAATGTCAATGTTAAGCACGTTGGCCGAAAGACGTTTGGCTGCAGCTTCAAAGGTGGTACGGGTACGGGTTGAATTCTCAAAAAACAGGTTCATAACCGTACGACCTTCCAGCAGGTTGTTAGTGATCAGCTGATTTTGGTCATTAAAAAAGGACTGCGCGGTGTCCAAAATTTTGGTGAGGGTTTGTTTGGAAAGCCCTTCGATGGTGATGAAATGTTTTAGATTTCCATCTTTATTGAGTTGAATCTGGCTCGGAGTATGCAATGCCGCCAAGTGCATGAGAGATTCCTTATACGTTAAGTCAACGTATTATACAGAGAATCGCCATTCTTGGCACTTGGCAATTCGGCTACTTGTATAAAAACCGGCTCGATAATAAAAATTGATTTTGAAATTCCTATGTATTTTTTCAATAAGATAATTTAAACGAATTTTTAGAATGAATATTTTATGTTCTAAAATGGCACCCAAGTCTGGAGCTTGAATGCCATAACTGATCTAGCGTAGTGCGCCAATATAATGATGTGAGACTTGTGCCCGATAAATGTCATCTTCAGTTGGTTCAACTTTCATTAATTCATCGTTATTTTTTTGCTGTAAACCCGCTTTTTGACTTATGTTCGAATCGGAAGAGAACTCGAATACGTCTTTAAATTTTTCAACCAGACGCAGTAATTCCGGATCGCGTGTGGCTTCGGCTAATGCAATCACATGTTCGGCATAATCACTATTTTCAGACAGATAAATGGCATCAATTACCCGGCCTGAAACTCGTCTCAAACGTGCATAGATTAAAGTCGCAATTGAAAAACTTTCTGTATTGACCATTCTTGATTCCCCAATCATTTAAAAATCGAGATTGCAGCCTCTCCCCAGCGACTGCAATCTCGTGATAATTACAGCAATATCCATACCAAAATTAAAAAGCCCATCTGTAATTAAGACAGGCTTTTTATAAAAACTACAATTCAGTTATAAATCAGAATAGGCTAAAACTTACATGGCCTTCATCATATTTGGCCGAACCACCTTTTCTTGATACATCATCCTGAATATTCTCATAATTTCTTCTTTCCAGCTGTTCGTCATCTGGAAGATCCAGCAACTGACGCAAACGCTCGACATGCGTTGCCAGTTCAGCATCCCGGGTTTCTAGCGCCAGCGTAATCACATGATGTGCATAGGAGCGATCCTGCATCAGATACATCACGTCAATTACTCGACTATTCACTTTTCTTAACCGTGCATACAACAATGTTGCAATGGAAAAAACATCATCACGACCGGATGTAATATTCACCCTATATCCCTCTGTAAAATAAAAGATTTAATCAACAAGTTCCTCTTGTTGATGGTGTGTAATTATACATATCTCATGAATTTTCAATTTGCTTTTTATGCCAAGATTAAGAGCTTTTTATAATTATTAGCTCTAACAGAGATGTGCCAGATTTATAAAAAATTCCACAGCTTTAATAGCCAAAATACGGTAAACTTGGCGCAGTTTTTATTTATTCTTTTCCGGTCTCTCTATTTTATGAATACCTCTTCACGTTTAAGCAATTATTGGGTCACCTGTGCCGATGGTCTGGAAACCTTATTAGAAGAAGAAATCAAAGGTTTAGGTGTTCAGAATATTGAACGTTTCCCGGGTCGTCTAACCTTCAAAGGTACGCTGGAAAATGCTTACCGCATCTGCATGTGGTCTCGTCTGGCGTCGCGTGTCCTGATGCCAATCCACACCCATGAAATTGAATTTTCACATGATGCCCGTGATGTTGCTGAAGAGCTTTATGAAGGTGCAATCAGCTTTGATTGGTCACTGATTTTTGCACCACAAAGTACCTTCGCCATTCGTTTACACGTTGAACGTGAAATTAAGGTCAATACGCAGTTTGCTACGCTACGTGCCAAAGATGGTGTGGTTGATTCATTTATGGAAGCTGTCGGTAAACGCCCAAGTATCGACACCAAATCACCTGAAATCACCATGTATATTTTGGCAGGTAAAAAAGAACATACCTATTGCTTAGATTTATCGGGTGATTCACTGCATAAACGTGGCTACCGTCGTTTTATGACCGACGCCCCAATTAAAGAAAACCTGGCCGCGGCAATTTTGCAAAAAGCCAAACTCAAAGAAAAGAATCCGGACATTATTCTGGACCCGATGTGTGGTTCAGGTACCTTTATTATTGAATCCCTGCTGATTTTAACCGACCGTGCACCGGGTCTGGTACGCCGTTTCGGCTTTAATGGCTGGAATGGCCATGACCATGAACTGTGGATGTCATTAAAGGCAGAAGCGGCTGAGCGTCATCAACAGGCGCTGGAACAGCCACTGCCAAAATTCTATGCTTTTGATGCCGACTGGGAAGCAGTCAAAGCCACCAAACAGAATATTATTGCTGCCGGTTTTGAACGTCTGCTCGATCATATCCAGATTGAAGAACGCACCTTGTCAGACTGGCCAGATTTTCAGGCCGAAGGCAAAACTGCGTTTGTGGTGACCAACCCGCCGTATGGTGAACGTCTGGGTGATAAAGCCTCGAACCGTGCCTTGTATTTAGGTCTGTCTGCCCTGCTACAAAAACATTTCCCGAACCAGTCTGCTGCTGTCATTGCAGCCCAGGTGGAACAGGCCGATGTGCTGGCATTTAATGAGCCGCAAACCTTGCGTTTAATGAATGGTAAGCTGCCAATTTACATTCGCTTTGGTACGGTCAAACCATCGGCAGTAGTAAAACCGTTCCTGGCTGACTGGCAGCCACAGCAGTTTGAACCAATTGAAGGTGCCGAAGACTTTACCAACCGTCTGCAAAAGAACATGCAGGCCTTAAAAAAATGGGCGGTTAAAGAAAACGTTTACTGCCTGCGTCTGTATGATGCCGATTTACCGGACTTTAATGTCGCGGTCGATTTATATGGTGATCGTCTGCATGTGCAGGAATATGCACCACCGAAGAAAATTGATCCTGAAAAAGCAAAAAAACGCTTTAACCTGGCGCTGCAAGCGATTCGTGCCGTGACCGGTTTAGGCCGTGATGCCGTGTTTATTAAAACCCGTGCCCGTCAGGAAGGTAAAAACCAGTACACCAAACAAAGTACCGCATCGAAACGCTTTATTGTGCAGGAGGGTCAGGCCAAGATTCTGGTTAACCTCACCGACTATCTGGATACCGGCCTATTCCTGGACCATCGCCAGATTCGTTTACGTATTGCCAAAGAAGCTAAAGGCAAGCATTTCCTCAATCTGTACAGCTATACATCAACGGCGAGTTTGCATGCTGCTTTAGGCGGCGCAGCCAGCACCACCAGTGTGGACTTGTCCAACACCTATTTGAACTGGTCCAAAGAAAACTTTGTCTTAAACGGCTTAACCGTCAACCATGCCGATGAACAACACCAGTTCTTTGCCAGCGACTGTTTTGAGTGGCTAAAAGAAGGTCATGAGCAATATGACCTGATCTTTATTGATCCGCCCACCTTCTCTAACTCGAAGAAATTCTACGGCACTTTTGATGTACAACGTGACCATGTTTCGCTAATTAAACGCGCCATGAACCGTTTAACCACAGAAGGCACCCTGTACTTCTCGAACAACTATCGCGGTTTTGAAATGGATGAAACCTTGCCAGCGCTGTTTGATATTCAGGAAATCAGCCATGAAACCATTGGTCCAGATTTCAAGCGTAACCAGAAGATTCACCGCGCCTGGAAAATCCAGCATCCACAAATCTAAAATGTGAATGGTAAAGGATGATTTAATCCTTTTCTATTCACAGTTCATTCGATTAGCAATAAAAAGCCTGCTACCCCATAGCAGGCTTTTTTTACATCGGAAACTTTACGCTGTCACTCATCATCCAGCGTGGACTTACTTTGCAGAGTGAATCGCTACATCTGCCCGGCTTTTTGCTGCAGATACCTCCATAAAAAAACCCGGCCGAAGCCAGGTCTTTGATTAAACAGTTTAGATGAACCGTGTGCGGATTAGTTCAGTTTCAGCTTCTGGAAATCCAGTTGGCCTGCATCTGCCGTAATCACAATGGTATCTCCCGGCTGGAAGTCACCGGCCAGAATTTTCTGCGCCAGATTATTTTCTACCTGTTGCTGGATGGCACGTTTTAATGGACGCGCACCGTAAACTGGGTCAAAACCGGCTTCAATCAGCTGGTCAAAGGCAGAATCATCTACCGTTAACTTGATATCGCGGTCGGCCAGACGGGCACGTAAACGGTCCAGCTGGATATCGGCGATACCACGAATCTGGGCTTTTTCCAGGGCATGGAATACCACCAGCTCATCAATACGGTTGATAAACTCCGGACGGAAATGCTCAGACACAGCTGCCATCACCACATTGCGTACATCGTCACGGCTTGGATTATCGCCCAGTTCACGCACATCGCTTGAACCCAGGTTCGAAGTCATTACAATCACGGTGTTTTTAAAGTCCACCACACGGCCCTGCGAGTCGGTCAGGCGACCATCATCCAGTACCTGGAGCAAGATGTTAAATACATCCGGATGGGCTTTTTCTACCTCATCAAACAGCACCACGCTATACGGTTTACGGCGTACGGCTTCGGTTAATACCCCGCCTTCTTCATAGCCGACATAGCCCGGAGGCGCACCGACCAGACGACTGACTGAATGTTTTTCCATAAATTCGGACATATCAATCCGGATCATGGCGTCATCGCTGTCAAACAGGAAGTTGGCCAAGGCTTTGGTTAACTCGGTCTTACCGACACCGGTTGGACCCAGGAATAGGAAAGAACCACTTGGACGGTTCGGATCCGACAACCCGGCACGTGAACGGCGCACCGCATTGGATACCGCAATCACCGCTTCATCCTGCCCTACCACACGCTGATGCAGGAAGCTTTCCATTTGCAGCAGTTTTTCACGCTCGCCTTGCAGCATTTTCGCAACCGGAATACCGGTGGCTGCGCTGACCACTTCCGCAATTTCGTTATCGGTGACTTTATTGCGCAATAACTTCGGTTCTTCTTTCTCTTCCACCAGCTCATCTTGGGCCAGCTGTTTTTCCAGTTCCGGAATCACGCCATATTGCAGACGCGACATCTCGCCCAGATCATTTTCACGCTGTGCTTTTTGCAAGGCAATACGCGCCTGATCCAGCTGCGCCTGAATCTGCTTAGTGCCTTCGACCAGAGTTTTTTCAGACTTCCACACTTCTTCCAGATCGTTATAGTCTTTTTGGACGTCTTCGATCTGTTTTTCCAGATGACTGACTTCTGCACGGCTGCCGGCATCTTCATCTTTTTTCACAGCTTCAAGTTGCAGCTTTAACTGAATCAGACGGCGTTCCAGCTTATCCAGCGCTTCCGGTTTAGAGTCCAGCTCCATCTTGATGCGCGATGCTGCTTCATCAATCAGGTCAATGGCTTTATCGGGCAACTGACGGTCAGTGATATAACGATGTGACATTTTCGCTGCAGCAATAATCGCCGAGTCGAGAATTTTCACCCCGTGGTGGACTTCATAACGCTCTTTCAGACCACGTAAAATGGCAATGGTGTCTTCGACACTTGGCTCATCGACCAGCACTTTCTGGAAACGGCGCTCAAGGGCGGCATCTTTTTCAATGTACTGACGATATTCATCGAGCGTGGTTGCCCCCACGCAGCGTAATTCACCGCGTGCCAGCGCCGGTTTCAGCATGTTGCCGGCATCCATCGCGCCATCACCTTTACCTGCGCCAACCAGGGTATGTAACTCATCAATAAACAGGATGATTTCGCCTTCATGCTTGGCCAGATCTTTCAGGACCGCTTTTAAACGCTCCTCAAACTCGCCGCGATATTTGGCACCGGCCAGCAATGAACCCAGGTCCAGCGATAACACGCGTTTGCCTTTTAAGCTTTCTGGCACTTCACCATTCACAATACGCTGTGCCAGACCTTCTACAATTGCGGTTTTACCGACCCCAGGCTCACCAATCAGTACCGGGTTATTTTTGGTCCGACGTGACAAGACCTGTACGGTACGGCGGATTTCATCATCACGACCAATCACCGGATCGAGCTTGCCAGCCAGCGCACGTTCGGTTAAATCTACAGTGTATTTATTGAGTGAATCACGTTGATCTTCATGATTATTACTCATCACTTTTTCATCACCTCGAATTTTTAAAATCACCTGACGCAGACTGTCTGCGCTGACACCGATACTGTTCAATAAGCTTTTAGTGGCCCCAACTTCGCTCAGGCCCAGTAATACCCAGTCGGTAGACAGGAATTCATCGCCCGCTTTCTGGGCATAGCTATCGGCCAAGTTTAAGGCTTTAACCGCTTCCGGACTTAAATTAATGTCGCCAGTCGGATTGGCTAGCGTTGGCGCATCATTCAGTGCCTGCTGCAACTTGCTCTGCAAATCACGCAACTGGGCACCGGCCTGCTGTAACAAGCTGACATTGGATGCTTCTTCTAACAGAGTGGCCAAGACATGAATGCCGTCAATGGCGGTATGGTCTTTGCCCATCGCCAGCGATTGCGCATCGGAGAGAGCTTGCTGTAAGCGATTTGTAAATTTTTCAAAACGCATTCTTGTTATTCCTCACAACAATTTTTTCACTTGAAACATATATGGGAGTACTTTTGGCAATTTCAAATGATTTTTCATATATTTTTCAAAGTGTTATTTTAATGCAACAGATATAACTCAATTATAATATTGGTCTGTGACCGGCCAATTTCAAGTCAGCATCAGGATTATTTTTATACAGCAATGACGTTGCGACCTATGTAACAGGAAACACATATTTTGAGAGCTCTGCCCATTGCGGCCAATTTTTTGCGAGGTCTAAAACCATGGAAAAATAAAAAAGCCGGTAATTAACCGACTTTTTACATGACTTTACAGTCATGATTATTCTGCTTCGATAATCTCGAAATCGTGGCTAATTTCAACACCACCATCTGACAGCATTTTGCTGGCTGAACAGTATTTTTCTGCGGATAATTCAACTGCCTTGGCGACCTGCTTTTCCTTGACTGCCTTGCCTGTCACCACAAAATGCAGATGAATTTTGGTGAACACCGCCGGAATCGAATCGGCACGTTCTGCTTTCAGCTGACAAACCACACCAGTCACATCCTGACGTGATTTCTTTAAAATGGTCACAATATCAAACGATGCACAACCACCAAGTCCCATTAAAATGAGCTCCATGGGACGTGGTCCACGGTTTTCTCCACCATACTCGGCAGAACCATCCATCACCACGCTATGGCCACTTTCCGATTTTGCTTCAAAAGCAACATTCTCTAGCCAATGAACACTCGTTTGCATTGCAAGTCCTTCAAAAAAACTATAAATTTACAAGGTGCCTGTACACTAACATAATTTGAGTTGATAAGGAATTTCATCTCTACTGTGTGACAAGTTCATACTAGGTCTTGTGCGATCTATTATTTATCCATTTTCGGAACCGTTAGCATGACTTCAAACTTTTCACAATTAAGCACCGATGCCCTGTCTCCTGGTCAATTACCAGATTCAGTCAAGGCATTATTAAAACGTGCATATATCAACCGTTATCCGAAACGGACCACAATTGTTGATGCGGGGTCTGAATCAAAATCACTTTATTTGATTCTGAAAGGATCTGTTTCCATCATTCTGCGTGAAGATGATGATCGCGAAATTGTTGTGGCGTATTTGAATCCGGGTGACTTCTTTGGGGAAATGGGTCTATTCGAAGCAAATCCACAACGTACTGCAGAAGTACGCACACGTGACGTTTGTGAAATTGCCGAAGTGACTTATGAAAACTTCCACGAGCTCAGCAAGCAATATCCAGATTTAAGCTATGCGGTATTTGCCCAACTGGTGCGCCGTTTAAAAAATACCACGCGTAAAGTGACCGATCTGGCCTTCATTGATGTTTCAGGCCGTATTGCGCGTTGTCTGATTGACCTGTCTGCGCAGCCTGAAGCCATGATTTTGCCAAATGGCCGTCAAATCCGCATTACCCGTCAGGAAATTGGCCGCATTGTTGGCTGTTCACGTGAAATGGTCGGCCGTGTTCTGAAAACCCTGGAAGAACAAGGCATGATCGAAACTGATGGTAAAGCCATTCTGATTTTTGATGCCTCTTTAGAGCAAAATGATGCAGCAGATGAACAGTTTGATGATGAATAAGTCTTAAACTGCTATATGCTTAAGGCAAATCTTCGGATTTGCCTTTTTTATGCCTGTTCGCTATGTGAAAAATATTTACAAACTAACCTAAAATATTGATTTAACAGTCTGCCTGCGATGGTTTAGCCTAGTCCCTATTCGCTTGATGATATTTTGAATAAGGACATCTTATGCAGTTCAATCCCCTTGCTGATACCGGTATTTTATTGCCTGAAATCTGTCTGGGCACCATGACCTTTGGTGAACAAAACACCCAGGATGAAGCCTTTGCCCAGCTGGATTATGCACTGGAACGTGGCCTGTATTTCTGGGATACCGCCGAAATGTATCCGGTGCCCCCTAAACCAGAAACTCAAGGTGCCACCGAAGTCATGATTGGCAACTGGCTCAAGGCGCGCGGTGGACGGGACAAGCTTTTTTTGGCCTCAAAAATTGCCGGACCGGCTCAAGGCGGCAGCCATATTCGTGATGGACAAACCCGTTACAACGCTACTGATATTCGCACTGCCCTGGATGGCAACCTGAAACGCCTGCAAACCGATTATATTGACTTATACCAGCTGCACTGGCCACAGCGTCCGACCAACTTCTTTGGCAAGCTGGGTTATGGCAATGCCGAAGCCCATGCACAGCAGTATGTCACCGATCTTGAAGAAACCCTGACCGCCTTGCAGCAGGAAATCCAAAACGGACGGATTCGCTATATTGGGCTCTCCAATGAAACCCCATGGGGCACCATGAAGTTTTTGCATCTGGCGGAAAAACTCGGTTTAAGCAAATTTGTCAGCGTACAAAACCCCTATAACCTGCTGAATCGCACCTATGAAATTGGCATGTCGGAAATTGCCAAATATGAAGGCGTCGGCTTACTGGCTTATTCTCCTCTGGCCTTTGGTTACTTAACCGGGAAATTCCGGCATGGCGCCCGTCCGGCCAATGCGCGTGTCACCCTGTATTCACGCTTTAGCCGCTACAGCAATCCAGAAAGTGAATGGGCCACAGAGCAATATGCGCAACTGGCCGAGCAACATGGCCTCAGTTTAACCCAACTGGCTTTGGCTTTTATTAAGCAGCAGTTCTTTGTCACCAGTACCATTATTGGCGCGACTTCACTAGAGCAACTAAAAGAAAATATTGATGCCTTTGAAGTCAATCTGTCCGATGACATTTTACAAGGCATTGAAGCGATTCACCGTCAGCAGCCCAACCCGGCGCCTTGATGGCTTTCAATCAAATTCCAGCAACATCATGCATAAAAAAATGCCTCATCATATGAGGCATTTTTAAATCCATTTTAAACCCAGAAGCTTAACGACGGTTCTGGTTATAAATGGCCTGAGCAGCCGGCAAGTTCTCACGCATCGCTGCAATACGCTGGCTGTTCGATGGGTGAGTTGACAGGAACGATGCCCCGCCACCACCTTCCAAGCGGTTCATTTTTTCCCATAAGGTAATTGCCGCTTGCGGGTTATAGCCACCACGCGCCATCAGCATTAAACCGCCTTCATCGGCACGACTTTCCAGATTACGTGAATATGGCAAGCCCACACCCACCTGTGCACCCAATTGTGCCGCTGCAGCGCCTAACTGGCCAACGTTACTGCCTGCAGCGCTTAAACCGATATTTAAAGCCAGGTTGGTCAGTGCCTGCGCGCCAATTTTACTCTTGGCATGTTCTTCTAGAGCATGCACCATTTCATGGCCCATAATCGCAGCAATTTCGGCATCGGTCAGATTCAGTTTATTGACGATACCGGTATAGAACACCACTTTACCGCCCGGCGCGACAAAGGCATTAATCTGGTCAGATTTTAATACTGCCAGCTGCCAGCTAAATGGCTGACCAGTCTGGTTCATCTGGTTGGCAACCGGTGTTAAACGCTGGAACACCGTGTTAATACGTTTATAGGTACTCGAACTGGTGTCCAGCTGCCCCTTGTTACGCGCATCTTGCACCATCTGGCTATAACTTTGCGCCGCGGTTGCATTTAGGGTTGCGGTATCTGCACCGGCCATATCGGCCACGGTGGTACAGCCTGAAAAAGTGATTGCACTTGCGGCACAAAAACTCAATACCAATTTTTTGTTCATTATAATAATCTCCGCCATTCGGCTATACACATACTCATGAATTATATGAAATCATTTCAATGCTTTAAATCTGAAATGGCTTCATAATCATATCATTTATGTAAACAATGGCAGTGCTGTGTAAACTGTAGCTACATCAGCAGCAACGAGCGGAATACGGCCTTAATAGGCAAACTGATAGAAAATCCAGAATACCAGACAGAAAATATTCAGGCCCAGATACATCTGCGAAACCACTTCCATTTTCTCTTCCAGTGCCGGATTTTTACGTTTATAGAATAAATAGGCGTTTTGGATCAGTACCAGCGGCACCAAAATACAGGCAAAAATCACACTCAGACCAATAAAGGCCTGATACATAATATTCGGATCATGCTTTTGTAACAGAATCAGCAACATCGCAATGGTCGGTGCACCGCCCATGGCAAATAATAACGAATAGAAAATGGTGCTTGAAATATTTTTATGCATCCTGCCTGACCCAATGTTTTTTCTGTGTTTTATTCTAGCAAGCACCATCTGAATAGACAGTGCTGATCTGTGCAACTTTAGTCTTGAATTACTTCGCAGCGCGGTAATACTGCATTGCTTCCGGCATCATCTGCTGTAACGCGGCAATACGGTCATTATTGCTGGGATGGGTCGACATAAACTTGGCAATAGCGCTATTTCCACGGGCATCGTTGGCATTCATTTTCTGCCAGAGCGTAATTGCTGCATTC
The DNA here is from genome assembly GCF_013420185.1 of Acinetobacter sp. YH01025. Lineage (NCBI taxonomy): Bacteria > Pseudomonadati > Pseudomonadota > Gammaproteobacteria > Moraxellales > Moraxellaceae > Acinetobacter > Acinetobacter sp. YH01025. The sequence goes on along the minus strand of NZ_VOYR01000001.1, from coordinate 362,776 downwards.
GGATCATAACCGGCTTTGGCCATTAACAGTAAACCGCCTTTGTCGGCGCGGCTTTCCAGATTACGCGAATAAGGCAACCCTACCCCAAACTGGCTACCCAAATCCAGCAGTAAACCACCATAACCACCCACCGACTGGCCCACATATTGCGAGCCAATACTAACCGCCAGATTGGTCAGGGTCTGGGCACCAATTTTACTTTTGGCATGTTCTTCCAGTGCATGTACCATTTCATGGCCCATGATCGCCGCGACTTCATTGTCAGTCAGTTTCAGGTTTTCAACAATGCCTGTATAGAACACTACTTTGCCACCCGGAGCCACATAGGCATTAATTTCAGGTGACTTAATCACCGCCACTTGCCACTCAAAAGTCTGCCCGGTCTGGTTCATCTGGTCGGCATAGGGCTTCATCTTTAAAAACACGCGATTAACCTTCTTATAGGTGGCAGAACGGGTATCTAGCACCTTTTTCTGCTCGGCTTCCTGCAACATTTGCTGATAGCTCTGGCTGGCGTTTAAGTTTAAAGTCGCTGAATCTGCCCCGGCCAGTTCTGCCACAGTGGCGCAGCCCGTCAAATGCGTTGCCAATACAATTCCAATGGCTAAGTTCTTATATTTCATAACATTCTCTAATTGTTCGAAAGTGCCTAGCACTATAAACAAAATCAGGGAATTCTCAAGATGGTGCGCTATTTTTCTGAGCCAAAAATAAAAAACCCTGTGCAAGCACAGGGTTTTCTCATTTCAGCTTAAACGATTAAGCTTCAAACGGATGACGCAGAATAATGGTTTCTGCACGGTCTGGACCGGTTGAAATGATATCGATTGGACATTCAATTAACTGCTCAAGACGCTTGATGTAGTTGATTGCATTTTCAGGCAATTGTTCAACACTGGTCGCACCCACAGTTGACTCAGACCAGCCTGGCATGGTTTCGTAAATTGGCTTCAAGTTTTCATAAGCCAGCGCGTCAGAAGAACCGACACAACCTGAATCGGTGTTTTCATAGCCAACACAGATTTTAATTTCTTCTAAACCATCCAATACGTCTAACTTGGTCAGGCAGATTCCAGACAGTGAGTTTACATCGACTGAACGGCGCAGGATTTCTGCATCGAACCAGCCACAACGACGTTGACGGCCAGTAGATGCACCAAACTCGTGACCCACTGTACCCAGGTGTTTACCAATTGCATCACCCACATCATTTGCCGCGTCGTAGACCAGCTCAGTTGGGAACGGACCAGCACCCACACGTGTGGTGTAGGCTTTGGTAATACCCAGCACATAGTCAAGATGCAATGGACCTAAACCAGAACCTGAGCTTACGCCGCCCGCAGTGGTGTTTGAAGAAGTCACGTACGGATAAGTACCGTGGTCAACGTCCAGCAATGAACCTTGCGCACCTTCAAACATAATGTTGTCACCGTTTTTACGGTAATTATGAATTTCAGTGGTTACATCCACCACTAATGGTGCAATCACTTCACGCCATTGGTCACACAGTGCAATCACGTCGTCCAGTTTAACTTCTTCAACACCGTAGTATTGAGTTAACTGGAAGTTGTGGTAATCCAGCAATTCAGCCAGCTGCGCACGTAATGCGTCACCGCCACGTACCAGGTCAGCCACACGTACTGCACGGCGCGCCACTTTATCTTCGTAGGCAGGGCCAATACCACGACCGGTAGTACCAATTTTGGCATTGCCACGTTTTTTCTCACGTGCCTGATCCAGCGCAATGTGGTTCGGAAGAATTAATGGACAGTTTGGAGAAATACGTAAACGTTCTTTAACTGGCACGCCTTCCTGTTCAAGAATGGTCATTTCCTTGATCAGCGCTTCAGGTGAAAGCACCACACCGTTACCAATTAAGCACAGTACGTTTTCACGTAAAATACCAGATGGAATGAGGTGTAATACAGTTTTCTTACCACCAACCACGAGAGTATGACCTGCGTTGTGTCCGCCTTGATAACGTACTACCGCAGCCGCTTGATCTGTGAGCAGGTCGACGATTTTACCTTTACCTTCGTCGCCCCATTGGGTACCAAGTACCACAACATTCTTGCCCATAATAGCCTCATTACATCATGCTGTTAAAATTGAAAACCAGGCGCATGTGACATGAACACATGCGCTGGCGATTAAATTTTTTCGACCGTCCACTCACCGTTACGATTCACCAGCTGGTGAGTTGCATACGGTACAGAGCTTAAATCATCCTGACCCAATAACTGAATTACACTTAAGCCTTGGGTACGGGTGGCCTGAATTGCAGCCAATAAATCTGCCTGATTGCCCTTTGGTGCAACCACCACCGATTTGGCTTCGAAACGACCGGCGCTGAGCGCATATAAGTCGCAAGAGAAACCGGTTGCCGGACGGGCACGACCAAAATGCTGGCCAATACCATCATAACGGCCGCCTTGAGCCAGTGGTGCAGCACGGTTTGGTGCATAAACGGCATACATTAAACCGGTGTGATAGTGATACGAACGCAGCTCTACCACATCAATCCCGATATGCAGATTTGGCCAGCGTGCCTGAATTTCTGCCTGGGTGGTTTTTACCGCATCAAAGGCATGTTTGAATTCCACATTGGCCAGCACATCGGTGCTTAAATGGGCTTCCAGTGCATCCAGATCACTGGCAAAACGGCCCAGCGCATAGAAATCTGAACCAAAGGCTAAATCCTGGGTAAAGTCCGCCAGTTCTGGCAAGGCTTTACGCTGATATAAATCAGACAACTGACGCTCAGTGGCTTTGTTCAGACCAGCTTTTTGTACCAGACTGCGGAACAGACCCACATGACCTAAATCCAGATGGATACCATCGGCCAGACCGGCTTCCTGAATCAGGCTGATCATCAGGTCAACCATTTCCACATCAGCATCAATGCTGTCGGAACCGAACAGTTCGGCACCCAGCTGCAAAGGCGCACGGGTGGTATTAAAGCCCTGTGGCTTGGTATGCAAAACCGTACCAGCGTAGCAATAACGCGCCACACCATCTACCGGATGCACATGCGCATCAATACGCGCCACCTGTGGTGTCATATCGGCACGCACGCCAAGCAGACGGCCAGACAGCTGGTCAATCACCTTGAACGTGGCCAGGTCTAAATCTTGATTCGATTCTGAAAGAGAAGAGAGAGATTCGATATATTCAATAAATGGCGTGTACACCAACTGATAACCTCGAGATGCGAGGAAATCCAGTGAATTACGGCGCAATGTTTCGATGACTTGCGCTTGTTCTGGTAATACATCAGCTACACCATCAGGTAATAACCATGTCTCTGAAATGGGCATGTTGTAAACCTAAATTCTTGTCTGCGCGGAACAAATCCGCATAAAAAAATCGGGAGCACACCCGATTTCTCCTAGTTTAGCACGATCAAATGGGCTGTGCATCGCAAATTTGATAATTTTCTCTGTCTGATCAATTCCATTGCAATCCTGCCCGGCTGGAGCTGTCATTTCGAGAGTAAAAGCTGTTTTTGCGGAAGAAGATAAAGGAGCTGGACACATCCCAAACTCATCATCTTTTTTTCAGGGCAGATGAAAATCATCTTCCCTCTGCCCTACGTCCATCTGCTTAAAAAAGACTTATTTGACTTTATTCGGATCCAGCACTTGAGTAATTAAATTGACCAGCTCAACATTCTGGGTTTCCAGCTGATGAATACGCTGCGCTGATTTATCCAGCGCTTCCTGCTGCACGTGCATTTTCTTGGCCAGATCCTGCATGATCTCTAAAGTCTTTTTCAGATTTTCTTCCAGACTGATGACTTTGTTTTCGAGCTGATGATTATCGCTTTGGCGATTCAAATGATCATGCTGGTTTTTAAACTGCAGCCAGATCAGAAAAATCACCGCCACGGCCAACAGTAAAATAAATCCCCAAAGTAGAATAAACATCATGTGTAGTGCTCGACTTATTTGTTTTGTTTTATCTTAACGAAAAATATAGCAAAAAGGCGAAAAATCGCCTCCGACCTGTCAATGCCCGGCTGTGAGCGTGTTTAACCCGGTTAGACCACCGCCCTGCAGTCCAAGCTTAGACAAAGATTTGGACAGATAGAAATTAATGCGCCTGATGGGCAAAAGATTCACATAAATCCAGTAAACGGTTGGCATAGCCCCATTCATTGTCATACCAGGCAAAGACTTTGGCCTGATGCCCGACCACCATGGTCTGGGTAAGATCGACAATTAAAGAATACGGCGAATGGTTAAAGTCACTCGATACCAGCGGCTCATCGGTGACCTGCATAATTTCGGCATAATCCTGCTGCGCGGCTTTCACCAGCACTTCATTCAGCTTATGTACGGTAATGGGTGACTGGGAAATAAAGCTGACATCAATGGCAGCGACATTAATGGTGGGCACCCGAATTGAATAGCCATCAATACGGTTTTCCATTTTGGGCATCACCTGTTTTAAGGCGCCTAAAGCACTTGAGGTGGTTGGAATAATATTCTGACCGGATGCACGTGCACGGCGTAAATCACGGTGTGCATGATCCAGCACCGACTGATCAGCCGTGACAGCATGAATTTCAGTCATCAGCGCGGTTTCAATACCAAAAGCATCATCCACAATTTTAACCAACGGCACCAAGGCCTGAGTGGTACAGGAAACACTGGAAATAATCTGGTCTGAGGCTTTGACCTCATGATGATTGACCCCGTAAACAATGGCGGCATCAACCGTGTCAAACGGTGCTGCGCCAATAATCACCCGTTTGGCACCGGCATGAATATGCTGGGTTGCGGCTTCACGCGAACGGAACAGGCCGGTACATTCCAGCACCACATCAATATTTAACTGCTGCCATGGCAACTGTGCCGGCTGTGGCTGGCTCAGCACCTGAACTTTCAGCTTGGCCTGCCCCGAGTGTATGCACAGATAAATCTGTTCCTGTTCCAGCTGGATTTCTACCTGCCCCGGAAAACGGCCATGGGTTGAATCGTATTTAAACAGATGTAGTAGCGTGGCAACATCGGCAACGTCATTAATCGCGACAATATCAAAATGAAATTCTTTAGGATTTTCAAACCAGGCACGCAGTACATTTCGCCCAATTCGCCCAAAGCCATTAATCGCCACTCGTTGCATCCGTATTCCTTCAAACTGCACATCAATCTTGTCTGTGCTTATGTTAAAGGATTTCCGCCAGACACGGCGAATAATTCCTGCCAAACTCAGCAATTAATTTAAACCTGTCCAATATTTAAGCAGTTAGCAGCACTATTTTCTGCTTGATAAAAATTAGCAGGATGCACGGTAACTGGCTAAACCGCAGCAATGACAACAGCTTGTGATTTCACAGCAGTTTAGATGACTTTAAGGTTTGGGTTTTCGCCGCAGATTTGTCATCAAAACACTTTAAAATCATTGGTGAGTGTGGCTTTTTCCGTTATAATTTGGCGTTTTTAAATTTTAAGCCCGTATAACAGCAGAGAAAATCTTGTCAGACTGTTATGCTTTTAGCCAAATCGAGAATTATGGAGTGACTTGGTTGTGAGTACTCGTTTTATGACATCAGCTGAAATTCGTGAAGCATTTTTGCGTTACTTTGAATCGCAAGGGCATACACGTGTCGCGTCGAGTTCTCTGGTTCCCGCCAACGACCCAACGTTGCTGTTCACCAATGCTGGTATGAACCAGTTTAAAGATTGTTTCTTAGGTCTGGAAAAGCGCGATTATGTCCGTGCCGTATCTTCACAAAAATGTGTACGTGCCGGTGGTAAACACAACGACTTAGATAACGTCGGTTATACCGCGCGTCACCACACCTTCTTTGAAATGTTGGGTAACTTCTCTTTTGGTGATTACTTCAAGCGTGATGCGATCAAGTTTGCCTGGGAATTCCTGACCGGTGATGAATGGTTAGCCCTGCCAAAAGACAAACTGTATGCCACGGTTTACCACACCGATGACGAAGCATTCGACATCTGGAACAAGGAAATCGGTTTAGCACCAGAACGTATTATCCGTATTGGCGACAACAAAGGCGAGAAATACGCATCTGATAACTTCTGGGCTATGGGTGATACCGGTCCATGCGGTCCATGTTCTGAAATTTTCTTTGACCATGGCGATCATATCTGGGGTGGCCTACCTGGCACACCTGAAGAAGATGGCGACCGTTTCATTGAAATCTGGAACAACGTCTTTATGCAGTTCAACCGTACTGCTGATGGCGTATTGCACCCGCTTCCTGCTCCTTCGGTCGATACCGGTATGGGCTTGGAACGTATTTCTGCCGTATTACAGCACGTCAACTCCAACTACGAAATTGACCTGTTCCAGCATCTTTTAAAAGCAGCAGCTGAAATTATTGGTCTAGATACCTCTGCACTTGAAGCGGAAGCCAAAGAAAAAGGCACACCGGTACAATATCCAGCTTCACTTAAAGTGGTGGCTGACCATGCCCGTTCTTGCTGCTTCCTGATTGCAGATGGCGTCAATCCGTCTAACGAAGGACGTGGTTATGTACTGCGCCGTATTATCCGCCGTGCCGTGCGTCATGGTAACAAACTCGGTGCAACCGGTTCATTCTTCCACAAAATGCTGCAACCGCTGATTGAAGTAATGGGTGCGGCGTATCCTGAACTGGAAGCTCAAAAAGCACGTATTGAAGCGCAATTACTGAAAGAAGAAGAACAATTCGCCAAAACACTTGAGCAAGGTTTGAAATTGCTTGAAGGCGAACTGGCGAACTTAAAAGGTTCTGTGATTCCAGGCGAAGTGGTATTTAAACTGTATGACACTTACGGTTTCCCGACCGACCTAACCGCAGATATTGCCCGTGAACGCGACCTAACCATTGATGAAGCTGGCTTTGAAGTTGAAATGGCAGCACAGCGTCAACGTGCACGTGATGCCGGTAAATTTGCCATCGACTATAACAGCGTAGTCAAAGTGGATGGTGAAACCCAGTTTGATGGTTACGATGCCACTGCAGGTCAAGGTCAAATCATTGCCATCTATAAAGATGGCGAACAAGTTGACGAAGTCGCTGAAGGTGATGAAGCACTGATCGTCCTGAACCAGACGCCATTCTATGCAGAAAGCGGTGGTCAGATCGGTGATACCGGTATTTTCAAAAACGACACCGGTATTTTTGAAGTGCAAGACACCAAAAAATCGGGCGGCGCTTTTGTACACCAGGGTATTGTAACCATGGGTAGCCTGAAAGCAGCACAAAACGTGGAAGCAATTGTCAAAGCGGACATTCGTGCTGCAACTGCACGCAACCACTCGGCGACTCACCTGCTGCACGCTGCGCTGCGTCAAATTCTGGGCTCACACGTACAGCAAAAAGGTTCACTGGTTGCATCAGACGTATTACGTTTTGACTTTGCCAACGACCAGCCGGTTTCATTTGAACAGCTGCAAGAAATTGAACGTCTGGTGAATGCTGAAGTGATTGCCAACACACCAGTAACAACTGAGTTACTCGATATCGAATCGGCCAAAGCCAAAGGCGCGATGATGCTGTTCGGTGAGAAATACGGTGATGAAGTTCGCGTACTGTCTATGGGTTCAGTAATTGAAGAGAAAAACTTCTCGATTGAACTGTGTGGCGGTATTCACGTGAAACGCACCGGTGACATCGGTCTGTTCAAAATTACCTCTGAAGGGGGTGTGGCTGCAGGCGTGCGTCGTATTGAAGCAGTGACAGGTACCAAAGCGATTGAAGCTGCGCAAAAAGCTGATCGTGACATCAACACCATTAATGCGCTGTTAAAAGCACAGAAAGAGCAAACCATTGAGAAAGTTGAAGCAATTGTTGAAACAGCATCTAGCCTGCAAAAACAGATTGAACAACTAAATCAGAAACTAGCCAGCCTGCAAGCGGGTGAACTTTTAAGCCAAGTTCAGACCATTGCTGGCCGTGCAACACTTATTACCACTGTTCAGGGTATGGATGCCAAAGCACTGCGCAACCTGCATGACGGTGTGAAATCAAAATTAGACAACGCAGTGATTGTACTTGCCGGTGTAGAGGGTGACAAAGTGAGCCTGATTGCATCCGTTGCAAAAGACTTCACTACGTCTATTAAAGCAGGTGACATCATCAAACACTTGGCTACTGAGCTTGGTGGTAAAGGTGGTGGTAAACCTGACTTAGCACAAGGTGGCGCGCCACTAAACGAGAAGTTTGCAACCGTGATGGCAGAGTTAACTGCCTGGCTGGAAGCAAAATAACTTCACTTTTGTGTAACTGACCCTGGCGGCAATCAGGGTCATGGCTTATATGGAACAACTATGGCATTAATCGTTCAAAAATATGGCGGTACTTCTATGGGTACGCCCGAGCGCATTTTAAATGTTGCTCGTCGCGTAAAGCGCTGGCATGACCATGGCCACAAGGTGGTCGTTGTTGTATCAGCAATGAGTGGCGAAACTAATCGCCTGCTCGCTCTCGCGAAAGCCATTACCGACACCCCTGACCCACGTGAACTTGACCAGATGGTTTCTACGGGTGAGCAGGTAACGATTTCCATGTTAGCTATGGCGCTCAATTCTATTGGCGTAGAAGCTAAATCTCTAACCGGTCGCCAAGTCGGAATTAAAACTGACAGCGCGTTCACCAAAGCCCGTATTGAAGCGATTGACACCGATGTCATGACCGGTCATTTAGATGCCGGCCGTGTGATTGTGGTTGCAGGCTTCCAGGGTGTAGACGAGCAAGGCAATACCACAACTTTAGGCCGCGGTGGTTCAGATACAACCGGTGTTGCGTTAGCCGCAGCATTAAAAGCAGATGAATGCCAGATCTACACCGATGTTGATGGTGTATACACCACTGACCCGCGTGTTGCGCCAAAAGCAAAAAAAGTGGATCGTATTTCCTTTGAAGAAATGCTGGAAATGGCATCTTTAGGCTCAAAAGTCCTGCAAATCCGTTCTGTAGAATTTGCTGGTAAATATCAGGTGCCTTTACGCGTACTATCTAGCTTCGATAACGACAACGATGGTGCATTTGACGAAGAGTTTAAAAACAACGTCGGAACTCTTATTACTACTGAATTGGAAGACAACATGGAACAGCCAATTATCTCAGGTATCGCGTTTAACCGTGACGAAGCTAAACTGACTATTCTCGGTGTGCCAGATGAGCCAGGTATTGCCTCTAAAATCTTGGCCCCAATTGGCGCTGCCAACATTGAAGTGGATATGATTATCCAGAACGTTGAAGAAGATGGCACCACTGATTTCACCTTTACCGTAAACCGTGGTGAACTGGCCAAAGCCAAAGCGATTCTTGAAGCGACTGCACAGGAAATTGGTGCACGTGAAGTTGCAACCCGTGATGACATCGTAAAAGTGTCAATTGTTGGCGTGGGTATGCGTTCACATGCTGGCGTAGCGAGCAAAATGTTCACCGCACTTGCAGATGAAGGCATCAACATTCTGATGATCTCGACCTCTGAAATCAAAATTTCAGTGATTATTGAAGAAAACTATTTAGAGCTTGCAGTTCGTTCACTGCACACGGCGTTCGGTTTAGACCGCGAGTCAGGTGAATCAAGCCCGCGTGCTTAATCTGTAGTCAGCAATTATTGGAATTGTCAGACAATATTGCGAAAAACTACAAAAAATCAGAGCCACTATAGTATTTTTTATAGTGGCTCTGTTATATTGAAATAATGAGAATTAGAAATCTTAACAGAATTGTATCCGACAAGGTTTTGTCAGGGGGAGTTCTGATAAAATTTCGCTTGAAATATTTTGTGCTTTTCAAAACTTTCAAATCAATGCAGGTTTAGCATTTTGCAAGGAGATAAACATGCTGATTCTGACCCGACGTGTCGGAGAAACATTAATGATTGGGGATCAAGTCAGTGTTACTGTACTTGGTGTCAAAGGCAACCAGGTGCGTATTGGTGTGAATGCGCCAAAAGAAGTGTCTGTTCATCGTGAAGAAATTTATCAACGTATTCAACATGAACGTGCCATGCATGAGCATTTGCAACATCTCGATCAGGATTATCAGCCTTCTTATGAAGATGATAATTACCCACAAAATAACTTTAACCGTTAAGACTTAAAGTTATCTTGTTATAAAGCGGCTCTACGGCCGCTTTAAGTTTTTTTCAGCGCTTCAAAATTATTGTTGCTCCAGCAAAGCCAGCGCTTTACGTACAGGTCCAAAACTACGGCGATGCTCTGTAGTCACGCCATGCAAAGCTATTGCTTCAAAATGCGCTTTGGTCGGATAGCCCTTATGTTTGGCAAAACCAAACTGTGGAAACTTCTGGTCCAGTTCCAGCATCTGCCGGTCACGGGTGACTTTGGCCAGAATACTGGCTGCGGAAATTTCGGCGTGCAAGGCATCTCCACCCACCACCGCTTCACACGGCATGTTTAGTCCTTGCGGAATTTTATTGCCATCGACCAGGACCTGATCGGGCTGGACCTGCAAGGCTTCAACCGCACGGCGCATAGCCAGCAATGAGGCCTGTAAAATATTCAGCTCGTCAATTTCAGCCGGACTGGCTTCAGCAATGGCCCAAGCCAAGGCTTTTTCCTGAATCTCAATGAATAACTTTTCACGTTTCTTTTCACTCAGTTTCTTGGAATCATTCAAGCCCGCAATCGGATTGTTTGGATCCAGAATGACTGCCGCAGCCACCACGGTTCCCACCAGAGGCCCGCGCCCTGCTTCATCTACACCAGCAATTTTCATCGACATTATTACCTTCAATAAAATAGGCTGAACCTGTCAGCCTATTTCTTTCATCTTGCGCTTATTGTACTGCTTCTTGCACACAAGCATGAATGGTTTTTGATACAACATTGCTCACAATGGTGGCACGCGCTGCCGGGTCAATCGCTGCTGTCGCCAAGTCTACCGCAGTCACATTTTGTGGTGCTTTTTCGCTGACACAACCACAGATTTCAGTCTGGATATTTTGCTTTTGGGTGCTGGTCATGACTTTGGTGGCCGTTTGCCATGCCGGAATGTTGTTTAGCTCGGTGACACATTTGGCATTAATCGCAATTTTCAGTGCTGCGCCGCCCAATTGCTGGGTCGTTGTTGCCGCTGTAGGCTGAGTGGTGCCTGTAGATGCACATGCGCTTAACAGTAATGCCAGCGGTGCTAAAACATAAGCCAACTTTTTCATGTATTTTCCTTCAGTTTTGCGTCATTTTACCGGCCTATTTTAAGGGCTTTAGCGCGGATTCGGTTTATCTTTTTGACCGCAATGCACAAATAAATGGCAAATTTAAGCATTATCCAGGGCAACTGCCTGCTTCATATCCGCAAATACCGTTGGACAGGCCGATTGCACCCGGTTCCAGCTTGGAATAAAAGACTGCTGGTTCGGATAATTCATAAACTGCTCCCCTGCCTCGACAATACTCTGAGCAAATAATTCCACCACATTTTCTTCGCTGTGCCGGTCATAGTTCAGGCCATTGGTGGTGGCATCATAATAATAGTGATCAATCAGATCCAGCGCATTACGATAATAGGCCGCGCGGATAATCCGAATATTGTCCAGACTGACCTGCACCCCCAGCGCCGCCAGCTTACGGAAAAATGCCAGTGCGATATCCCGGCTCATCCGTTTTAGGCCACCATCCCCATTGGCGGTGGTGATTTCCTGATGTTTATGTTCATAATCATCGGCAATATCGACCTGACAAATACGCTTGGTGGAATAGTTGCGGTAAATTTCCGACAGCACGCCAATTTCCAGCCCCCAATCGCCCGACACCTTCAGGTCACGTAACGCTTCGACATGAATTGCCATTTCCCCCGACAAGGGATAACGAAAGGCTGAAAGATAAAGCAGATAATCCAGCGGCCCGAAGACTTTTTTCAGCGCCTGCAATAAAGGTGACACCAGCAGACGTGATACCCGGCCATTCATTTTCTGGTCGGCCACCCGCGCATAATAACCTTTGGAAAACTGGAAACTGAATTGTGGATGTACCATCGGATAAATCAGTCGGGCCAGCATGTCACGCTTATAGGTACGAATATCGCAATCGTGCATGGCCACCACCTGACTCTTGCCTTCGGCCATGGCATAACCGGCACAATACCAGACATTACGACCTTTGCCACGCTGCAAAGGCGCGACATTTAACTGATTTAACTGCTGATGCAGCTGCTGCAAACGTGGCCCATCATTCCATAAAATTACATGGTTTTGCGGCAATACCGAGAAGAATTCCCGCGCATGGGCAAACTGCTCCGCATTGGCCTGATCCAGACCGATAATAATCTGCTGGATATAATCAGCGCCTTTCAACTCTTCGACAATCTGGGTTAAGGCCGGATGTTCAAGCTCGGAATATAAGGAAGGTAAAATTAAGGTGACCGGTTTGGACTTGGTAAATTCGCGAAGTTCCTGTTCATATTCATGTAGATGGCGCTGTTTTAAATCATGTATTGTTGTAATCATGCCTTCTTGTGCAAAATCGACCATCATCCTCTCCAGTTTATTGTTGTAAAAAGTACTGTAATCCTTCTGCCCAACCCGCTGGTGCCTGCTGCCGGGTGAAGTACACAGAATCGTGTTCTAATGCCAATGCTGCTTTATACGGCCGTTTGACCACCACAGCATGCTGACAGGCTTTCAGCATATCGAGATCATTTTCACTATCCCCCAGCCCAATACACACCATTTGCGTCGGATAAAACTGTTTCAGCCAGTTCACCGCCAGCGATTTATCACAGTCACGGCTTAAAATATGGCTAAAGCGTCCACCATGAACCATATGCAAATTACTGGCCAGATGTTGCGACAATATCGCTTCGTCTTCGGTTCGGCTGTCCGGATTCCAGATAATGACTTCGCTATACGGACGTTCTAAAGCCCGTGCTGCATCGTCCAGCGCCAAACCGGTCAGCGCTGCAATCTGTACGGCATCACAATCACTAAAGCATTGAAAATTTAAGCCATAGTCTGCTTTTAATTGCTGGAGCTGTGCAGCAATGTCAGTACTGGATAAGGGACTTTGATAGTCATGCTGCGCATTAAAATAAATATATGCTCCATTTTCAGCCACAAAAGGCATGCCGCTTAAACCAAGTTGTTGCTGCAAATGGCGGATTTCCGCTGCGGTTTTACTGCTACATAAAATAACCGGAGAATCCGGAATTAATCGCTGGATCAGCTCTGTGTTCTGCCCATAGCTGTAATTATCATGATTTAATAAAGTCCCATCTAAATCTGTAAAAATTATAAATTTTGGCATCTGTACTTATATTGGCTTTATCTGTTTAGAATCCTATAAGATTCTCAGCTTAATATTGGTTTAACTTACTTTTTTATAACAATAAAGTAACAGGCCTACATGAAGTAGGCCTATTTTTTTCATCATTTTATGAAGCTAGATGCGCTTATAACGCCTGGATTTTTTCAATCCAGGCCTGTTTCTGCGCTGCTGGCAGGAACGAGGCTTCAAAAGAGTTAATCGCCAGTTGCTTTAACTCATCTGCATTTAAATCTAACGCTTCGGTAATGGCAATAAAGTTGTCATTCATATAGCCGCCGAAATACGACGGATCATCCGAGTTAACCGTCACCTTCACGCCCTGCTGTAACAAACGGCGGATATTGTGCTGCCGCATATCCTGCACCACGCACAGTTTTAAATTACTGAGCGGGCACACCGTAAGCGGCATTTCATCCTGAATCAGACGCTGCATCAGTGCCGGATCTTCTTCAGAACGCACGCCGTGGTCAATACGATTCACTTTCAGCAAGTCCAGTGCTTCCCAGATATATTCTGGTGGACCTTCTTCACCGGCATGCGCCACCACCAAGAAACCGTATTCACGGGCTTTGGCAAAAACGCGGGCAAATTTAGCAGGCGGATGCCCCACTTCGCTGGAATCCAGACCGACTGCAATAATCTGTTCTTTATACGGCAGTGCCTGTTCCAGCGTTACAAATGCTGCTTCTTCGCTAAGATGACGCAAGAAACACATGATTAAACGGGAACTGATGCCCAGTTTGCTTTGTGCATCATCACAGGCACGTTGCAAACCGTTAATTACTGTCGCAAAGGCAATCCCGCGGTCAGTATGGGTTTGCGGATCGAAGAACATTTCGGTATGTACCACCTGATCTTCTGCACACTTTTCAAAATAGGCCCAGGCCAGATCATAAAAGTCCTGCTCATGTACCAGCACATTGGCGCCGGCATAATAGATGTCTAAAAATGACTGCAGGTTATGAAAGTTATAGGCTTCTTTGACTTCCTCGACCGACTGATATGGAATGGCAATATTATTACGCTGCGCAATGGCAAACATCAGTTCCGGCTCAAACGTCCCTTCAATATGGACATGCAACTCTGCCTTGGGTAAGGCGCGAATCAGCTCAAGTTGATTCATCTCTCATCCTCATGAAAATAAAAAAAGGGTGCAAACCGAGTTTACACCCTCAAAATGGTTGCTGGGGATTAACCGCCAAATAACGCGAATTTTAATGCCCACAATACTGCAATAATCCACACCATATACGGCACAGATGAGGCTTTACCGGTCAACAACTTGATCAGCGCATAGCTGATAAAGCCCATGGCAATACCGTCTGCAATTGAGTAGGTAAATGGCATAAATACGATGGTCAGGAAGGCTGGAACCGCTTCGGTGATATCTTCCCAGTCAATATGTACAATGCCCTGAATCATCAGCACACCCACAAATAACAAGGCAGGTGCAGTAGCAAAGCCCGGTACCGATTGGGCCAGTGGCGCCAGGAATAAGCACAGTACAAACAGCACCGCCACCACTACCGCAGTCAGACCGGTACGCCCGCCCGCAGCAACACCGGCAGACGATTCAATATACGGTGTGGTTGAAGAGGTACCCAGTGCTGCACCCGCTACAATGGCAGATGAATCGGCAAATAAGGCTTTTTTCAAACGTGGCAATTTACCATCTTTGAGCAGGCCCGCACGGTGTGAAACGCCGACCAGGGTACCGGTGGAGTCAAACAGATCGACCAGGAAGAAGACGAAAATCACCCCGATCAGGCTGGCGGTAAACAGACCTTCAAAGTCCATTTGCATGAACGTTGGCGCGATAGACGGGATTTCACCGACCACACCTTTAAATTCGCTTAAGCCCAAAGCCGTAGAAATAGCCGTTAACACCAGAATACTGATGATAATTGCACCACGCACCTTGAATTGGTGCATCACCACAATCATCAGGAAGCCAAATAAGGCCAACAGCACTGAAGGCTGTTTCAAGTCACCCAGACCCACCAAAGTCGCCGGGTTATCGACAATAATGCCTGCGTTTTTTAGTGCAATTAAGGCCAGGAATAAACCAATCCCGCCGCCAATGGCCAGTTTCAGGGACATTGGAATGGCATTGACAATGGCTTCACGAATTTTGAACATGCTGATGGCAATAAACACCAGACCGGATACAAACACCGCAGCCAGCGCAGTTTGCCAAGGCACACCCATGCCCAGACAAACCGAATAGGTGAAATAGGCATTCAGGCCCATACCCGGTGCCAGCGCAATCGGATAGTTGGCAATCAGTCCCATCACCAGACAGCCAATTGCGGCTGCCAGACAGGTTGCAACAAAGACAGCCCCGTGATCCATCCCGGTTTCGGATAAAATCATTGGATTGACAATAATGATGTAACACATAGTTAAGAATGTGGTTACACCAGCAAGAACCTCAGTACGAAAACTGGACTTGTTTTCGCTTAACTTAAATAAGCGCTCAAGCACATTTTCTGAAGATGGATTAGGAGTCGTCATGACCTCGCCCTTGTAAATAAACTTAAATACCCAACAGTGATGCGAAAGTACGGAGAAAATTCATCCCTACCCCTAGCATTGCCAAGCAACGGATATGCCAAAAGTTACACGCACAGGATAAGTCTATTTAGCCATTATGCTTTGAGCCCTTAACAGCTCAAATCAGATAAATTCTAAACAAAAAAGCCGCATAACTTTATGCAGCTTTACTTACCATAATTAAATCAACTATTTAAAAAATAAATACGCTAATTTAATTGTCTAATGGGTAAATTATATCACACTGATTTTTCATTGTTTCTAAAATTTATCTTTAATTTTCATTCAGAGCATTTCATGCTGAATTAGTATTTTTGGCCTAAACTTCCAGCCCGCTCAATAGAGGGTTCGATCTGTCGCATGTGATCATCCAGCGATGAACGATGTGAAGCCCGATCTTGTTCAATCAGATGCAGAGAGTCGCGTGCCTCCTGCACAATATTCTGCATTTCTTGTTGTCTGCGGTGTTGTTCCTGCTGAAACACCCAGACCATTAACAGGACAACCATGACAATAAAGGTCACGATCAGGATTTGCCTCATGTTCTTTACTATTATTAAACAAATTTAATTTATACTAACAGAAAAATAAACAATATGTGAACCATGTCACAACTTTCAGTTTGTGTATTAATCAAATTTTAACAATTCAAGCATTTAATTGGCCTTTAACTCACTCCTACCCTCACCTATTGAAATTTCAATTTCCTGACACCCATAAAAAAGTCCGCACTGGGCGGACTGTTTAGCCTTAACCGCAGGATGCTTGCACAATTTTATTACTGTTCGGATCAATGGTTACTGTGACTCGGTCAGCGCGATAATCCATGGTGACCGGCTGGCCAGGATGGACGCTGCGAACAATTTTGGCCTGGGTCCGCTGCTTGATTTCGCTCTGTGGCAAACTGCCCGATTGCCCAATCAGTTTTTTGGCTTCTTCTGCCACACACTGGCCTGGCTGCTGACGGAACAGCGCCCATTCTTCAACGATACTGCCATCTGGCAAATGGCAATAGCCCACCTGACCACTGTGTTCGTCTTTAATTTCCAGTCGGCCGCCCTGTTCAATACAATATTGACTGGCCGGATTGGCAAGTCCTACCTGTGCTGGGGGTTGCTGTACGGTGCTACAGGCCATAAGCGAGGCTGCAAGCGCAGCAAAAAGAACAATATTTTTCATGGGCAGTATTCTTGTATAAAAAATATTAGCCTAGCAAATTTTACTGGACCTGCTGTGTCTTTTTGCAAAAGAGGGAGAAAGCTTCTTGTTAGTCTTGATGAGGGACAGCTTTGACTTATATAGAGCTATTACTGATAAATTGGTGGATGGAGAAATTACAGAGATAAAAAAAGGCTTATAAGTGTTTCACTTATAAGCCTTTAAAATTTGGTAGGCATATCCAGACTCGAACTGGAGACCTCTACGATGTCAACGTAGCGCTCTAACCAACTGAGCTATACGCCTATATGTGACGCATCATATTCACTTTTAAATTTTATGACAAGCCTTTTCTATGATTTTTCAATGCAGATGCACAAGAATTCAGCAATGCTTTGAATTTTTTCAAATCTGCCTCAGAAACCTGTTCAGATGCATACTGCATCTGCTCATATAACTGCACGGTCTGCTTAAATACATGATGCTGCTGTGACTCAGCCTGAGCCGCCAAACGAGACATCCACATATTAAAGGTTTCAGCAGGCTGTTTCTGTAATTCAGGCGGTAACGGCTTCGAAAATGTCTGCACCAGCCGGGCAAGTTTTGGCTGCCGGCGAAGATGCTGATAATACAACCAGGCCATATATAGCCCCAGCAGACCTAAAATGGTCAGTATCAGCATTAGGATATTGGCATAGCTGGAATGCAGTCCCAGTTTGGCTAGCCAGCCCCGCTGCGACTCGGCATTATAGCCCACCACCTTGCTTTGCCATTGATAGCTGGCATAGTCGCTCCAGATACGCAGTTTATTCATTAAATGATAATGCCGATAAGTCCAGCCACTGCCACGCTCGCCCAATACCGCCTGATCTTCCGCAATCAGGTTTTGCATGCCCTGCTCAACCCGCTGCGGACTAATCATTGCTGTGGGGTCAAAACGCTGCCATTTGCCGTTTAACAGCACTTCGGTCCAGGCATGCGCATCTAACTGGCGTACTTCCCAGCTTTTACCATCCGGGGCCAGCTCTCCGCCCTGATAACCGGTGACCACCCGCGCCGGAATTCCAACATAGCGCATCAGCATCACAAAACTGGAAGCATAGTGTTCACAAAAACCTTGACGTGACTGAAACAGGAACTCATCAACACGATGTTGCCCTAATCGCCCCGGGGTTAAGGTATATACAAAGCCATTTTCCCGATACCAGCGCAGCACCTGCTGCACATAACGCTCGGGATCTTGTCCGCTGTGCAAAAATAAACGCTGGGCCAGTTGCTGTGCCTGCAAGTCCTGCTGTACCGGAAATTGAGTATTGATGCGTAAATTCAGATGAGCATTACTCACGGTCTGAGCCTGGATATCGCCGATCCAGCGCAACGGAATCGGCTCGACCCGCTGGGTTAAACGCCGCGGTACAATGCCCCAATCCTGCTGGCTATAATAACGGCGCTCCAGCGGTACCGATTTCTCCAGCCCCATCACCCAGCGCACGCCCGGGTCAGCCGCCAGATATTGATAATCAAAACTACGCGCATGCGCCGGCTGCAATACATCGCTACGCATTAACGGCTGCTGGTTAACAAAGCTGCTACGCCAGCGCTGGCCATCATATTCATCCAGCACCATCGCCCGCCAATACAGCTCATGCCGTGGTGGCAGTTGCTGCACATCGCCAATAATCCGAAAGGCCAGCGCGCTAGATTGTGACAGCTCGGCAATATCGCCCGGCGACATGCTGTCACTAATTCCGGTAATACCTTTATTTTCCGGAATCGGAATATGCCACAGTGGCGGTAGCCGCGGGAAAAACATAAACAGCAAGACAAAAAATGGCAGTGCATACAGCACAAAACGCCCCACATGGCGGGCATCGCGTTTTAAGGCCTGTACAGCCGAAGCCTGATATTCAAATTCGCTGGTTTGCAGGCGATACAGCCCGATCAGACAACTGAGCAGGCTTAAAATGACCATAAAGGCCATCCAGATTGACTGGCTAAACAGGAAGGAACTGGCACTGACAAATAGCGCGAAATTGAACAGGATAATCACATCGCGCCGGGTTCGGGTTTCGAGGGCCTTGGCAAATAAAAAGGTTGATAACACCGCCACGCCGGCCTCTACCCCAATAAAGGCGCGGTACTGTAAATAAATACTCAGCAGCGCCAGCGCAATCAGGCTAAAGGTCCAGTATTTGGCAATCGGCTGACGCCCGGGCTGCAGACTGAAATACAGACTAATCAGGATGATGATAAAAATTATACTGAGCAGCACAGGCAGATAGATCAGCTGTGCCAGTAACAGCAGGCCCAGGCTTGAGAGAATCGAAATACGGATACTGGAATTCATCTTTATGCCTGCGCCAACAGTTGTTTGGCGAGCAGCAATTGCTGCTCGCCACAGGCGGCCGGTAATTCTACCTGCGGCAAATACAGGGCATAGGCACATTGCTGCTGTTCACACTGCTCGACTAGGCCCATCATTAGGCTGAGTTTTTCTTCATGCGATGTGCTGGGCATCTGCGCATAGTCAATTTCAAGCTGCTGCTGATTCTGATATTGCTCAAAGACCTTGACGTATAAGCCCTGGCCACGCGCCACCTGTTTCCAGGACACTGCCTGCAAGGAATCTCCGAGCTGATAACTGCGCAGCTCCCGGAATTCATCTAAATCAGGTTCTTCATTGTGCCGGTTGTGTTTATTTTCAGTGGTGTGCTGCGCCGCTTTCGGTGCAATCCAGGCAAAGTCATTGAAATACAGATAGGTCCAGGCACGTACCAGACCAAAGGGATAAACCGAATATAACTGGATGGCCGGATAATGAAACTTGCCGCGCTGGGCAGTATAAAAAGCTAAGCTATACTGCTGTTTGGCTTCACTCAGCGCCAGTTTATGTAATTGCTGATCAACCTGAATCCACAGATAACGCAGCTGTGGCGTATCCTGCTGAAAAAACAGGTGCAGCTGGACATTTTCCCCGGCCTGCCCGACCTGCTGTGCCACCACCTCAAGCTGCAAGCCATGCAGCTGCTTAAAGGTCAAATAAAAACTGATACATAAAATCGCGCTAATTAAAAAGCAGAAGCCCAGAATCAGGTTATTGGCATAGTTAATACCGGCCACAAAGGTAATCAGGATAAGCACCAGATATAAGTAACCCTGCTGATAAATAAATACCAGCACATCTTTTTGCGTGAGGCGTTTTTTCTGCTGGAATTGAAAACGTTTCTCCAGCCAGTGCTGCCAAAAATTCTGCCCGAGCATACTTAGCTGACCTGCACCTGTTGCAGCAGCTGCTGGGTTTCACCCTCACTTAAACCAATACGATGTGCCACCACCGCCACAAAAACCGCTTGTACATCATCCGGAGTGACAAAACTGCGCTGTTCAATTAACGCATGTGCCTGGGCGGCTTTTTTCAGGGCCAGTACTCCGCGCGTCGATAGTCCATGCCGGTTTTTACGGCTGGCTTCGGCCAGATCCAGAATATAATCCTGCACGGCGTCACTGACATATAGCCGATGCACCTGCTGTTGTAATTCCAGGATTTCATCTTCACTAAACACATGCTGCAAACTGGCAATCAGGCTCTGCCGGGAAGATTGCTGCAGCAATAGTTTTTCTGCATAACGCGATGGATAGCCCAGTGATAAACGCATTAAAAAGCGATCCAGTTGTGATTCAGGCAATGCATAGGTTCCGCTTTGAAACAGCGGATTCTGGGTAGCAATGACCCAAAATGGTTGCGGCAGTTCGTAACGTACACCATCGACCGTGACGTTACCCTCTTCCATCGCTTCCAGCAAGGCACTCTGGGTTTTCGGGCTACAGCGGTTAATTTCATCGGCCAGTAAAATCTGGGTAAAAATCGGGCCCTGCTTAAACTCAAACTGATGTTCTTTCTGATTAAACATGTTCACCCCAATTACATCACTGGCCAGCATGTCATTGGTAAACTGAATCCGCTGAAATTTCAGTCCGGCCAAATGCGCCAGACTGCTGGATAAGGTGGTTTTGCCCAGGCCGGGTAAATCTTCAAACAGCACATGGCCGCCGGCCAGTAAACAGACCAGTGCCAGTTTGGTCTGCTGCTGTTTATCCAGAACAATCTGATTAACCTGTTCAAGGAACTGCTGGATTTTGGGTGCATAGCGCTGCAGCTCGCTCTGGAGCTGCGCCTGATCGTGTACTGGTTCCGATTTCTTATCCTGTTTCATGCCCCAAATCACCTTCATTCCCCAAATAAAAACGGTGTATGCCCTAACATACACCGTTTTGTTTTTTTTCTAAAGAAATCAGATGATTTCTAGACTTTTAACACGGACACTTCTTCAGGTTTCCGGAAGATGGATAACGTGAATCGACACAGTGCCGGTAAAAGGTTTTGGCATCCATTGCTTCCAGATCCGGATGATGCTGCCGCATGTGCTCCAGATAGGTCTGATAATCAGGCACCCCCACCATCAGCCGGAAACTTTGCTGCAAACGCTGCCACAATGTGGCAATCCGCGACCAGTTTTTAGGATTCAGGATTAAATCCTTCTGCGACATCACGGTCATTTTGATGATTTTATAAATCACCGTTTTACCCGCTCGAGCAAATTTCAGATTCATCTTCTCGCTCCTTAATGGCCTTTGGCCGGCTGAATATCTTCAGGATCGCGGTAAATTGCTTCTGCTTCATGCACGGTTGGTTCCGGATTGGCCAAGGCACGGCGAATCACCCCAATCGCAGCAAACAGCATCACAAACGCCACAATCATAAAGAAGCCACACAATGCCGCATTAATCTGGTTCGACATTGCCACAGTCTGCATTTCCGCAATACTTTTGGCTGGTGCCAGAATTTCATTATTGGCAATGGCGGTATTGAAACGCTCTGCCTGTGCCAGGAAGCCGATCTTCGGATTTTCGTGGAAAATCTTCTGCCAGCCAGCAGTCATCGAGGTGATAAACAGGAACACGGTCGGGATGATGGTCACCCAGACATATTTCTGTTTCTTCATCTTGAACAGGATGACAGTACCAAGGATGAGCGCCATCGCAGCCAGAATCTGGTTACCAATACCAAATAGCGGCCATAAGCTGTTAATCCCGCCGAGTGGATCGACCACGCCCTGATAAACGAAGAAGCCCCAACCAGCCACTGCAACTGCCGTGCCCAGCAAGTTACCAAAGAAGTTGTGTGATTTTTTCACTGCAGGAATCACAATACCTACGGTATCCTGAACCATAAAACGGCAGGCACGGGTACCGGCATCCACCGCTGTCAGAATGAACAGCGCCTCAAACAGAATGGCAAAGTGATACCAGAACGCCATCATTTCACGGCTATTGAAAATCTCGGTGATGATATGGGCCATACCAATTGCGAAGGTTGGCGCACCACCAGTACGGGACAGAATCGAGTTTTCACCGACTTCCTGGGCCAGCAAGGTCAAGGCTTCAGGCGTGACCACAAAACCAAGGTTACGCACAGCTTCTGCTGCCGTATCTACCGACGTACCCAGTAAAGCCGCTGGCGAGTTAATCGCGAAATACACACCCGGATCAAGCACCGCGGCACAGATCAGTGCCATAATCGCCACGAAAGACTCCATCAACATGCCGCCATAACCAATCATACGGATATCGCGTTCGTTGTTGACCAGTTTTGGCGTGGTGCCTGAAGACACCAGGGCGTGGAAACCGGAAATCGCACCACAGGCAATGGTAATAAACAGGAATGGGAACAGCGAACCGGCAAATACCGGACCAGTCCCATCAACAAACTTGGTGACCGCTGGCAGTTTCATTTCCGGCATGGCAAATAAAATACCAATCGCCAGACCTGCAATGACACCAATTTTCAAGAAAGTTGACAGATAATCACGCGGTGCCAATAACAGCCACACCGGTAAAACCGACGCAATAAAACCGTAAATGATCAATGCCCAGGTCAGCTCAGTCCCTGACAAGGTAAAGAACGGTCCCCAGTACGGATGCTGCGCAATGTTTTCACCGTAGATGATGCCAAGCATCATCAGCACAAAACCGATAATCGACACTTCTGCAATTTTACCCGGACGGATAAAACGCATGTAAATGCCCATAAAAATGGCAATCGGAATGGTGGCGGCAATACTGAATACACCCCACGGACTGTTGGTCAGGGCTTTCACCACCACCAGCGCCAGTACCGCCAGGATGATAATCATCACCCCAAGTGCACCCAGCATCACGATAATACCGGCAAAGCTGCCCAGTTCCTGCTTGGCCATTTCACCCAGTGAGCGGCCGTCACGACGGGTCGAAATAAACAGCACCAGGAAATCCTGTACCGCACCGGCCAGCACTACCCCGACCAATAGCCAGATGGTGCCCGGTAAATAACCCATTTGCGCTGCCAGAATAGGACCAACCAGCGGTCCGGCACCGGCAATCGCGGCAAAGTGATGGCCGAACAGGACACTTTTATTGGTCGGAACATAATCTAAACCGTCGGCCAGGCGATGCGCGGGAGTTAAACGCCTAGCATTGAGTTCAAAGACTTTATTGGCAATAAATAAACTGTAGAAGCGGTAAGCAATGCTATAGACACAGGCGGCGGCGAGGACCAGCCAGACTGCGTTTACATGCTCACCACGGCTGAGTGCCAGAATCCCGAAAGACACTGCACCCACAATAGCGACGAGCAGCCAGATAATTTTCGAAGTTAGGCTCGACTTCGTTGGTAATGTTTCCATTCAATCCCTCATATTTTCGATGCATTTAAATCAGCTTGATTGTTGTTGTTCGAGGTACTGCTGTTTTCCTTTGCGACTTTACGCCTGTTATTTTTCTATGCCTCTAAGACTTTGGCATAAAAAAGGGATGATTGATCATCATCCCTTCGATAATAGTATATTTTTACACCATTATGCACGTTCTAAATATTCACCAGTACGGGTATCTACACGAACGCTTTCTTCTTGCTGAACGAATAATGGAACACGTACCACAGCACCTGTTTCAAGTTTCGCTGGCTTACCGCCACCGCCAGAAGTATCACCACGAACACCTGGATCAGTTTCAACAATTTTTAATACCACGAAGTTCGGAGCGCTAACGTTTAAAGGCACGCCGTTGAACAACATAATGGTACATTTTTCATTAGAATCGTCTTTTAACCATTTTGCAGCATCGCCCATAGCTGTTTTATCAGCTGCGATCTGTTCAAATGTTACAGGATCCATGAAGTTCCACAGTTCGCCGTCGTTGTACAAGTAGTCCATTTCTACTTCTACAATGTCAGCAGCTTCTAGTGAATCACCAGATTTGAAAGTTTTTTCTAATACTTTACCTGTTTTAAGGTTACGTAATTTCACACGGTTGAAGGCCTGACCTTTACCTGGTTTTACGTATTCGTTTTCCATGATTGAACATGGGTTACCATCAAGCATAACCTTAAGGCCTGACTTGAATTCATTCGTAGAATAATTGGCCATGACTGGCACACTCCAAACTTACTAACTTTAAGCTATCGATGCTACGGGCTGTTGCGATGTCATTTAGCAAGTCTGACACGAACATTAGTTGCCACATGCACATTCATTTTATGTGACGTATTCTAAATGACCAATATACCTTGCCGCAATGAAAAATTCTTGTTTAACCGGCCGCTGCTGCCTAAGTTACAAGCAGATATCCATCTACCGGCTTTATTCCCAACTGGCAGATGCTTAAAATCAGTGCAGCTCGTTCTGGACTCCGCCTGGCCCGGATGTCCTGATTTTTCGCACACAAAGCACATTCCCAGCGCCTGCAAACTGTTAAACTAGCACGATTAGGCCTTGCCCTCCCACTTCCATGATTCTTTTCCGGCATGACAAACTATTTGTATCAACAGCAAAACTGGCAATCACAGCTCAGTGATTTAATTACCGATCCTCAGGAGTTGCTGAATCTTCTGCAACTGTCGCCTGAACAGTTACTCTCCGGCGCAATTCTGGCATCTGAACAGTTTAAATTACGTGTGCCGCGTGCATTCGTCGGAAAAATGAAAGTCGCCGATCCGTTTGATCCGCTGCTGTTACAGGTCTTGCCACATCATCTGGAACTGGAAGATCATCCTGAATTTGTCACCGATCCCTTAGGTGAAGAACAGGCCAACCAGCAACCGGGTGTCCTGCACAAATATAAGTCGCGTTTTCTACTGACCCTGACCGGGGCTTGTGCAGTACATTGCCGCTACTGTTTCCGCCGCCATTTTCCCTATCAGGACAACCTGCCTAAAAATGAAGATTGGCTAAACATCAAACAATATATTGAATCTCAGCCCGACATTAACGAAGTGATTTTAAGTGGCGGTGATCCATTAACGTTAACCAATCGACGTTTACAGAGCTGGATCGAACGTCTGGAATCGCTGCCACAGATTAAATTTTTGAGAATTCATTCACGCGTTCCGATTGTAATCCCCAACCGTGTCGATGAAGCGCTGATTTCCATATTAAAAAACAGTAGGCTACGGATTATTCTGGTGGTACACTCAAATCATGCATCAGAATTGGATGACTTCACTTGCCGTACATTAAATACACTGGTGAAACATCAAATTACCGTCCTGAATCAGGCAGTTTTACTTCGTGGGGTGAATGATTCTGCTCAGGTTCTGGTCGATTTAAGTTATCGCCTGTTCGATGCTGGGGTGATGCCGTATTACTTGCATGTATTAGATAAAGTGAAAGGTGCACATCATTTCGATCTGATGCCACAGGACATCGATCTTATTTATAAAGAGGTTTTAGCGAACTTGCCGGGTTATCTGGTTCCTAAACTCGTTAGGGAAATTGCGGGCGAAAAGAATAAAACACCGCTTTTTGGGGTTTCAACTGCTTGAATTTGAGTTAAATAACAACGATGAATATGAATCATTCAGATATTTTTCAGGTTGCCACTGAGCTGAAATTGGAACAGCTCAGTTTTTGCCAGAATTCTGTCAAAAGTATTCAGGAGTGGGCAGCTGACTTATCCATTTTACAGCTTGGGGACTCGTCAAAAGCCTTGTTCAAAGCCTTACTGGAAATTTCTGAACTCAAATGTCAGGAAACCTTGCGCTTTGACCTGATTCAGGCCATTCACCCGACGCTGGAAAATGTCCTGACCAGCCTGGAAAAACACTTTTTTAACCAGGGTCTGATTAGCAGCGACCGCAATGAGCACATTATCGAGCTGGCGCTGTTGTTACGTAGTCATTTTGCCAAAGTCTATATTGAAATCGCGCGCCGCAGTCACCGCCAGCTGGCCCAGCAGAAGTTTTCCATTTTTGCCTTTAACCTGAAAAAGAACCTGCAGACTGCGCGGACTGTGGCCACCTATTATGCGCTGCAACAACTGACCTTATTGCTGTATCAGCAACAGATGCTATATAGCTCGCCATTTTCCGGGCAATGGCTCACTGCGCATCAACTGTTTAACTGCGCGCTGCAGCACAATTTTCTTCAGAACAATATTAACCATCTGCAAGGCACCCAGCATCAGCTGCAAAATATCAGTCAGGCATATGCACAATTAATCCTGCTGGATATTTTCAATTCCCATCAGATTCGTCCGGCCGAAATTCAGGGGCTGTATCTCTGCAGTTTTGACTGGGTCAAGCTGATTCAGATTTTGCCCAAAGAAACCACCCTGTCACGCTATATTGTCGATACCAACAAAGACTATCCGCCAATTTATAACTCGCATCAATCGGGTGATTTTGAGCCGGGTATTTTTATTTCGACGCAGGCACTGCTGGATCATATTAGTGAAAATCAGGGCCGCAAGGCCGAACATTTCTCCCGCAATGAAAAGCTGTTTTTAACTCCGGCCCTGCATTTTCATATTCATACCCTGCTCACTCATAATCCTGAGCGTCGCCATGAACGTTATGAATATTCGGCCCGGGTCAAAATCTGTTTTGGCTTAAGCGTGGCGCACTTCTATTTGTCTAAAGGCAAGAATTTTCAGGAAACCCTGCAACTGGGTGAAAATTACCAGTTCCAGAGTGAAAGCCAGTTCATCAACCAGATGCACAGTCATGCCACTGCCGACATCAGTAAAATCCAGAATCTGGACCGCGAGGCCAAACAGATTTACGGCGCGGAAGTGCTGGATATCAGTGTGAATGGTTACCGGATTAAATGGGAAGGTGAAACGCCAAAAAACCTTAAAACCGGTGAATTTATTCTGGTGCAGGAAAATCCGCAAAGTCCGTGGCGTGGCGGTGTGATTCGCTGGATTAAACAGTCGACTGACAAAACCCTGGAACTGGGCCTTGAAGTTTTGGCGCAGGACATTATTCCATGTGCCGTCTATGTGAAATCTGACCGGCATAGCGGGCATTATCATCCTGCCCTGCTCATGCAGAGCTCACAGCTAAATGAAGTCAGCACTCATCTTATTTTACCGGGGATTCAATTATTAAGAGACAAGCAGACCGTACAGCTGCGTTTAGGGGATGAAGACATTAAAGTCTTTTTAATTAAACCGTTACTCATTACTCAAAGCTTTATGCGTTTTGACTTTGAACTGTTAAATGACCAGCAGCAAGCCACAGTCGATGCCTTTATTCACAAGCAGATGAATGACGTTAAGAATCAAGATTTATGGGAAGCGTTGAAGTGAGAAATCCTTTACTATCTAAAAAATTTAAACGTACCGAAACACGTTTACTCATTATCGATGATAACCAAATCCGTTTTAATCAGATTTGCGAACAGCTGAATGCACAGGAACATACCGTGCAGGCCACCCTGCTCGATGACCTGCAAAATTTTGAAAAACAGCTGAATTTAACCTGGGATGTGGTGATTTTTGGCCGCGCCTACGACTTGAAAATTGATCAGGCCCTGACCCTGATTCGCGCCTCAAAACAGCCGAATTTACCGCTGGTGTTATTGCAACCTGAAGACTATGATGCCACCCAATATAGCGCCCTCATCCGCAAAGGCATTTATGATCTGGTCAACCTGAACGATAGTGACAGTTTCTATCTGGGTCTGCTTCGTGCCCTCTCTTTCAGCCGTTTGCAGCAAACCCATGCCCAGCTCAAAGAAGAGCTGGAAAATGCCCAGACGCAGGCGCAGTCTCTGGTGGAAGACAGCAACAAGGCGGTGGCGATTATTCAGGAAGGCATTCATGTACAGGCCAATCAGGAATATTTACAGCTGTTTGGCTTTCAGAATGAAGATGAGATTATTGGTCTGCCTTTGCTTGACCTGTTGCAACCGGAAGATCTAGCCGATTTTAAACTGCGCTTTAAAAAAGTATCGCAAGGTCAGTTTGATTTAGGCCGTTTCAGCTACAGCTCTTTAAATAGTCATGTCGCCGCGCAAAATCCGCTACAGCTAGAATTTTTACCGGCCACTGATGAAGATGCCTTGCAGCTGACCATTGATATTCAGCAAGCTGCTACAGCACCAGCCAAGGCCAGCAATGAAAGCACAGCTGGTCAGCAGCCGACCCATCAGCTGATTAACCGCACCCTGAACAATCAGCCATCCAAAATTAATGCGCTGGTGGTATTTGCCCTGGCCTCCTGCCCTGAAAAAGTCTTGCAATCGGACTGGGTTACGCTGAAAAACTATTTCGGTAATATTAAAACCTTCCTGAAAGAACAGACCAATGTGCCTTTATTCAAGGTCAATTCATCGATCTATATTGGCTTGTTTCAGGCAGAATCAACCACCATTTTGCATTCCAAACTGATTGGTCTCAGCTCACTGAGTAAACCGCAGTTATTGAGCGTCAATGGGCAAAGTTATCCGCTGAATTTCCGTATGGGCTATGCGGTACTAGAAGGTGAAATTGCCGACAGCACCCAGTTTGAACAGCTGATGGAACGTGCCTTTGTAACCGCACTGCCTTATCAGCAAAAAGATGAGCAAAGCCTCGGACTGGATTTATCCATGACCGATCTGTCGCTGGAAATTGTCGAGCCAAAGGTTGCACCTGTGGTCGAAACCGCTGCTTCATCGCTATTAGGCGCCTTACGCCACAGCCTGGATCGTAATGAAATTCATCTGAAATACCAGCAACTGTATGACAAACAGGACAGCAATTTATATACCTATGAAGTCAGCAGCGGCTTTATTCATCAAGCAGAATGGAAAAGTCTGACCGGGCTGGTTGATCTGGCTGAAGATCCAGAACTCTCAATTAAACTGGATCGCTGGATTCTGGTCGAAGCCTGCAAACAGCTACACAACTTCATTACCCAATATCCGGAAGCCAAGCTGATTGTTAACCTGAACAAGCATGTGCTGTTACAAGACCGCGCGTTCCCGGAATTTGTGTCCAAACTGATTACCATTGTGGGCAGTCAGCAGGCTTATCCGTTAATTCTGCAATTCTCTGAAGAAGATGTGAGCCAGAACCTGATGGATGCCCAAAAGCAGATGCATTTGCTGCATCAGCATGGTGCGGAGATTTCTATCCGTGAATTTGGCCAGTCGATGTATAGCGAATCCATTCTTAAACAGCTGGATGTGCAATATGTGACCCTGCATCCATCGCTGACCAGCAAACTGATGCAAGATAGCGCGACTCAGGAGTTACAGGAACAGATTCAGCAGTTTAGCGAAATCAAGCCGGTGGAAGTGGTGCTACATGAACTAAACGATATGAACCTGTTTGCCAACGCCTGGAATGTGGATGCCCGTTATATTCAGGGTGATTACTTCCAGAAGAAACTGGATCATCTCATTGATGTACAAGACCAATAAGGTCTTGTACTTTTCGCCTGAAGTGCAGGCACAAAAAAACGGGCAAATGCCCGTTTTTTTCATTCTGGGTATTAACCACGTTTGATAGAACGTGACATACCAGCAAAACGTTGTTTGAACTTGTCGATACGACCGCCAGTGTCAACGTTCTTTTGCTTACCAGTGTAGAATGGGTGGCAAGCTGAACATACGTCTAGGTAAAGAGTGTCTTTACCAACAGCTGAACGAGTTTCGATCACGTTACCACATGAACAAGTAGCAACTAATTTTTCATATTTTGGGTGAATATCGGCGCGCATCGTCGATTACTCCATAAGATTAAAGAAGGTTTTGCTGTCGTCGCAATTGATCACTCTCAAGACTGAGGAAAAAAGCTGTTTATTCGAGATAAACCGCAGACCAACACCACAACAGACCATTCTTTTGGCCCACCGAGACGGATACCGTCAGAGCTAAGCACAACAAGTTGG
Organism: Acinetobacter sp. YH01025; assembly: GCF_013420185.1. NCBI lineage: Bacteria > Pseudomonadati > Pseudomonadota > Gammaproteobacteria > Moraxellales > Moraxellaceae > Acinetobacter > Acinetobacter sp. YH01025. The sequence continues at coordinate 332,616 of NZ_VOYR01000001.1, read as the reverse complement.
GGCATATTATACGTGAATCTATGCCAATATGCGAATTATTCTTTGTCCTCAATTTCAGGCTGCTTCGACCAGTAATTGGCAATAATGCCGCAGACCATCAGCTGGATTTGATGGAAAATCATGATTGGCAGCACAATCATGCCCAAAGGCTGGCCAATAAACAGAATCTGCGCCATCGGTACACCACTGGCTAGGGTTTTTTTAGAGCCGCAGAAGAAAATCGCGATCTGGTCTTCACGTTTAAAGCCCAACCATTTCGGGATGTACAGCGCCAGCAGCATGATGATAGTCAGTAGTACCGAACAGGCCACAGTTAAAATCAGTAACGTTGTGCCGCTGACTTCATTCCACAGTCCGGCCACCACGGCGCCACTAAAGGCGCCATAGACCACCATTAAAATGGTGCCCTGATCAAAGCCTTTAACCAGACTTGGGAACTTGACCAGAAATGGATAGACCCACGGCCGCAGCAATTGCCCCAGAATAAAAGGCACCAATAACAATAAGGTAATCTGAATAATGGATGAGGTCGGATCATAATCGTGCTGCGACTGGCCAAAAATAAACAGGCTGACCAGAACCGGGGTAATGAACATGCCGGCAATATTGGAAAAAGACGCACTGCAGACTGCACTGGCGACATTGCCGCGTGCAACCGAGGTAAAGGCTATGGAAGACTGCACTGTAGAAGGCAAGAAGCACATAAACAGAAAGCCCCAGTACAGCTCCTGCCCCAGCAATGGCAGTAATACGGGTTTGGCCATGAGACCCAACACTGGAAATAACAAGAAGGTAAACGCAAACACCAGCGTATGCAGTTGCCAGTGCATGATGCCTTGTACCACCGCCTCTCTGGACAATTTTGCCCCATGTAAAAAAAACAGCACCGCAATGGCCGCCGTGGTAATAACGCCAAAGACTTCAGCGACCTGTCCAGACACCGGCACGATACTGGCCAGTATCACCATCACAATTAACAATATGGTAAAGCGATCCAATGCAAGTAGTTTTAGCATGTCTACATCCTGTGATTTTATTTTTGCATCGACATAAAAAAGCCCAGTCAGCGGGTTTTACCTCACGGTAAAGTTCCATCTTACTGGGCTGGAACAATAAAGCTAGTCTGCTGGCTTAATGTTCACTATTTTGTGGCGCTATACTACTGCGCCAACTTAGTTATTGCGGGCATTGTCATCCTGCTGGATCAGCTCGATTTTATAACCGTCCGGATCTTCCACAAAGGCAATTACGGTCACGCCGCCTTTCATTGGCCCCGCTTCACGCACCACATTGCCGCCGCGTGCCTTGATTTCTTCACAGGCTTTGTAAGCATCTTCCACTGCAATGGCAATATGACCATAGCCATTGCCCAGCTCATAGCTGTCTGTATCCCAATTATGGGTCAGTTCCAGCACGGTATGGTTGTCTTCATCACCATAGCCGACAAATGCCAGGGTAAAGCGGCCTTCTTCGTAGTCACGTTTACGGAGTAAAGTCATGCCAAGTACTTCAGTATAGAACTGCAATGACCGTTCTAAATTGCCTACACGTAACATGGTATGCAGCATGCGCATATTATTCGTCCTTTTGTTGAATTTGAGCGTGTTCATGAGCACGCAATAATTTTGCCACCCACACCACCAGAATCAGAATCGGAATTCCAAGCAGCGTGGTCATGAGGAAGAAACTCGGATAACCGATATTATTGACTATGGTACCTGAATATCCACCTAAAATTTTAGGAGTGAGGGTCATTAGCGAACTAAAGATCGCATATTGTACAGCGGTAAACGACACACTGGTTAAGCTGGACAGGAAGGCAATAAATGCCGCACCGGCCAGACCGGAGGCCAGGTTATCAATAATAATTGCCAGATAGAGCCATAAACTGCTATACGGTTTAATCACCTTACCGCGAACTTCTACCGCTGCATCAGCGTTGATATCCACCGGTGTCAAGGCCTGAATATCAATATCCAGCACCGGATGCTGCGGTGCCAGCTGATAGCTGCGGTTAGCACTGAGTGTACTGCCATCCAGCAATCGGGCCTGGACCTGAATCGTGCTATTTTGTGCTGTCTGTAACTGCTGGCCTTCAATCACGCCACTAAACAGGCCACCCTCTTCCAGCTTGGCCGGATATTCCTTGCCATCCAGAACCAAACTCAGCGGCTGTTCAGGTTGTAGCTGTGCAGCATCAAGACCACTCAACTGACCACGAATCACCAGACTTTGCTCGGCTTCCTGTACAGAAATCCGGTTATCCGAAGTAATCGGTAATAACTGGATTTGGGCTGTGCCGGTCTGCTGCAAATACGGCATGCTTAATTGTGCCTGATCGGACTGATTGGCATATTGTGCCTGTACCTGAATCTGATTGGCCTGAGCCAGCACATTGCTCGGTACCTGTATGCTCCAGTAACCGGCTTCATCAGCCTGTACCTTATATTGCTGCGCCCCGACATTCACCTGCACATCACTCAGGCTTTGCCCGGATTTGACCAGTCCAATAAAAATCAGGTTGGTCGAGCTGGCCAGCACTGCGCCCAGAAACATCAGTTTCATGATATTCATTTTTTGGGCCAGCAAACCACCCAGGAAGCCACCCACCAACGAGAAAATCACCCCGTAGACTTTGACTGCTTCAGCAATCTGTTCTTTGCTGAAGTTCAGGTCCTGATAAAACACATTGGAAATGACCCCGGCAATAATATCCGAAACCCGATAAAACCCGATCAGCAGCAGTAACACCAAAGCCAGCTTTAAACCATAGCGCTTAAAGAAATCCGCGACCGGATGCACCCAGGTTTCAAAAGCCATCTGTTTATTGACTGCACCCAGTTTGACCTGCACAGTTCCGACCAGTAAAGCCACCGCACCCGAGCCAATAAAGCGAATCGCCTCCAGCGTAAACAGCAGGAAGGAATCCTGAATACTGAGCTGGTTTTTCAGCGCATCCAGCGCCTGACCGGAATAGATATAACTCAGCACAAAACTGATCACGGCAACAAAAAACACCACCACCAGTCGATAATAATCGCTGCGTTTATATTCTTTACGGACACGCTCCACCACCGGCTCACGAATCACCAGCGTGGTACACATCCCGATCAGCATCACCGCCGCCATCACCAGATAGGTGTATTTCCAGGCCTCATAAATATAGTTGCCTTTAGCCGTGCCCAGATACGCTGCCAGAAATAAAGCGCCCGCACCAGCTACAATCATCCCGATACGATAACCGGCGTTATAGGTCGAAGCCAATACAGTTTGCATCTGGGTTTCAGCCAGCTCAATACGATAGGCATCAATCACAATATCTTGCGTGGCCGCAGCAAAACCGAGCAGCACCGCACCCACCGCCATCTGGTAGAGATGCGTCTGCCCTAAGGCCGGATCTGAAAAGGCCATAATACAGATGGCGCATATAATCAGGACCTGGGCAATTAAAAGCCAGGCCCGGCGCCGGCCCAGTTTTTGGGTTAAATATGGCACTGGTAACTCATCAATTAATGGTGCCCAGACAAACTTAAATGAATAACCCAGCGCCGCCCAGCTAAAGAAAGTTACGGCATTACGGCTAATGCCGGCTTCACCTAACCATAACGATAAACTGGAAAAAATAAGAAGAATGGGAATACCGGCCGAGAAGCCAAGAAACAGCATGATCAGCGCACGCCGATCTAAAAATGCGGTAAAGGCAGACTTCCATCCTGTAGATTGTGTTGTCATTACATTATTTTTGTCAAAAAACTGAATGTTGCTATTCAATCGTTTAATGGATTTGGTTTCAACCTGATTTATGCAAACGCCCTGTGATTTTCTGGAGAAATGCAGCGGCCTGGCTTGAAATTTTCTATTAAACCTGTATACCTTAAATCTCTATTGCAATAATTTCGTTTTGGATTTCACAGTGACGCAAAGACACGAGCACATGACCTCTTCTTTATCTGCTTCAATTACCGAACAACAAACATTAGTTTTACAACCAGAACAAACTCTTACCTCAGCCTTCGAACAAGCCGAAATTCAAACGACACTTAATAACACCCGCTTAAGCCCGGAACAGCTGACCCATATTCCGGATCTGGACAAAATTCCGGCCTCCACCAAACGGATTAAACCTTTAAATAATTTTCTGGGTCAGGATCGTGCCCGTGCTTCGGTAGAAGCCGGCATTGCCTTGCCGTATTCCGGCTATAACATTTTTGCGGTCGGTACGGCAGGACTGGGCAAACGCACCATGATCCGGCGTTTACTGCAGCAACATGCCAAAACCATGGCCACGCCAAATGACTGGGTGTATGTCAATAATTTTAAAAACCCGCGCCAGCCCATTGCCCTGCGACTGCCGGCCGGTCAGGCACCGAAATTCCAGACCCAGCTGCATCAGAGCTGGCAGACCATTTTAAAACAGCTGGAACGCCGTTTTAGCGCCGAAACCTATCACAACCGCATTGAACAGATTCGCCAGCAAACTGGCGATGAACAGCAACAGGCCCTCATTGAACTGACCAAAGAAGGTGAAACGCTGGATTTAAAACTGGTCTCGCGCAATGACGAGCACTGCTTTATTCCGGTGCAGTTTAAAGATGACCAGCTGCAGGAAATGACCCAGGAAGATGTCAATGCCTTAAGTAGCAAAGAGCGCGCCGAAATTGCCGCCAATATGCGCTATATGGATAAAAAACTGGAACGTCTGGGTCTGCATCTGGGCGATCTGGAAGATGATGCCCGCGATCGGGTTCAGGTCCTGAATCGTGACATTGCCAAACAGGTGGTGATGCCGCGGATTGATTTATTGCTGAATAAATTTTCAGAGGTTCAAGGGCTTGAAGACTATCTGAAATACTATGCCGAAGACATTATCAACAATGTTGAAATGGTGCTGGAACAGGAAGAAGATGACTTCACTCCGGCAGTGTTTAGCCGGGTGCCAGCGCGTTATCAGGCCAATATTGTTGTCACGCATAAACCGAATTCGGGTGCACCGGTAATCTTTGAAGATTTCCCGACCCACTACAACCTGCTCGGTCATGTGGAACAGATGACCCAGAACGGCACCATCACCACTGACTTCACCTTAATCCGTTCCGGTGCCTTACATCGTGCCAATGGCGGTTTTTTAATTCTGGAAGCCGAACAGTTACTGGAACAGCCTTATGCCTGGCAAGGGCTGAAACGTGCCTTGAAATCGGGCCAGCTAAAACTGTCCTCACTGGAACATATGCTGACTTTAACCGGTAGTATTTCGATTGAGCCGGAATCAATTCCCCTGACTTTAAAGGTCATTCTGCTGGCCGAGCCGGAAATCTATTATGAAATTCTGGAAGTCGAACCGGAGCTGGGCAGCGTCTTTAAAATCCGTGCCGACTTCACCGATACATTACAACGTAATGACACCAATGAGCAGGCTTATATGCAGCTGATAGCTGATTATGTTCAGGCCGATAAACTACTGCCCTTTGACCGCTCTGCCCTGGCCGCGCTGTTAACCGACTCGAGTCGTCTGGCCGAAGACCAAAGCTCGTTGTCCTTACATGCGCTAACGCTAGGTGATCTGATTCGGGAATCACATCATCATGCCGTACAAGCCGGCAAAAAAATGGTGTCAGAAGAACATATCAACATGGCGCTGGATCATCGCAAATATCGCTTAGGCTATTTACGTGAACTGTACTGGCAGGACCTGTCGCGCGGCACCCAGCTGATTGAAACCAAAGGTCATCGTCTGGGTCAGATCAATGCCCTGTCCGTGATTCATTATGCCGATGTCGAGTTTGGTCTGCCTTCACGCCTGACGGCATCGGTCTATCAGGGCGGCGGCGATATTCTGGATATTGAACGCAGTGTTGAATTGGGTGGCTCGCTGCATGCCAAAGGCGTGCTGTTAATGTCCAGCTTCCTGAAAGCCCATTTTGGCCGCGAACAGATTCTACACTTCTCTGCCGCACTGGCCTTTGAGCAGAGCTATGGTCAGGTCGATGGTGATAGCGCCACCGTTGCGGAACTGTCTGCCCTGATTTCAGCAATCAGCCAGTTACCGATTGATCAGTCCTGGGCCATTACCGGCTCCATGAACCAGCTGGGTCAGGTACAACCTGTTGGCGGCGTCAATGCCAAAATTGAAGGTTTCTATGATGCCTGTAAATTACAGGGCCTGACCGGCAAGCAGGGCGTGATTATTCCACGTCAAAACATGCAGCATCTCATGCTGCGTAAAGATGTGATTGAAGCGGTGCAAAAAGGCGAATTCCATATTCATGCCATTGATGTGATTGATCAGGCACTGGAAATTCTGATGGCGCGTCCGGTCGGAAAACTGGACAAAAAAGGCCGTTATAGCAAAGGCTCGATTTATGACATGGTGATGGCGCAGCTGGAATACTGGCAAGCCATTGAAGATGGCGCAGAAATTGAAGAGGAAGAGCCGAAGAAAAAGAAAAAAGCTAAGAAAGAAAAAAAGGCCAAGAAAAAAGATCAACCGGCTGAAGCAGCAATTGAGGCTATTCCGATAGAAGATGCCCGTAACCAGACTGGCTCATAATGGCCGGTCTAAAAAAGCAAAAAAGCGCCGAAAGGCGCTTTTTTTATACGACTGAATTAAGCTTCAGGCGCTGGGCTGTACTGTTCAACCAAAGGCTGTAACTCACCTTTTTGGAACATATCCAGCATAATATCGCTACCGCCAATTAACTCGCCATTGATCCACAATTGCGGGAAAGTTGGCCAGTTGGCAATTTTCGGCAAAGTTGCACGAATATCCTGGTTTTCAAGAATATTCACATAGGCAAATGGACGACCAATTTGACTGAGCGCTTCTACTGCACGAGCTGAGAAACCACATTGTGGGAATTGCGGTGTGCCTTTCATGTAAAGAAGAACTGCATGTTTAGCAATTTGGTCACGAATTAACGCTTCGGTATCGCGTGCTTGTTCAGTCATTGATAAATCCTCAACTAATCTGTTTTGCATTATACCGAAAACACAGCAAAACAGTATGCTTAAAGCAATATTTCCATTTTTATTTACATTTACACTTTCAATCGGGGGCAGATTTTGCTTATATAAGTTTTTTCCTTTCTTTCTTACAGATAAGAGTTAGTCATGAACAACGTTACCCTTGCCCCTGTGCAAACTGATCAACCGTCTCATTTGATGCCCGTCTTCGGCCGTCAGCCGATCAGCTTTGTCCGCGGCCGAGGCGCTTATCTGTACACTGAAGATGGCACCGAATATCTGGATGCCCTGACCGGTATTGCAGTCTGTGGTTTAGGTCATGCTCATCCGGAAATTGCTGCTGCCATCGCGGATCAGGCCGCGACCCTGATTCATACCAGCAACCTGTTTGAAGTGCCTTGGCAAACTGCCGCTGCACAAAAACTGGCAGAAGTCGCTGGTATGGAAGAAGTCTTCTTCTCTAACAGTGGTGCAGAATCGAATGAAGGTGCCATTAAAATTGCACGTAAATTTGGTTATTTACAAGGCATTGCCAATCCGAAAATTATTGTCGCCGATCAGTCGTTCCACGGCCGTACCCTGGCAACCCTATCTGCCACCGGCAATAAAAAAGTCCAGGAAGGTTTTGCACCGCTGGTAGAAGGTTTTATCCGTGTACCGTTTGGTGATGTTGAAGCCATTGAAGAAGCCGCCATTCAGTATCCGGACATCGTCGCGATTCTGGTTGAGCCAATTCAGGGCGAAGGCGGTGTTAATACCGCGCCTCAAGGCTTTAGCTACCTAGAAGATATCCGCCGCATCTGTAACCAGCACAACTGGCTGATGATGCTGGATGAAGTGCAAACTGGTAACGGCCGTACCGGTAAATATTTTGCCTATCAGCACACCAATATTGTGCCAGATGTCTTAACCACTGCCAAAGGCCTGGGCAATGGCTTCCCGATTGGTGCAGTGATGACCCAAGGTCGCGGTGTGGGTGTACTCACTGCCGGTAACCATGGTTCAACCTACAGTGGTACTGCCCTGGGGTCACGTGTGGTCTACACCGTGATTGATATTATCCAGAAAGAAAATCTGGTCGAGAATGCCGCAAAAATGGGTAGCTATATTGTTGAGCAGCTACGCAACCAGCTGGCTGACCAAAATGTCAGCGTGCGTGGTTTTGGCCTGATGATCGGGATTGAATTACCTAAAGCCTGCGCAGAACTGGTGGATATTGCCCGTGATGAATACAAACTGATTGTCAATGTGACCGCCGGCTCCGTGGTGCGTTTACTGCCAACCTTGAACATTAGCCAGGAACAGGCCGATCAGCTGGTTGAACGTCTGGTGAAAATGATCAAAACGTTCCTGGCTTAAGCCGCGTGTTGATCTCAACAGATCTCAATCTGCATAAAAAAGCCGCATGATGCGGCTTTTTTAATTTCTGAATTGTTATATTTTATGAGGCTTCCTGGTAAATTCTGCCGCCAGGTAACTGACAAAAATACTGTTTTAAAGCATCCAGACAACGATGCACTTTCATTGGCTGCTGCTCACGTTTTGGCGTAATCGCATACAATGTAAAGGTCGGCAATTTCCATTCAGGTAATACTTCGACCAAAGAACCGTTAATTAAATCTTTTTGTACATCTAGATATAAAAGTCTCGCGATTCCGTGCCCTTGTAAACATAATGATTTGGCAATCAGAACATTATTTGTGGTGAGGCGAGAGCTCATGTCCAGTCCGACCACTTCACCCGTACTGGCGTGATGAAATGAAAAACTGGCATAATTTTTCATCAAATTTACTGGAATCAGGTCATGATTTTTTAAATCTTCAGGACGTGACACCGGTGTGGTCTGGTTCAGATAACTTGGTGATGCCACCAGAACCTGCTCAACGCGCGCCAGTGGCACTACATTCAGCTGACTATCTTCAATTTTTGAACTCATGCGCAAAGCAATATCAATCCGACCTTCAATCAGGTCAATAAACTGATTGTCCGCTTCGACATGTATGGCCAGACCACGATGGGCTGACATCCAGTGCGACAATGCCGGAATGACATGATTCGCACCCAGTTCCGGGGTGGTTGCGATACGCAAATCACCTACCAGGTCATCGCGTAATTCATTAATGCGTATTTTACCACGCTCCGCAGCGGCGAGCATTTCCTGACAGCTGTGGAAAAAAGCTTGTCCAGCTTCAGTCAAACTCAGTTTTCGGGTGGAACGGTGTAACAGCGTTACTTCCATTTCATTTTCCAAAGAACGAATTTGCTGACTTACAGCACTTGTGGTGATACCGAGTTCACGCGCAGCGCCACTAAACGAGCTTTTTTCAACAACACAAGCAAATACACCCATTGCTCGAAGTTGATCTAACATAAATTTCCCTCTGAACTTATGAGATGCTCCTACCTTTGATAAAAGCAACTCATTGTATTATACGGTGAAATTTACGTTTTGCACTTAAAAAAATTAATTTATTGGTAAAACATTAGTCGGGTTGATCGGCTTGCCATCAAGGCGGACCTGGAATTCCAGCATGGTGCGGGTGGTGCCCGATGAGCCCATTTCGGCAATTTTCTGCCCTGCTGCTACATTTTGTCCACTATTCACGTTAAGTTTACTGTTGTGTGCATAAGCGGTGATATAGCCATTAATATGCTTAATTAACACCAAGTTACCGTATTCTTTCAGGCCATCTGCGGCATACACCACCTGCCCGTCTGCAGCTGCAAAGACCGGATCACCAACATTGCCGCCATAACGAATCCCTTTCACATTCGACGCTAAATTGAAGTTTTCAATTACTGCACCATTGGATGGTTTCACCCAGCGTAAAGAACCTACGGTAGAACTCACTGTCGGCGCCGGAGTAGTGGTTCGTGGTGTGGTTGTGGTCGTCGTGGTCACCGGTGCGGTCGGTGCTGGCGTAGTTTTTGGAATAGCAATGGTCTGACGCTGGATTGGTGCTGGCTGCGTTACCGGACGCGTCGTGGTGGTACGCGGTGCACTGCCACTTTTCAGACGAATCGACTGGCCCACATAAATCCGGTATGGCGCGGCAATATCGTTCATTTCCGCAATACTGAGATAACTTAAACCATAACGTGCTGCAATGCCGCTTAAAGTATCACCTGAGCGTACAGTATAGAAATTTGGCGCAGCCGCATAACGTGCAGAATTATGTACTTGAGGTTTAGACGCACAGCCACTGATGATGAGCGTAGAAATAACGGCTGTAGATACAAATAAAGTTTTCAACAATGTTGTCGGTGCTGCAAATAAACGACCGTGTGACACCAAAGGCATTAATCTTCCTCTCTACATCTTAAATGTAATTATTGAACTGCGCTAAGATTAACAAAAAAGCACCGAAAAAGAGTTTCAGACGGTACTTTTTCACAAAGTTATAACATTCTTTACAGGGCTGGACTCAAGCTGTCATGCAGATGCCCCAGAATATCGTAATTGGTCGCATCCATCTGAATTGGGGTGATGCTGACATAGCCATTGGCCACAGCAAAGAAATCCGACTGGATTTCACCCACATCTTTACGCGGGTCTGCAACGGCTTCTCCGGCCAGTCCAATCCAGTACACCTGGCGACCGCGCGGATCGACATGGCTGGTAATCGGTTTAGATTGACTGCGACGGCCCTGATAGGTAATTTTTGCGCCTTTTAATTCCGCCACATCTGGAATATTAATATTCAAAATGTGGCGTGGCGGCAAGGTTGGCAAGCCGTTGGCAATAAAATCATGCACCCACTGCGCGGCAACTGCATAATCGGCCGGATGCTGATAGGCACGGACATTAGGGCCAGCCAGTGATACAGCTATGGCCGGCTGCGTCATTAAACGCCCTTCAAAAGCAGCACCAACGGTACCTGAATACAGTACATCATCACCCAGATTGGCGCCGCTGTTAATCCCGCTCACCACCAGATCAAATTCAAAATCAAACAGGCCATTCATAGATAAATAGACACAGTCTGCCGGAGTGCCATTCACCGCCCAGATATCTTCAGCAATCGGAATTGGACGTAAAGGACGATCTAAGGTTAAAGCACTGGAAAACCCGCTACGCTCGCTTTCTGGCGCGACAATTACCACACGGCCCAAAGGTTTTAATGCGTGTGCAAGCGCCTGGATCCCTGGCGCAAAAACGCCATCATCATTGGCAATTAAGATATTCACAAATTTACTCTTCAAATTAAATAAATGACCGGTCAGCACATTTCATTGAAATATAATGAGAAGTATATATATTTAGTGTCGAACTTCCATCAATAAAAAGTGTGTATAACATGATTCGTCGCTTATCTGTACGTCGTTTACTGGGGCTTGGTTTTGCGGTAATTCTCTCTCAAGCGGTCAATGCTGAAGGCTTGACGGTAGAAGAAGCCAATACCATTGTGAAAGAAGACATTGCTGCCGCTCAGGTGATGGCTGAGGTTTGTCCGGCCATTATTGGCAAAAACGCCAAACTGGATAGCAATATTCAGGCTTTAATTGAAACTTACCTGGCAGACTTAAAAGGTCAGACTTTAAGCTACAGCGCACTGCAGGCTGATGCTGAATATAAGAATATTCTGATTGAAGCACGTGATGCTGCTAAAGAAACCACGGCAGATGAACAGAAAACTGTTTGTCAGGATGCTGCTGTAATCGAACTTTAGGTTTGTACTGACGCACCATCTTCACATCAAGAGTAATCAGCATAGGTTGATTGCTCTTTTTTATTGCATTTCTGATTTGGCTTTTTAATTTTGGTTGTGTGTCAGCCTGCTCAGATACACTTCTTTTCTTTTCATTCTGTCAAAAATCATTAAGCTTATGGGCATGTGGTATTTTTAAGTTTTAGGTCTATTTTTTTATGTACACTTCCCAATTAAAAACGAAATCTTTGCAACTTCTGGCTGGTATCGCCATTACTTTGGGTTTGGGGCAAACCGCAGTGGCACAGAATGAAAATATTGAAGTCACACCACTTCAAAAAGTCACCCAGCAGGAACTGGCAGCCATTTATGTATTATCTGAAGTGTGCCCAGCGTTAATTCAGGACAAAGACCAGACTAAATTTAATCAGGGCTATGCCAAACTGGCCAAAGAATATATGCCGGCAGAAAAAGATCCGGTTGCAGCTTTACAAGCCCTAAGCAAGCAAAAAAGTTTTAAGCCGATGCTGGTTGAAGCACAGGCCGATGCCAAAAAAGCGGGAAGCCAGAAAAATAAGGCCATTTGCCAGGAATTGACCGCGTACAGCAAATAAAACTATTTGGTTACAATACTTTTTCCGATAAGCCGATTTCTCCCATAGAAGTCGGCTTTGCTTTATCCTAAAATGCTAGTCTCTTTTGTGCATATATCAAGTATTGGAACACCTAGAATGACTCGAAAAAGCGCCCTTGCTGCCTTACTCCTCCTACCAAGCTTTTCTTATGCAGCAACTGTTTTATCCAATCCACCAGAACTCAACAATAAATCTTATGTTTTAATGGATTATGAAACAGGGCAAATTCTTGCATCGAAAAATGAAAATGAAAAACTTGCCCCGGCGTCAATGACCAAAATGATGACCAGTTTCATCATTGAACAAAAACTATTGAAGGGCGAACTCACGGAAGATGAAAAAGTTCGTATGAACGAATCTGCATGGTGTCGCGGCAGTAGCGCGGAATCATGTATGTATGTTCCGCTGAATGGCACTGCAACTGTACTTGAAATGCTGCGTGGAATTATTGTTCAGTCGGGTAATGATGCCTCTAAAGCCATGGCGGAACACATTGCCGGCAATGAAGGCACCTTCGCACACATGATGAACGAAGAAGCCAAAAAAATTGGCATGACCAATACCCAGTTTATTAACTCGACCGGTATGCCAGCAGACGGCCATTATTCAACAGCCAAAGATATGGCAACCTTGGCCCAGCACATCATTAAAGACAGTTCTAAATATTATCCGATTTATTCAGAAAAAGAATTTACCTTTAATGGCATCCGTCAAGGCAACCGTAATGCCCTGCTCTATACAGACCCAAGTGTTGATGGTTTAAAAACCGGTCATACCAATGAAGCCGGCTACTGTTTAACGACTTCTGCAAAACGTGGCCCAACGCGTCTGATTTCTGTGATTTTTGGTGCGCCAACCATGCAGGAACGTGCGACACAAACACGTGAATTGCTGGCTTGGGGTTATGCCAACTTTGAAACCAAAAATGTACAGCCTGCAAATCAGGTCCTGGCCAAATCTAAAGTCTGGTTTGGTCAGTCGGATGAAGTACAAATTGGTCTGGCTGAAAACTTTAATGTGACCATGCCTAAAGGCAAAGCCAATGAAATTAAAACGCAATTGGTGGTTCAGCCGAAATTGACTGCGCCGCTACAAAAAGGCCAGGTCATTGGTAAATATGTCGCAAGCTTAGATGGTAAAGTAATTGCTGAAAAACCACTGGTGGCTTTAAACGCAGTTGAAGAAGCTGGCTTCTTCTCGCGCCTCATTGACCATATCAAGCAGTTCTTTAGCAACCTGTTCTAAGTTTAAAGCACGACTTTAGACTTAAGTGAAGGCACTCATTCAGCGAATGGGTGCTTTTTCTTTTATACTATTGTCTTGATCATTCCACTTTTACGAGCAGATCACTATGAGTCAGAACATTCGTCCTTATTTAGATACCCATCCACAGATTGATGATTCCTGTTATATCGACCCGATGGGTGTGGTCATTGGTGATGTGGTATTAGGCGAAAATGTCTCGGTTTGGCCGTTTGCCGTAATTCGCGGGGATGTTAATTCTATTCGTATTGGCAACAACTCGAATGTACAGGATCATGCCATGCTGCATGTCAGCCATAAAAAAGCCGACAAGCCAAATGGTTCACCTTTGATTATTGGTGAAGATGTGACGATTGGTCATCATGTGAAGTTGCATGGTTGTACTATTGGGAACCGCGTTTTGGTGGGTATTGGCACGATTATTTTGGATGACGTTGTTGTTGAAGATGATGTGATGATTGGTGCAGGCTCACTTGTTCCACCAAACAAAGTTTTGGAAAGTGGCTATTTGTATATGGGTAGTCCTGTTAAAAAAGTACGTCCGCTAACCGATAAAGAAAAAGCGTTTTTTCCGTATTCAGCGCAGAATTATGTAAAGGTTTCGGGGAATTATAAGTAAAATTGGATTTCGCATAAGAGATTTTATGTTAAATAAAAGCTAAGAATTTATTTAAAAGAGTCCAGCATTTGAAAGGAATTCTGAAAAAAATATATTTAATTATTTACTAAGCTTTTGATAAATAAATATATTTTTTATAAAACTATTTTTGGTCTACTGGTGATATATTCCAAGCCATTAGAAGTCGCCATATATTTGCGTCAATCTCTTGAACGTTATCAAAATGCTTTTGATCTACAATCCAATTAACTTTTACTCCTCCAAGAATAAACTCTTGAGAGCGCACGAATAATTGAAAATTATGGTCTGGTGAGACATAAAACTGAAACCCTGAACTCAAAGCATTCATTGAATGCCCGAAACACATTTTTCCTTTTGAACCATTATTAAACTGATAACAATCCACACCATTTTGAGTTTGCTTTGAGTCAATATTTAAGTTTTTCATTATTTCTGAATCAAAAAATTGCTTTGTATTCCTTTCTGTAGAGCCTCCTAATGTACTTACAAATACTTTGACTTGATCATAATGATCTAAAGTATAATTCCCATGAATACTGTTGTCCGTTGCCTGTACAGTTGAACCATTTAATATCAAATTAAATTCAAGGCCTCCCCCCATATCTATCATTGTCCAAGGCGTTTCTTTTGCTTCCGACTCGCTCAACGATGGATACTTTTTAGGTTGATAGTCAATAGGGAATTGACCAAGATAATGCTCAAGGTGCGGTCGATAAAACTCTCGCTCACACTTCGTACAATGTGTGTCAGGTATATGTTTTCGTCTTTGTCCAAGCTCAGCTTTGATGATGAGCTGATCTGTAAATTTCCATGTCACAATCTCTCCTTCTTTCGGGATATGTACTTTTTCTTTTGGCATACAACCTCCTAAAAGCACCATAGCCATTAGCACCATTCCTTTTTGAAAATAATTCATTACAAACTCTTAATATTTATAAAATATATAATTTAAAAACAGTTAATGACTTAGCTTTTAGCAAAGCTAAAATTAACATAGTACTAATTCCCCCAAATCATTTAAATAATAAAAAACCCCGGCATCCTGCCGGGGTTTTTCGTATTGGTTCGCTCGGTATAACTCCTGTCGTACCTTACTTTCCTTGTGCCTATCTCTTGTTATTCTTCTCTGGAACTTCCTGTTCTCCATGTCTTCATCATAGGAAATTGAAGCCAGGTCGTATAGGCGAAAAGGACCGGAATTGCTGTGAGCATATACGTACAAGAGTGGCTAAAAACTGCTCCAGCTTTTACCAAACTAGAAGAGTCATTCCTTAGTCATGACTAATATTTCGCATAACAGCCATTATGTTAAATAAGTAAAATTTAGTTATTTTTTTGAGATGATGGAGCTGAGTTCCATGTGTCTAATAAGCGCCATATTGCATTATCAATATCTTGCCATTTCTCCCAATTGTTTAAATTAGTTTCCCATTGAACCCATATATCCCCATACTTATTTGATTCATAGTTATTTCCTATTATTTCAATTGATTCTCCATTTTCTGGTCTTCTTCCTCTTGTATTAACTTTAAGAAAGACACCAGAAACATTTGGAATATTCGAATCTGCATAACAAAATAGATATTCATCAGAAAAAATCCTCCGATAACATTCCAAGCCGAATTTTTTAAATTTCGAATCCATCTTGACATATTCCGGAGTAATATTATTAAGAATTACTTTTTTTGTATCAGTATTATTTTCCCTCATCTCTAAACCTAAACCTTTTATTCGTACTCGTACCTGATCTTTATGATCAGGTGCAAAACCATCCGTAGCTTCTATTT
Source organism: Acinetobacter sp. YH01025 (assembly GCF_013420185.1). Lineage (NCBI taxonomy): Bacteria > Pseudomonadati > Pseudomonadota > Gammaproteobacteria > Moraxellales > Moraxellaceae > Acinetobacter > Acinetobacter sp. YH01025. Next base: position 316,682 of record NZ_VOYR01000001.1, on the reverse strand, counting down.
TTTCCCTATTGAAAGTTAAATAAAATTCTAATTGTCGATTAGAGTCAGGCATTGGTAAAGTATTTGCTTCCTCTTGAGTTATAGCGGGAAATTTTTCAGGAATATAGTCAATTGGAAACTGCCCTAAATAATGTTCACGTTCAGGGCGATAAAATTCATTATCAAATTGGTCAGGAATATGTTTTCTACGTGGACCAAGCTTTGCTTTTACTATCAAATTTGGATTCTGCTTCCATGTCACTATTTCCCCTTCTTTAGGAATATCTTTTGAAATATCTTTTGATGTACATCCAATAAGTAACAGGACATACGAGGAAATAATCCAATATCTTTTTATTAGCATTATTTATCTCTTATAAATTTATGATTTCAGCAAAATCAGAATAGTTAAATTTCCCTAAAATTAACATAATACAGGTTATACGAAATTATTTTTACTTCTCTTTTTAAATCAGCATATTAGCTCATACTAAGAAGTCAAAATCACCTGATTTGGACTTCTTTATGGATTTCTCATGTTCCACGCTCATTATTAAGTCCTTGTTTCACACAATTTTTTACTCAAACTCAAAAATCATCTTCTCCAAAGAAATCCCCTTCCCTCATAGCCACATCCCCCTAAATTTTGTAGAATATGCGTTTTACCCCATGGTGCTTTTTTATGACCGCTTGGACTGCGCATGTGACTGTTGCCACCGTTGTTGAAAAAGACGGTAAATTTCTGTTCGTAGAAGAACAGACTGAAGGCGTTACACATACCGTCTTTAACCAGCCTGCAGGTCATGTAGAAGCCGGTGAAACCATTATTGAAGCAGCGGTTCGCGAAACCCTGGAAGAAACCGGATACGATGTACGTATTCAGGCTTTACTGGGCATTTATACCTATACTCCGCCCATGTTTCCAGATCGTACCTATTACCGTTTCTGCTTTCTGGCCGAAGCCATTCACCATCATGCAGATGCACAGCTAGACACTGGTATTGTCCGTGCCGTCTGGATGAGCCCGGATGAACTGCTTGAATCGGCCCGCGCCCGCAGTCCTTTGGTGATTAAAGCCGTACAGGATGCTCAGACCGGACAAAAATATCCTTTATCGCTCATTTACGAGCACCAAAATTCTCCCTTAATTCATAGTGTGGATGCCTAATCCTATGCAACAACGTGTCATCGTCGGTATGTCAGGTGGTGTAGATTCTTCTGTTTCTGCAGCACTCCTCCTTCAACAAGGTTATCAGGTTGAAGGATTGTTCATGAAAAACTGGGAAGAAGATGATGGCACGGAATACTGTACAGCCATGGAAGATCTGGCCGATGCCCAGGCCGTATGCGATAAAATTGGCATCAAACTGCACACCGCCAACTTTGCCATGGAATACTGGGATCGGGTTTTCGAGCACTTCTTGGCAGAATACGCCGCTGGCCGTACCCCTAACCCGGACATTCTGTGCAATAAAGAAATCAAATTCCGTGCGTTTTTAGATCATGCCATTAACCTGGGTGCTGATTTTATTGCAACGGGTCACTACTGCCGTCGTGGTGAAACCATGACCAACTCTAAAGGTGATCAATATGCACCTTTATTGCGTGGTGTCGACAACAACAAAGATCAGACTTACTTCCTGCACGCGGTGCATGGTCGTGAAATTAACAAGACCCTGTTCCCTGTCGGTGAAATTGAAAAGCCACAAGTACGTAAAATTGCAGAAGAATTGGGCTTGGCGACTGCAAAGAAAAAAGACTCCACCGGTATCTGTTTTATTGGTGAACGCCGCTTTAATGACTTCTTAAAACAATATTTACCCGCACAACCCGGAAAAATCGTGCTGGAAGATGGCAAAGAGGTTGGTGAACATCACGGCTTAATGTACTATACGCTCGGTCAACGCGGTGGTATTGGTATTGGCGGCATGAAAGGTGCAGCTGAAGGTGCCTGGTTTGTACTGCATAAAGATGTAGCCGGCAATCGTCTGGTGGTTGGTCAAGGTCATGATCATCCACTGATGCAAAGCACGATTCTGTGGAGCGAATCCATTGATTGGGTCGCAGGTGAACAGGATATTCCTGACACCGGTTTCCGCTGCACGGCAAAAACCCGCTATCGCCAACCTGACCAAGACTGCGTATTATTTAAAGATCCAGAAACACCAAATGGTGTACGTGTTGAATTTGATCAGCCACAACGTGCAGTAACACCAGGTCAAAGCGTGGTGTTCTACGCAGGTGAAGTGTGCTTAGGGGGTGGCGTGATCCATCATACCAATGCCCCTCACCCGGATTTTGTTTAAAGGATTGTTTCGGCATGACAGAGTTACCGTTTCAACAGCCTCGAACTCTGAATGTTCGCCAGAATCGTGCTTTGGCCCTCGCTGCTGTGTTTCAGGCCACGCAGCTGACCCATATGACCGCACTGACTGGCCGACAAAGTATTGGCGATAGCGGTAACTTTTATCTGGAGCGCCTGATTCAGGCCAGCCTGAATATCCGTCCAAGTAATAATCAGAGTGGCCAAACCTTAGACTTTTTTAGTCAGCTGGCCGATATCTCCCTTGGTTTAAAAACCCTCGAAAATAGCATTACCCATCCGTTTACCACCTCACCCAAATCCAGATTACCGAAAATGTCCAATGCCAAGTTGCCGATGTCCTATGCCATGGCGCTGCTGCAACTGGAAAAGAAAGTCTATAGTAATCCGCAATTTGTTGAAATTATTGAGCAATCCCAGCAAAAAATCTTAAAACAGCTGTCCTTTTTTGATAATAACTATTTACATCCAAGTATTCTCGCCAATCTTGCCCAAACCTATGTTGATACTGCTGGACAGATTAATCCGCGGATTATGGTGCGTGGCAATGCCGAGGCCTTTAAAGATTCTGCCCATACCAACCGTATTCGTGCCTCGCTATTTACCGGCCTGCAAATGGCACATTTGTGGCGTCAACTCGGTGGCAGCTCATGGGCGATGATTTTTAGCAAACGCAAACTGCTTCAAGATATTCAGGATCTTGCCCGTTTACAGTATCAGGTGGTCTGATCTGTACGGACATTTGTTTTAGGTTTAGTTCCAAAGTTTAAGGAATCGTTATGAACGCTTTAACTGCACTTTCTCCATTAGATGGACGTTATGCGAGCAAATGTGATGCTCTTCGTCCTTTCCTTTCTGAGTTTGGTTTAATCCATGCTCGTGTGACTGTTGAAGTGCGTTGGTTACAAGCGCTTGCGAACCGTCCGGAAATTACTGAAGTCCCAGCTTTTTCTGCAGAAACCAATGCGGCCTTAGATGCGATTGTGGCAAATTTCTCTGAAGAAGATGCGAACCGCATTAAAGAGATTGAACGTACCACTAACCACGACGTTAAAGCGGTTGAATATTTCCTGAAAGAAAAAATCGCCAACATCGACGAGCTGAAAAATGCCGGTGAATTCATTCACTTTGCTTGTACTTCTGAAGACATCAACAACCTGTCACACGCGTTAATGCTGAAAAACGGCCGTGATGTACTGGTTGCATCTATGCAGCAAATCATTGACTCAATTGTGGCGCTGGCTGAAAAACATGCTGATCAACCCATGCTGTCTCGTACACACGGTCAAACAGCTAGCCCAACCACTTTGGGTAAAGAAATGGCCAACGTGGCGTACCGTTTAGCGCGTCAAATCAAGCAATTCAACAATGTTGAACTGCTGGGTAAAATCAACGGTGCAGTGGGTAACTACAACGCTCACCTGTCTGCCTATCCAGACATCAACTGGCCTGCACATTCACAAGCATTTGTTGAATCTTTAGGTTTAACTTTCAACCCGTACACCACGCAAATTGAACCGCATGACTATATGGCGGAACTGTTTGATGCGCTGCGTCGTTTCAACACCATCTTAATCGACTTTAACCGTGACGTTTGGGGTTATATCTCGCTGGGCTTCTTCAAACAAAAACTGAAAGAAGGCGAAGTCGGTTCTTCAACCATGCCGCACAAAGTCAACCCGATTGACTTCGAAAACTCTGAAGGTAACCTGGGTATTGCCAATGCTGTTCTTGCGCACCTGGGCGAAAAACTTCCAATTTCTCGCTGGCAGCGTGACTTAACCGACTCAACTGTACTTCGTAACATGGGTGTAGGTTTTGCACAGAGCTTGATCGCATTTGAAGCCTGCTTAAAAGGTATTGGTAAACTAGAACTGAATGCTGACCGTATTCTGGAAGACCTGGACAATGCACAAGAAGTATTGGCTGAACCGATTCAAACGGTTATGCGTCGTTACAACGTTGAAAAACCATACGAAAAATTAAAAGCGCTGACTCGTGGTCAAGCGATGACTCGCGACATGATGGTGAGCTTCGTCAACGGTAACGAACTCGAAGCTGTTCCGGCTGCGGATCGTGCACGTTTAGCTGAAATGACCCCTGCGTCTTACACCGGTAATGCCGCTGAACAGGCAAAACAAATTAAAGATTTGATTGCTAAAATCTAATGAAATGATTTGAGTTTTTCACAACATCTTCTTTCTTCCTCTGGAAGCAACATAAAGAGGGTGTAATTTTGAAAAACTCAGCATCAAAAAGCGAAGCTCCGGTTTCGCTTTTTTATTATGATAATTACAAATCCCAATCCTATAACCAGAATGATCGACTACCAATTACAAGCCAAACATTGGCTGATGCTGGTCCTGTTAGGCCTGACCATGCTGCTTGCCAGTATCAACCCGATGGAATTTTCAGCCTATGTGCTACATCAGGTTGGAACGGTTATCATGCTAATTGTGCTGCTATTGCTCTTCAAAAAAGTCGGTTTAAGCTTTTCGAGTTTTGTTTTCTATCTTATCTTTCTGTTGATTCATATTTTAGGCGCGCATTATCTCTATTCTTATGTGCCCTATAACGACTGGCTGCTGCAATACTTCGGCTTTGATTTAAATCAGTGGCTGGGCTGGGAACGCAATATGTATGATCGCTTTGTGCATTTTGCCTATGGGGTGCTGCTCTACCCGCTGTTTTTCCGCTTACATCGGCTGGGCTTTCCTAACTGGATGATCTTTCTGCTGGTCGTGCAATGGGTTATGAGCAGCAGTTTGATTTACGAATGGCTGGAATGGTTACTCGCCATCCTCCTCTCTCCAGAAGCGGCTGAAAATTATAATGGTCAGCAAGGCGATATCTGGGATGCGCATAAAGATATGCTCCTGGCTACGCTCGGCGCAATTCTGGCAGGAAGCTGGAGCTTATACAAAGACAGAAAAAAAGCACTCGATTGAGTGCTTTTTCATGTTTCATGAGCAAAATTGGATTAGAGCTTAGGATCGCGCATTTGCACCAGATTGGCACTGGCTTTGCTTAAAGTATCCATCACCTTGTTAATGACCGCAGGCACCAGAGAATCGGCCACCTGTGCGGCTTGTAGGCCGAGTTTTTCACCCAAGGTTGGCTTGCGACGGGTTTCAATGACATAAACATCATGCTGTGGCAATAACCCTAACAGGTATTCATCTGAGGTTTGCAGTTTATCGACCAGGTTCAGATCGGAAGCATCCTGACCATACCAGTGTTCACCTGTAGCGACTTTTTCAACATTGAGCTGCGGACGGTACTTTTCAACAAAGTGCTTGAACAGGCTGTGAGTTTGTTGCAACTCTTCTTCAAACTTGGCCTTGCCTTCTTCGGTATTTTCACCAAACATGGTCACGGTGCGTTTGTATTGACCAGCCGTATACAGTTCAAAATCTATATTGTGCTGTTTCAGCAGGCGGTTAAAGTTTGGCACCTGTGCCACTACGCCAATTGAACCCACAATAGCAAACGGTGCAGAGATAATTTCATTGGCGATACAAGCCATCATATAGCCACCGCTAGCAGCGACTTTATCAACACAGATGGTCAAATGAAAACCGGCATCACGCAGACGTACCAGTTGTGCAGCGGCTAAACCATAACCATGTACCATCCCGCCCGGACTTTCCAGACGCACCACCACGCGGTCACGTCCAGCTTTGGCGGTGGCCAGAATTAAGGTAATTTCTTCACGCAGATTCTCTACCGCAGAGGCGGCCATATCCCCTTTAAAATCGAGTACATAAATTTTCTGGTTATTCTTTTTACGCAGGCGTGCTTCTTTGGACAATTGCTGGCTAAATTGCAACAGCTCCAGTTTGGAGGCCGTAGTCTGCGCTATTTTTTTTCGTTGTTCGTTAATACGCGCATTTAAATGACGGATACGAATTTCGGCAGGTAGTTTTTGGGAATGAAATAACATATAAAAATCTGTTCTCAATTTTATTTTGGCTAAGCTTTAGATGAGGGCGGATATTGAGAATTCAATATTAGCGCATTTATTTGCTTAATTTAATCCACTTCCGTGTTAACCGTAGTGTCATTTTTGCAACAACTAAAAAATACAGCCCTGTTGAACAGGACGGGATTTTAAAAGCTGGGAAAGCTCAACATTAAAACCACCAACTGGATAGCAGATGGAATGATCTGCTCCGGATTCAGCCCTTCAAACTGAAATCTATTTAGGGTCTCATTTTAAGCATTATGATAGGTTAGATAATCCATCAAATCCGCTATGACCCTCCCCCTACCCCTCAACCAGAGCCATAAAAAAACCGCAAATATTGATTTGCGGTTTTTTGATATACAGCGGTTGGCAACTAACCAAAACGACCTGTAATGTACGCTTCCGTTAATTGATGGTCTGGTTGAGTAAAGACTTTTTCAGTCGAGTTCACTTCAATCAGATCACCCAGGTGGAAGTATGCGGTACGGTCTGATACACGCGCTGCCTGTTGCATCGAGTGCGTAACAATCGCAATGGTGTACTGGGTAGACAGCTCAGAAATCAGTTCTTCAACTTTTGCAGTTGCAATCGGGTCCAGTGCGGAACATGGTTCATCCATCAGAATGACTTCTGGTGAAACCGCAATGGTACGCGCGATACATAAACGCTGCTGCTGACCACCTGACAGACCAGTACCTGGCTGGTTTAAACGGTCTTTAACTTCATCCCACAGACCGGCTTTACGCAGGCTGTTTTCAACAATTTCTTCAAGATCGTATTTGTCACGCGCCAAACCGTGCAGTTTCGGACCGTAAGCCACGTTTTCAAAAATTGATTTCGGGAACGGGTTTGGCTTCTGGAACACCATACCGACTTGGGCACGTAGTAATACCACATCCAGGTTCGGATCATAGATGTCCTGATTATCCAGCATGACTTTACCGGTAACGCGGCATGAATCAATGGTGTCATTCATCCGGTTTAAGGTACGAAGGAAAGTCGATTTACCACAACCTGATGGACCAATGAAGGCAATGACTTCATTTTCATAAATGTTCAGGTCAATGCCTTTAATTGCTTCAGATTCACCATAGTACACATGAACATCGGAGGTGCTGAGTTTGACATTGTTCGATTTGGCTTCTTTTTTGCTCGCCGCCTGGGTATCAAACTGAGACACAAACGAAGTTGCAGGCTGTTTGTGTTCTTCGCCTTCAGTTGACGTAAATTGTGTTTGCTCTGGATTCACTGCTTTATCCTGTTCTAAGGAATTCGGTTTGTCTGTGCTTAATACAGTAGTCATATTTTGCCCTCAATTACCAACGTACTTCAAATTTCTTACGTAACCAGATCGCCAGACTGTTCAGGCCGATCATGAGTGCAAGAAGTACGATAATGGCGGCAGCGGTACGTCCTTCAAAGAAGTTACGCAATTCATTGCCCTGCCATAGGAAAATTTGTACCGGTAATGCGGTAGATTGATCAAATGGAGATGCCGGTACGCTCGCAACGAAGGCACTCATACCAATTAATAGAAGTGGTGCGGTTTCACCCAATGCTTGTGCAACACCAATAATCGCACCGGTTAAAATCCCTGGTAATGCCAGTGGCAATACATGATGGAATACGGTTTGTAGACGTGATGCACCCAAGCCCAATGCAGCCTGACGAATAGATGGCGGCACCGCTTTTAGTGAAGCACGTGTGGTAATAATTACGGTCGGTAAAGTCATTAAACTTAGAACTAGACCACCCACCAGTGGCGCAGATAACGGTAAATGCATCCAGCCAATGAAGATGGCAGCGCCCAACAGACCAAATACAATCGATGGAACTGCGGCCAGGTTGTTAATGTTCACTTCAATAATATCAGTAATGACATTTTTTGGTGCAAATTCTTCCAGGTAAATTGCAGATGCCACACCAATTGGAATCGAGATAAAGATCACGATCAGCATCATGAACAATGAACCCATGAAGGCACCAGCCAAACCAGAAGTTGCAGGCGAACTACGCGAGTCCGGGCTGACAAAGATATTGGTATTGAAAGTATTTTCTATAATACCTTGGGCTTTCAGATCATCTGCCAGCTGACGGATTTCCGGGCTTAGCTGCTGCTGTTCTGCCGGCAGGTCACGGTCAATATTGCCCGCAAGCCATACATCTACATTGGCATCGGCCAGAATTTTCACTTCTTTGGTTTGACCAATCAGCGATGGATCTGCCAGTACCATATCACGTAAGCGATAGGTTTCAGAACTGGTGTACATGTAGCCTAAATCATCACGCTTGGCTTCAAGCGCCGCATCTTTAGCGACGATACCATTAACGATAAGCGCATCCCAATCGACCATACCCATTTCAGTCTGCCAGGCAATCATACGGTCATTAAATTGTGCCGGAGATTCACCTGCCTGCTGTTTTGGCTGGGCGCCCACATTAATAATGCTTGGGTCAAAGTAGACTGGCACTGCCATACTGCTTTGCCAGAATGCCGGTAAACCTTTGGCCAGAATACTGCCGAACAGTAACACGACAAAGAATAAACCTGCCAGTACCGAGGCCAGACCAAACATGCGGAAAGTGCTTTCTTTACGATGGCGTTTTGCTAACGAGCTTTCAATTTTCTGTTTACGTTGTGCGCGTAATTCAGCGGCCGCCCGTGGATCAAGCGGTTGTTGATCCATTGAAGTAGTATTTGAAGTACTCATTAGTCGTATTGCTCACGATATTTACGCACGATGTAAAGTGCCACAATGTTCAAACACAGGGTAATAACAAACAGGGTTAAACCTAATGCGAACGCCACCAATGCCTGCGGACTTGCGAAGTCGGTATCACCGGTTAACTGGTTAACAATCGTCATGGTCACGGTTGCAACCGCTTCTAGCGGGTTGGCATGTAGTAACGGACTGTTACCTGCGGCCAGGACCACAATCATGGTTTCACCAATTGCACGAGATGCAGCCAGCAAGAAGGCGCCGATAATCCCTGGCAAGGCAGCCGGCATCACCACTTTACGAATGGTTTCCGACTTAGTCGCACCCAGACCCAACGAACCATCACGTAGAGCACGTGGCACCTGGGTAATGATGTCATCAGATAAAGACGATACAAATGGAATGATCATGATGCCCATTACCAGACCGGCAGTTAAAGCACTGGTAGCATTGATATCAATACCCAGCAGTGCACCGGCACTTTTCAGGAATGGACCAATAATCATTAAGGCAAATACACCATATACAATGGTCGGAATACCGGCCAACACTTCAATGGTCGGTTTTGCCCATGAACGGAATTTCGAAGATGCATACTCTGCCAGGTAAATGGCAATCATCAGACCAATAGGTACTGCAACCAGTAATGCAATCGCACTGACCAGCAAGGTTCCCCATAACAGCGGTAAAAGGCCATATTCACCATCGGCACTACCGGTGGTACTAAAACCTGGGTTCCACTGGGTACCAAAGAAGAAGTCCATTGGGCTGACGAAGCTAAAGAAGCGTATGGCTTCCCCGAACATCGACATCACGATACCAACGGTGGTCAGAATGGCCACACCAGAACAGAGGGCTAAAGAAATGTTAATGATCTTTTCAACCTGGTTACGGGCACGGTACTGTTGAGAGACACGTTTTTTCGCCCATAGCAAACCAATTAACGCTGCGCAAATCACAACGGCCAGTTTGATATAAGAACCAATGGTTTCAAATTTTGCTAATTGTTCAGCAGCTGCCAGTTCATAGGCGGCTGGTGTATCGGTTACACCAAAGCCAGACGCCAGTGCTTGCACACGGTCTACCAGAACACTAGTGCTGGCTGCATTCAGGTTGGCAGCAACATCTGCCGGCACATGACTCAGTACCACCTGTTCCAAAATGGTTGGTTCAACCAGATTCCAAACAATCAAAATTAAAAAAGCAGGGATCGCACACCACAACGCCACCAACGCACCATAATAACCAGGGCGTGAGTGCAACATTGCAGAATTATTTCCCTTACCTGCTAGGTTACGGCTTTTGCTTAACCCGATTTGATAGGCTATGGCAATAATTGCCAGTAACACACCTATGAGTAGCAGATTCATGTATTCTCCACCGTTTTTTCAATTTTCATTATTTGAAAAAACATTTCTCTTCGCAAAAAGCTGATGGCAGGAAACCCTGCCATCAGCTGTTTTAACCACAATTATTTAACAGCTTTACCTGCTTTGAAGTTCGCCAAGATTTGCGCACGTTCTTTGTCAGATAAAGAGATCAGACCTGCTTTGTCTAACTTAGAACCTTTACCAGATACTTTCTTACTTAAGAAGAATTCTGTGTACTGTTGTAGGCCTTTGATTGATTTAAGGTGCTCACCTTTCACGTAGAAGAACAATGGACGTGAAACAGGGTAAGAACCGTTCAGGATTGTTTGCTCAGATGGCGCAACGTTGTTTACAGTTGCAACACGTAGCTTGTCACGGTTTTGGTCATAGAAACCTAGACCGAATACACCCACTGCACTTGGAGAAGTTCTTAAACGTGCCAGTGTTTCAGTGTAGTCACCAGCGATTTCAATCACACGGCCATCTTTACGGAAAGTTGTACATGCTTTTTTCTTCGCATCTTTGTCTAATGCTTTGATTGCTGCGTAAGCTTCACAACCTGCATCAACCATTTTCTCCTGGAACACTTCACGTGTACCGTGGTTAGATGCTGGAATTACCAGAGTAATTGGCTCGTTTGGAAGTGATTTGTCAATCTGGTTCCAACGTGTATATGGGTTAGCAACCATTTTACCTTTCGATGGAAGCTCAGCAGCCAAAGCAGCAAATACATGGTAAGGTTTTAATTTATAAGCAGCTTTGTTTGAGTTTGACGCGAATACGATACCGTCATAACCAATTTTAACTTCTAAGATCTGGTTCACGCCTGCTTTTTTACATGCAGCGATTTCTGAATCTTTAATTTGACGAGATGAGTTTGCGATATCAATTGTGTTATCGCCCACACCGTTACAGAACTGTTTCAAACCACCTGAAGAACCGCCAGAACCAACAACAGGCGCTTTGAATTGTGGGAATGTGTTACCGAACTCTTCTGCTACAATACTTGCGTATGGCAATACTGTAGAAGAACCAGCGATTTGGATGGTGTCACGAGCTGCGTTCGCAGTTGTTGCTACAGCTGCCCCAGATAGTGCTAATGCAAGTGCGATATTGGTAAAGCGCATTCTGTTCTCTCTCAATTTATGCAAATTCGGAGTACGCCACTTTTTATTAAGTTTTGTACTTATTTCGTTATGTGCATTGTGAGTTTAAAATATGACAATAAAGTTACACCTTTATGACACTTTAATGATGTTTTATTTTGCAGCTTGTTTTTATAGTTTCTAGAAGCCTGCTTTATATCAAAATATTAATTTAAGGTAATGATTTTAATAACATTTCACTACCTTATTAAAATTTCGAAAGATGTCTAAAAAAATATGAAAGCGCTGTAAAAATATGACAAAATGCCAATCCAGCACCGGTTCACTTTCTTACAATTGTCATAATTCTCTCTGGTTGATGACAATCACCCGATATTCTATAAAAAGCGAAATTGATTGTTTTTCTTAAACTTAATATATTCATCTGTTGCCTGAAACACACGCTCTCAGCCAATTGATCACTTCACTGTACTCAGCCACTTTATTCACTTCTATCCCCTTCTTTTGGCCCGTTTGGCTTGTTAACAGATACATGACATTCATCTTCATTTTTTTCAATTCAATGACCCGAGATAAAAAAAGAGGCCTTGTAGGCCTCTCTTTCTTTGCAGCATGCGATTAAGCGATTGGTGGTGTGTAAGTACCATCTGCAATTGAAGCTTTAATACGCTCTGCTTCTGCCAGCACAAGTGCCAGCAGGTTTTTCACGTTGTCTAGTGTTGCAACCGGGCTTAACGTGGTCATTTTCAATGACTGAACCTGACCCACTTTGGTTACACCAATATTGGCTTCACCACGCGCAAACAGCTCATCTGCGACGTTCTGGTTTAAGGCATCGACAAATTCAGCCGGATAGCCTTCAGGCACCACACGGAACAATACCGATGCAAATTGCGGCTCTACCAGCAGCTCAAGACCATCTGTTGCTTTAATATAAGCAGCAACATCACGGGTTAAATCCACACCATGATCGATCATTGAACCATAAAGCTCTTCGCCCAAGGCTTCAACTGTCATCCACAATTTCAAGGCATCAAAACGACGCGTGGTTTGCAGTGACTTCGATACCAGGTTTGGTACGCCATGTTCTTCATCATAAGCAGAGTTCAAGTACTCGGCTTCATAATGCATGAAACGGTAGTTGGCTTCGTCTTTTAACAAGAATGCGCCACATGAAATGGTCTGGAAATAATGCTTGTGGAAATCAAGCGTCACAGAATCCGACAATTCAATGCCATCGAGCATAGAACGATAGTCATTCGACAAAATCAGTGCACCACCCCACGCCGCGTCAATGTGCATCCACGCGCCATATTTGTTGGTGATTTCACGAATTTCTTTTAATGGATCAATCGCGCCCGCATCGGTTGTACCTGCAGTTGCCACCACACATGCCACAATTTTGCCTTCAGACTGAAGGTGTGCCATGGTTTTCTCAAGTGCAACCACATCCATCTGTGCATTGTCATTCACAGGAACGGTAACCACAGACTGGAAGCCCATGCCCATCATCGCCATGTTCTTTTGCACAGAGAAGTGTGCATTTTCAGAACAGATGACTTTGACATTACGCATTGCCTCTGCCGGTACACCATCACGCTGTACTGACCACGGCTTGCCGTTTTCGTCTTTCCAGTTTTTCGCGATGCAGGCATCACGCGCCAGCAGTACGCCCATCAGGTTAGACTGCGTACCACCTGAAGTGAATACACCGGCCTGACCTGAACCGTAACCGACTTTTTGGCGTAACCAGTCAATCAGCTGCACTTCCATTAATGAACCGGCCGGGCTTTGATCCCATGAGTCCATGGACTGGTTAGTGGCGTTAATTAACACTTCTGCGATCTGGCTGGCCACCATGGTTGGACAGTGCAAATGCGCCAGTGAATGCGGATGGTGAACTTTCAAGCTCTTGTTCAGGAACAGCTCGACCATGCGCTCTAAAGATTTCTGTACACCCAGACCTTCTTTCGATGGATTGAATGAAATGGCACTGCGTAGCTCTTTAATGCTACCACCGGTGTACATTTTATCGTTTTGCAACCATGCTGCGACAGCTTTTGTCGCTTGGTCCATTGCTGACTCATAGTCAGCAATAGATTGAGCATCATTGCAGAGTAAGGCTTTACGATGTTCTGCAAAATCTACCATGTATTATGCGCCTCGTACTGCTTTCAGTGCTTCAGCCACAGCTTTCTTGAAGCGGGCAATCACTTCTACACACTCTTCCTGATTAATGATCAGCGGGCAAAGTAAACGGATTACCGTACCGCCACGACCACCTTTTTCTAACAACAGTTTGTTGTCAAAACATGCAGCCTGAATTGCAGCAGCCAGTTGTGAATCTGCAGGATAAGCACCTAAACGGTCTTTTTCCTGACGCTCATCTACAATTTCAACACCAATCATTAAACCGCGGCCACGTACGTTACCGATACATGGGAATTCAACTGCCAGTTTTTTCAGTTCAGCTTGCAGGAAGTCGCCACGCTCTTGCGCATTTTGCGCCAGGTTTTGTTCTTTAATGGTGTTGATTGTCGCCAGACCAGTACCCATTGCCAGCTGGTTACCACGGAAAGTACCGGTATGGCCTGCTGGTTGCCAAGCATCAAACTTACGTTTAATCCCTAACACCGCCAGTGGCAAGCTACCACCAACCGCTTTCGACATAACCACTACGTCTGGCTCAATACCAGCATGTTCATAAGCAAACATTTTGCCTGAACGCGCAAAGCCTGCTTGAACTTCGTCAAGAATCAACACGATGTTGTGTTTTTCAGTCACTTCACGGATTTTTTTCAGCCATTTGGTAGGCGCAGTAACCACACCGCCTTCACCCTGAATTGCTTCAAGAATTACAGCAGCCGGTTTAGTAACACCGCTTTCCACATCTTCAATGAAGTTTTCGAAATAGTAAGTCAGTGCATCCACACCTGCTTCACCGCCAAGACCCAACGGGCAACGGTATTCGTGTGGATACGGCATAAATTGTACGCCCGGCATTAAACCGTTTACGGCATTCTTGGCAGACAGGTTACCTGTCATTGCCAGCGAACCGTGAGTCATACCGTGGTAGCCACCTGAGAAGCTGATTACAGAGCTACGGCCGGTAAATGTTTTTGCAAGCTTGATTGCTGCTTCTGTTGCATCTGCACCAGATGGACCACAGAACTGCAAGCAATACTCTTCTTTGCCACCTGGCAGGTAAGCAAGAAGCGCTTCAGTAAATGCATCTTTTAAAGGTGTAGTTAAATCTAAAGTATGTAAAGGAAGACCACTCGCGATGGTGTCTTGAATACTTTGAATCACCGCAGGATGATTATGGCCCAAAGCCAATGTACCTGCCCCAGCTAAACAATCCAGGTACGTCGTACCCTCAACATCGGTAACCCAGCAACCTTGTGCCTTCGCTATCGCTAACGGTAATTTACGAGGATAACTACGCACATTCGATTCCATCTGACTTTGGCGAGTCAAGTAGTATTCGTTTGTGGAATTGGTGGCAGGGTTTACAGAAGTAACGCTCATATCGAATTACCATCTCTGATATGGGTTGAAGAAATAAGTCGGGTGACTTGTGGTCCTTTGACTCGGTGCTTTATAAAAATCTAGTTAGATGATCTAGATAATATTCAATAACTAGGAGCGCGATGATACCTAATTTTTCAGGAAAATAAACCGCTTTTGGCATTTTATCGAGCTAATTTTATCGAAAAGTTCTATCGGTCTAACCATTAGATTGAATTATCATCTTACAATGTGACAGCAGAAAGAAAACCGCATTCTTGATATTTTTTTTAACCCTATGTAAGTTGCCTGCAGAATTAAACCCACTATTAAATATAACATATTGTTTTAAAATAAATAATCAAGCCATTCCGAGTCAGTAGATTTTATTATTTTTTTACAATCCCACCACAAACTCTGCAAAAATTAGCCATATTGCTTGGCTAATATGCTTTGATAGATAAATACCTATAAAAACAGGACAAAATCATGCGTTTTATTACTCTCTCCAGTTGCTTATTGGCCGCCACAGTTTCAGGTAGTGCCTTGGCGCAGACCACCGAAAAACTGAACTATAACCTGATCAATGTTCAGGCAGAAGCCAGCCGTCAGGTATCCAATGACCAGATGAATGCAGTGCTGTATATCGAGCGCAGTCATAAACAGCCTTCTGAACTGGCCAATCAGATCACCCAAATTATGAATCAGGCGATGGCCACAGCGCGAAAATATCCAACGGTTAAAGTAGAAAGTGGTTCACAGTCGACTTATCCGGTTTATGACAATGACAGTCAGAAACTGAAAGAATGGCGCGGTCGTGCCGAAATTCATCTGGAAAGTACCGACTTTAAAGCCGCCAGCCAGCTCATTGGCGAGCTGCAGCAGCGCCTGCAAACTCAATCGGTACATTTTAGTGTGTCAGATAGCCAGCGTAAGAAAGTCGAAAATGAGCTACTAGTTGAAGCTTCGAAAAACTTCCAGCAACGCGCACAGTTATTGACCCAGGCCTGGAATAAATCAGGCTATCAACTGGTCAATCTGAACATGAATACCAATAACTATACCCCGCGCCCGATTGCAATGCGCGCCAATACCGCCAAGTTTGCAGTGGCTGAAGCAGCACCTGCACCGGATATGGCTGCCGGTGAATCGAAGATGACGGTGAATGCCAACGGGACGATTCAGTTTAAGTAAATTGCTCGTTACCTCTATTTCCAAAATAAAAAATCCCGCTCGGAAGCGGGATTTTTGTATTTCTTAAGTTGAATCTGTATGGCTTAGTAAATCGCCATATGATTGCGATGGATCATTTCCAGCGAACGTGCTTCACCTAACACCTGATGCACTTTGTCCGAGGCCAGACCTTTAATAATGTCTGCTGAACGCGAGCTAAAGTTCACCCGCCCGACAGCCACCCGATGGCCTTGACGATCGACACATTCCACCACATCACCACGCTCGAAATGCCCTTCCACGGCGCGTACACCCACCGGTAACAGGCTACGATGATTTTCCTTGATGGCTTTTACCGCACCTTCATCCAATACCAGACGGCCTGCGGTTTGCAGATGCGCCGCTAGCCATTGCTGATGTGCGGTGATACGATCATTGTCGGTAATAAACAGCGTACCAAGCATTTCGCCATCCATCAGACGGGCCAGTACATTATCACTTTCACCGCTGGCAATTAAGGTTGGACAACCCGATTTGGCTGCTAAACGCGCTGCACGGACTTTGGTCAGCATACCGCCACGGCCAAACTTGCCACCACCACCGGCCATATCGAACAGGCTTTCATCTAAAGCACGTACGGTATGGAACAGTTTGGCATCCGGATTAGAGCGCGGATCAGAATCAAACATGCCTTGCTGATCGGTCAGGATAATCAACAGATCCGCATGTACCTGTCCGGCCACCATAGCTGCCAGGGTATCGTTATCACCAAAACGGATTTCGTCAGTGGAAACCGTGTCATTTTCATTAATCACCGGAATCACGCGCCAGTCAATCAGGTGCTGCAAGGCATCACATGAATTGAGATAACGGCGACGATCTGCCAGGTCATCATGAGTTAATAACACTTGCGCAGTTTTAATGTCGTGTTTTTCCAGCACGCTGGACCAGGTTTGTACCAGACCCATTTGACCAATGGCCGCACAAGCCTGAAGACTGGGTAGATCAGTGGGTCGATTCTCTAGTTTCATTCGAACCATGCCTTCAGCCACAGCACCGGAGGACACCAGAATAATCTCGTGTCCTGCATTATGCAGATCTGCAATCTGATTCGCCCAATGCGAAATTGCATCCAGATCTAAGCCTTTCCCGTTTGCTGTGAGTAAAGATGATCCGATTTTAACAACGATTCGTTTACAACCCTGGAGCTGACGTTGCCCATCTACCACTTCTATCATCTTGTCCTCAGTTACTCTTCATCAAGAGCTTAACGTACGTAATATACTTCCATTTCGCCATCATCTTCATCGTCATCATCGAAGTCATCGCCCTGACCCGCCAGACGTTGCTGACGACGCATTTCACGATAAGCTTCTTTAGCGGCGATGGTTTGCTCGCGTGTTTCAGCTTCAAGCTGGTCACGGAAGGCTTTCATTTCTGCTGCATAGTCTGGATCTTCAACTTCGCGTTCGCGTTGCTGTTCAATCTGATCCATCAGGTAGTACACCACTTCTTTGGTACCTTCAGACATTAGGCCCGAGGTCTGGAATACCGGACCCTCCCATTGCAGTTCTTCCAGAATATGTTTACACCATTCTTCGCGTGAATCTTCCGGTAATTGGTCGAGCTTGTTCAGCACCAAGACTACTGGCAGTTTGGCCAGCGTTGGCGAGAATTTTTCCAGCTCGTTCAAAATGGCACGGGCATTGTGTGCCGGATCTGAACCATCAATTGGCTGTACATCGACAATGTGCAGCAGAATACGGGTACGCGCTAGGTGTTTCAGGAAGCGAATCCCTAAACCAGCCCCTTCTGCGGCGCCTTCAATCAGACCTGGAATATCGGCCATCACAAAAGAACGATGACGATCGGCATCGACCACACCCAGGTTTGGCACCATGGTGGTAAACGGATAGTCTGCAACTTTTGGTTTTGCGGCCGATACTGCACGAATAAAGGTTGATTTACCGGCATTTGGCATACCCAGTAAGCCAACATCTGCCAGCACTTTCAGCTCTAAACGGATTTCGCGGAATTCACCTTTCACACCTGTGGTAAATTTACGCGGGGTACGGTTAGTCGATGATTTGAAGTGAGTATTCCCCAAACCACCATCACCGCCCTGGGCAACCAGTACTTTCTGACCGTCTTCGACCAAGTCAGCAATAATGTCACCAGAATCTGTATCTACAATCGTGGTGCCTACCGGTACTTTCAGCACCACAGATTCACCACCACGGCCAGCACAGTTTGCGCCTGCACCATTTTTACCGCGCTCAGCACGGAATTTACGGGTATAACGATAATCTACGAGTGTACTGGTGTCGTCATCGGCCTGAATATAAATGCTACCGCCACGACCACCATCACCACCATCTGGACCACCAAATGGTACGAATTTTTCACGGCGAAAACTGGCTACGCCATTGCCACCGTCGCCAGCCTCTACGGTAATGACTGCTTCATCAACAAAGCGCATCTTGCCAATCCTCTAAAAACTTTAAAACCGCCTATTCTGCCATATTTTAAAGGATTTCTCGAATAATTTATGCAGCAAATCTATTGTGCTCACAATTCTTTTTACAATTTGTGTGTCGCCATCTAAAAAGCGCAATCTAGCTAAAACCGGACAGCGCTTATTTTTTTCCAAGCATGATATTCAGCAATCAAATGATTGTTTTTTCTTATTTCTATTTTCAGTCCACAACACCTATAGTGTGCTACTCGCTGACTTGAGAAATTGTTATGTCCTCCCCAACCGCCACGCCAGTGCTGTCCCCTCAATTTGTATTACTGATGGCGCTGGCCTGTGGCCTCTGTGCCGGTTCTGCCTATTTTAACCAGCCACTCATTTATTCAATTGAAAAAAGTCTGGGCATTAGCACCAGTCAAGCCGGCTTTGCTGTAGTAGTCGCGCAAATTGGTTATGGTTTAGGACTTATGCTATTGGTGCCACTGGGTGATTTACTCAATAAACGCAAGCTAATTGTTAGTCTGATGGTCTTCGCGGCAATTTCACAAATCCTGCTGTCTTTGAGCAGCAGCCTGTCTGGACTGTATTTCTTTACCTTATGTGCCACTTTTGGTGCGATTTCTGCGCAGGTGTTAATTCCGTTTGCCTCGACCATTAGTCCGCCGGAATCGAGTGCTGCCATTGTCGGTAAACTGATGAGTGGTCTGGTGATGGGGATTATTCTGTCGCGCACCTTTGCCGGTTTTGTATCGACCTACTGGTCTTGGGAAGGTGTGTATTTATCTAGCGGAATACTGACCTTGGGCTTTGCCCTGCTGATGTGGCACAAACTGCCGAATACCGAGCCACAATCCGGTTTAACGGTGACGGGGATTTATCGTTCCTTATTTAAACTGGCGCAGCATCATCCGCATTTAATTCGCCGTGCCTGTGCCGGCGCCTTAGGCTTTGGCATTTTGTCGATGGTCTTTACCTCAATGACCTTTGTCTTGGGCAGCGCGCCTTATCATTTTAGTGATTTTGAAATTGGCCTGTTTGGCTTACTTGGCGTGATCGGGATTTATTCGGCCAGCTGGTCGGGGAAAACCGTGGGACAAGGCAAGGAAAATCTGGTTGCAACGCTATGTATTTCCCTGATGCTGTTGTCCTGTATTCCGCTGTTTTTTGCCCAGCAGAATATTGTGGTCTACGCGATTGGGGTACTGATGAGCTATTTTGGCCTGACCGCATTTCACGTATTAAACCAGAACCTGGTCTATCGGATTGATATTAAAGCGCGTTCAAGAATTAATGCGGTATATATGACCATTTACTTTTCAGGGGCAGCCATTGGTTCACTGGGTGCGGTGTATGCCTGGGAACATTTTGAATGGATTGGCTGTGTGGCACTTGGACTAATCTTTGCGCTTGGCATTTTAGTGATTGACCGTTTTGATTTTAAAAAGATGAAACAGGCTTAAAATATTTTGATCCATCACTGCTCATGACTCATTCATAAGATAAATCCTGCAAGTTCCTTCTCCCTTTGGGAGAAGGCTAGGATGAGGGGCTGTTATGCTGAATGAGAAGTTTAAACTAGCTTATAAAAATATTTCTTTTTATTATTGTTGATCAATTGCATAGCGCATTAACTTCTGACCTAACGCGATAAAAGTATGACCCATTTCTTTTCCAAGCCTAGATACTCGATAATCAATAAACTCGATATTTTTCGACGTTAACCTCCGCGAATAGCTTGAATATAATCCTATTCTTTTATGATTAAATTATTTAATCCTATCCTTTAAGCTTTGATCTCCAGTCGTGTCTTCCAGAAATTGAAAATGAGCCCAACATGTTTGTGCTTAAGTTATGGAATTCGGCTATGAAATAAAAGTCAAAATAATGGCATAGACCACTAAAAGTGACGCGGCCAGATGTTCAGAGGGTTTCATTATTGCTTCCCCACCCGCAACTTAATGTCTATTTTGAAACGCGCGCTTTATTCTCTAAAATCTCAGGCAAACTACGCTCTACCCATCCAATCAAGTAATTTAACTTTTCAGACGCTTGCGAACCCAAAATCGTCAGCTGATATTCTACTTTTGGTGGCACAACGGGATAAACCGTTCTTAATATAAAACCATCTTGTTCCAGCATTTTTAAAGTCTGCGCTAACATTTTCTCGCTCACCCCTTCAATACGCTGCTTTAACTCGCTAAAACGATGTACACCATCACTTAAACAGCGCAGAACCAATACCGACCATTTATTGGTTAAGTGTTCCAAAATTTCACGCGATGGACAATCTGTGGATAAAACTTGACCAAGCAATTTACTGGTTTCATAAGCTGACATAAAAATCTTTCCTGTGGGTAATAAGCTTACTTTTTGGTATGTACTTACATTTAGTAAGTTAACAGATTAGTATTTAACCATCAAGATTATTTTTCAAACAATATTGGAGTTAGATATGAATATTGCGATTACAGGTGCAACTGGTCAGTTGGGTCAATTGGTGATCCACCATCTTCTAAATTTAAGTTCAGAACATCACCTTATTGCGTTGGTCCGTAATATTGAAAAAGCCCAGGCACAATTACCGCAAGGCATCGAAATCCGCCACTTCGACTACGACAAAGCTGACAGTTTAAGTACCGCATTATTGGGCGTAGATAAGTTACTTTTAATTTCAGCCAATGAAATTGGTCGTCGTACTGCACAACACCAAGCTGTAATTGAAGCCGCCCAGGCGAGTCAAGTTCCCTATATTGCCTATACCAGTTTGTTAAATGCAGGTCACTCCAGTTTAGGCTTGGCACAGGAACATCGTGAAACTGAAAAATTGATTCAAGAAAGTGGATTGAGCTATACCCTGCTTCGCAACAACTGGTATATCGAGAACTATTTGGGTGCGTTAACCCAAGAGATCCAACATGGCGCAATATATGGTGCAAGTGGGGATGGTCAAATTAGTGCCGCGTCTCGTGACGAATATGCTGAAGCAATTGCACGTGTATTACTCACGGATACCCATCTGAATAAAACCTATGAGTTGGCATCAAGCCAAAGCTTTACTAAGGCTGATCTTGCTCAAGCCATCTCCGAAGTGAGCCAACAACCAGTGCAGTACAATAACTTAAGCCCTGAAGCCTTTGAGCAACTGTTGCTACAGGTGGGCTTAGACAAGGGTTTTGCCAGTTTCTTGGCAGATGTCGATGCTCAAACCCAAAATGGCGTCATGTATAGCCAAAGTCAGGATTTGCAAACGTTACTGGGACGTCCAACCGCAAGCATCACAAGTATTTTGCAGAAACTGATCTAAAGTCAGCTTCAGTTTATGGATGGATCTGGCTCAGTTTCAGATCCATTTTCATATCCAGATTGGCATGTGTGCGTCGCTCAACATTACGCATCGTGGCATTAAATCCAGAAACTTTCTGCAAGGTCATTGGATCATTCAGATTTAATTGCGGCGCAAATTGATGCAGCAAGCGAACCTTTAACAGCTCATGAAATTCCAGACCGACCGGGCCATTAAATAAAATCTTGACCGGCAGCCGATAGGTGCGCTGCAAATGAAACGGCACACTCATTTTAATTGGAATATCCAGCTGTAACGGCAGTTTGGGCAATAACGGATTCTGATAGATTAAATCGGTGCTGGTCTGTAGTGGCATCAGCTGATCAATTTGAATATGGGTTTTATAGTCCACTTTTACATCAATCGGTGTGGTGACCACAAATTGCAGATTGGCCGGATATTTGCCTTCCAAAGGCAATTGCACCTGCTGATCCAGCTGAATTTCAGTATCTAAATGGCCTTGGGTATGGGCCTGTAAATAATTGCCGACCTCAATATGAGTAGGTAAACCTTCCGGTAACAACAACCGCGCTTTTTGGGCATTGACATACATCGAGGCCTGAATATTTAAATACAGCCAGAACAGAAGTGCGACCAGCGCAGCTACAATCAAACCCAACACAAGCTGATGGCGAAGTGAAGAAAACATCTTGCATGCTCCTCTACTCGACCATTTGTACAGTAGTCTGTGGCTGCGCCGTTTCGGCCGTCGCCAGACGGATACTGTTTAAAGGAATATTCAGCTCACCCTGCTCAATCTTAATTGGTAAGGTATTTTTTACATCCACCGAGGCCTTCAGCGCGGTTTGAATTGGCACATTTAAATGACCTTGTACCGGAATCTGGGTATTCAGTGTGGTTTTTAATGGAATATTCAGGTTTTCTTTTAATACAGTTTTTACCGGCGCATTAAATTTTAAATGGACTTTTTGCGCCAGCGGCACATCCATATAAATAGGGACATCCAGCACAATGGGAATGGTGCCTTTGAGCGGCAAACTGATGTCTTTACCCATTAACCTGACTTTGACCTGGGTATCAACCGCCAAGGGCTGGTTAATTTTTAGGGTTTCCCGCACCGGAATGGTGGTACGAATTGGGACATGCGTATCAAAATACACCCGTGGATTTAAGGTTTGGGTCAGCGGAATATCCAGATTTTCCTGAATGGGAATAACCGCATTGACCCGGCCACTGACATTGACATCCAGTGCATCATGAATTTTAACTTCGGCTTGGAGTGCTTCCTGCAAATCAATATTGACCTGCTGGTTTTCGAGCGGAATATAAATCTGAAAATGCCGAAAAATCCATAAGGCAATTGCTACACCTACCATGGCTGCCAGCACCATCAAGATTATGCCGCGGAGCATCAATCTGTTTGGCAACGGTTTATCCTATCTGTCATTTTTGTTTTTCTCGACAGAAATTGTGCCCAAAAATCGTGATACGGTTTGCAATTTTTTGTATAGCGTCTTTGCTTATTATTTTAATGAAAGATAAAAAAGAGCCTCAAATGAGGCTCTTTCTGGTCTGCATTACAAATTAAGCATTTGTTTCAGCAGGAACTTTTGGATAGCTTACGCCGCCCATCTGTTCAGCGATACGCAGTACCTGGCAGCTATAGCCCACTTCGTTGTCGTACCATACATAAGCCGTTAAACGGTTACCTGAAGTGATGGTTGCTTGCGCGTCAAATACACCTGCAGTACGTGAACCGATGAAGTCAGAAGATACCACTTCAGTCGAGTTGGTATAACCGATCTGACCTTGCAGGTTCGAGCTGATTGAGATTTGACGGATGTATTCGTTCACTTCGTCACGCTCAACTTCTTTCTCAAGCGTCAGGTTCAGAATCGCCAGTGATACGTTTGGTGTTGGAACACGTACAGAGTTACCGGTTAACTTGCCTTTCAGCGCTGGAAGTGCTTTCGCAACTGCTTTCGCTGCGCCAGTTTCAGTAATTACCATGTTCAATGTAGCAGCACGGCCACGACGGTCAGCTTTGTGGTAGTTGTCGATCAGGTTCTGGTCGTTAGTGAACGAGTGAACTGTTTCAACGTGACCGTTAAGCACCTTGTATTTGTCGTCTAACACTTTCAAGGTTGGCGTGATTGCGTTTGTAGTACAGCTTGCTGCAGAGATGATGGCATCTTCATCAAGAATGTCGCCCTGGTTTACACCATAAACAACGTTCTTCATGTCACCTTTACCAGGTGCAGTCAGAATGACACGTGCTGCACCTGGGCATTGCAGGTGCTGAGCCAGACCGTCAGCATCACGCCATTTACCGGTGTTGTCGATTACCAGTGCATTGTTAATACCGTATGCAGTGTAATCTACTTCAGACGGGTTAGATGCATAGATCACTTTAATGAACTGACCGTTCGCAATAATTGCTTCGTTTTCTTCATCAACAGAAATGGTGCCAGAGAATGGACCATGGATCGAGTCACGACGTAATAAAGACGCACGTTTTTCCAAATCACCATCTGCAGATTTACGCACTACGATGGCTTTTAAGTTCAAGCCACGGCCAAGACCAGACTGACCAATCATTAAACGTGCCAGGATACGACCGATACGACCGAAACCGTAAAGTACAACATCACGGCCTTCTACAGAAGTTGGACGACCTTCAACCGCTTTGACTGCAGCTGCTACAAATGCATCTGCATCGCCGCCTTGCTCTTTAAAGGCAACCGCAAGTTTACCCAGGTCGATTTCAGCAGTACCAATGTTTTCAACTTTTGCTAATGCTTCAAGAATCGGGAAAGTGTGTACAACTGAAAGCTCAACGTCCATCATACGCGTGAAACGGTGTGCTTTTAAAATCTGAATCACTGAACGGTTAACTAAAGAACGTCCAAATACTGAAACAACAATATTTTTCTCACGGTACAGCTTACCGATCAAAGCGATCATTTGTTCCGCGATTTCTTCACGGTTTTTCCAGCGACCTTGGTGCTCTGCGTGTAGGGCGATGATAGTCTCTTTGCTCACAGATACGTCCTCTAATTAATTGTATATCTAGGCATAAAATTCAAAACCCGACAATTGTAATGGAATTGGCGGCAAGATTGAATCAAAAGCTGTCTAAGACCGCTCTATTTTGCTATATATTCAGTATAAATTTGCAAAATAGTTGTAATTATTTTTATGATTTCGCTCCTAAATCTTTAAAAACCGCTATTTTTCATATAAAAAAGAGTAAGTTATCTGTTTGTTGCTTTATCAGACAAATTTTACCGACTGATAACAATATTTTTTGCTATTCCAGCCGGTCCTGATAGTTCTGGACATTTTTTTGCAAGGCCCGCTCCTGCCGTTTCTGTTTCAGTACATGCAGTACACCTTCAATCACCAGCAGCAATACCGCCAGCCAGATTGGAATGTAGGTCAGCCATTCATCGGCTTCAACACGCTCGCCCAGCATCATTGAGGCGAAAGCCAGCAACACCGGTTCCAGATAGCTAAGCAAACCAAAAATCACAAAAGGCAAATAACGGCTGGCCAGAATATAACTGCCCAAACCTAAGGCACTTAAAAAGCCCAGTCCCAGCACAGCCCAGATCAGATGCGAGTAATTCAACAGCAATGCCATGCTGTCGCTATAAACAAAGCCCAGATAAAACGCGACTGGTAAAATCAGGAACAGATCCCACCAGAAACCGCCTAAATTGTCGGTTTTAAACTGACGGCGTAAAAAGAAATACAAAGGATAAGCCAGCGCCACATACACAGTTTCCCAGGCCACACTGCCAATGCGCCAGATTTCATGTCCGACGCCCAGTACGGCTAGCGCCACCGCCAGCATTTGCCAGCTGGACAGTTTTTCCTTATACAGCACACAGCCAACCAGCACCATCACCAGTGGCAACAGGAAATAACCGAGCGACACTTCCAGACCACGGCCGTTAATTGGCCCCCATAAAAACAGCCACAGTTGCGTGGTACATAAGAACGAACTGATCAGCAGCCACAGCAATAAAAGCGGCTGTTGTAGCACCCGCCTGAAAATCTCGGCCACATGCTTTAAATCACCACTCCACCACATAAACAGGGTGATAAAAGGCAAGGTGGACAGCATGCGCCAGGCAAAAGTTTCTTCACTGTCTAAAGGTTGCAGAAACTGGGTATAGAAATACAGCACACCAAAAGTGACGGATGCCAATACAGACAAAGCAACGCCTTTATACATCTTTCACTCCTGATCTTTGCCGAGCGCTGATTATACTCAGTTCATCTCCGGAAAACTCTGTTCGTGCATGAATTATTGACCGAAAAATAAAAAACCATGCCGGAGCATGGTGTATTTTTAGTAGGAGATTGCTTTAACGGGCTGTCTGTTTGGTGTGAATAATATCATCCAGGTTATAGCCTAAAGATTTGGCATATTCGAGATATTCATTGATCACTTCCGGATTAGCCTGCGGGGTACGCGACAACACCCACATATATTTACGATGTGGCTCACCGACCAGCACAGTCTGATAATCTTCATCCAGTTTTAGTACCCAGTAATCACCGCGACCAATTGGCATCCAGCGGATAAATTCTGGCAAGAAGCTGACTTTCAGTTTGGTATTAAATGGCGCATTTTGTACAAAGGCTTCACCAATGGAGACGGTTTGTTCGCCATTTTTGGTAATGCAGCGATTATCGACCTTGATGTTGCCATTTTCATTTAAGGTATAGGTCGCCGTGACATCCCGATCACATTTATTCTGGAACGACATCGGTTTACGTGCTACCTCATACCAGACCCCTAGGTAGCGATCCAATTCTACTTTTTCAACAGTCGGCAACGGTTCTTTTTGGGCATAAGCCATGGTGGCCAGCCCTAAACCGACCAGCACTGCCCCGCCTACGGCAATTTTTGCCAATTTATAACTCGCTTTAGGGAGATTATTCGTTTTCATCAGGTCACCTTATAGCTTCAATATTGTTCTGGAGTTCTCAGCATACTTGGCTAAATTAACGGTAAATTCAGGTATTTACTGTTGTGTTATGTAAGGAGTTTTTTAACAGTTCTCACACTTTTCTTTACTGCAGCATTTGTGCCTTCAAACGAATAATTTCATCACGCAGACGTGCGGCCTGTTCAAACTGCAATTCTTTTGAGGCTTTGAGCATCTCTTTTTCCAGCTTGGCCACATGCTTGGCAAACAGTTTCGGGTCCGACACGATATGCCGTTCATCCGCGGTTAATGCCAAGGTTTGTGGTGCCATCTGCTCATCAATTACATCTTCTTCCAGCACCTCGCCGGTATCAATTTCTTTAATGACCTGACGCACAGCACTGCGCGGAGTAATACCATGTAGCTGGTTAAATTCAATTTGCTTGGCACGGCGACGTTCAGTTTCATCAATGGCTTTTTGCATGGAATCGGTTATCCGGTCGGCATATAAAATTGCCTTACCGGCAATGTTCCGCGCGGCCCGGCCAATGGTCTGAATCAGCGAACGTTCGGAACGCAGGAAGCCTTCCTTGTCGGCATCCAGAATCGCCACCAGCGAGACTTCTGGCATATCCAGACCTTCACGCAGCAGGTTAATCCCCACCAGCACATCATAAATTCCGGTACGCAGCTCATGAATAATCTTGACCCGCTCGACCGTATCAATATCGGAATGCAGATAGGCCACTTTAATGCCGTATTCTTTTAAATAGGAACTTAAATCTTCGGCCATGCGCTTGGTTAAGGTCGTGACCAGAACCCGCTCGTTTTTATCTTTACGCAGGTTAATTTCCGACAGGACATCATCGACCTGGGTCAGCACCGGACGGATTTCAATTTCCGGATCAATCAAACCGGTTGGACGCACCACCTGCTCGACAATCTGTTCAGCTTTTTCCAGTTCATACTGTGCCGGTGTGGCACTGACATAAATAGTGCTTGGAATAATCCGTTCCCATTCTTCAAATTTCATTGGCCGGTTATCCAGCGCACTTGGCAAACGGAAACCATAATTGACCAGGTTTTCCTTACGCGAACGGTCCCCTTTATACATGGCACCAATTTGCGGCACGGTAACATGCGACTCATCAATAATCAGCAAGGCATCATCCGGCACATAATCAAACAGGGTTGGTGGCGCTTCACCGGCCGGACGACCGGATAAATGACGGGAATAGTTTTCAATGCCATTGGTATAGCCGAGCTGCTGCATCATTTCCAGATCATAACGGGTACGCTGCTCAATACGCTGTGCTTCCAGCAGCTTGTCATGTGCACGGAAAAAGCCTAAACGCTCTTTCAGTTCTTCACGAATGGTTTCAATGGCGCGCTGCAGATGGTCTTTAGGCGTGACATAGTGGCTTTTCGGGTAGATGGTGACGCGTGGCACTTTGCGGATCATTTTGCCGGTCAGCGGATCAAACCAGCGGATCGAATCAACCTCATCATCAAACAGTTCAATCCGGATGGCATTCTGCTCCGATTCTGCCGGGAAAATATCAATAATTTCACCGCGAATCCGGTAGGTCCCGCGCAAAAACTCTAGTTCATTGCGGCTATATTGCATTTCCACCAGCCGGCGGATGATGTCTTCACGTTGAATCCGGTCGCCCTGCACCACATGCAGCAACATGCTCATATAGGCATTCGGATCACCCAGACCGTAAATAGCCGATACCGATGCCACAATAATCGAGTCACGACGTTCCAGTAATGCCCGCGTCGCCGACAAGCGCATCTGGTCAATGTGATCATTAATGGCAGCATCTTTTTCAATAAAGGTATCGGAAGATGGCACATAGGCTTCCGGCTGATAGTAGTCATAATAACTGACAAAATATTCAACCGAGTTATGCGGGAAAAAGGCTTTAAATTCGCCGTAGAGCTGGGCCGCCAGAGTCTTGTTATGCGCCATCACAATAGTTGGCCGCTGTAACTGGGCAATCACGTTGGCCATGGTATAGGTCTTGCCGGAACCGGTTACCCCCAGCAGCAACTGATCATGCATGCCCTTTTGAATTCCCTGCACCAGCTTTTCAATGGCCTGCGGCTGATCTCCAGCAGGTTGATAATGGGTAACCAATTCAAAAGGTTGATGATCACTCACGGATAGCGTACTCATACAGATCGAAAAAAATAGTCTAACAGATTCAGCCTATTATCTGGCTTCAGATTGTAATTTTTGTACACTTTCTTGTCACCGGCAGCATCGGCAAGGTTCTGTTTTTAGTCCGCAGTGCAACTGAAATAAAGACCTTCACCCGCTGCTGTTTGGCACACTCTCACCAGACATACCCAGATCAAAGCAAAATCTTCATGTGAAACAGAAAAACACCCTCGTCTTGTGCTTTTTCACTTGATTCTGCCCCGCTTCACGGGCAACATGAACACAAGGGATCACATAGATTTAATGACAATGACTTACCGATATCATGATGAAAGTATTATTAAAAGCTTGCCTGAAGATACGATTTTTGTCTTTGGCAGTAATCTGGCGGGTGATCATGCCGGCGGTGCAGCGCGCACTGCCCTGCAACACTTTGGCGCCGTGCGCGGCGTAGGGCGTGGCTGGGCCGGACAAAGCTTTGCCATTCCAACCATGAACGAGCATTTGCAGCAAATGCCGCTGTCGCAAATTCAGCACTATATAGATGACTTTAAAACCTATACCAAAAATCATCCGAAAATGAAGTATTTTCTGACTTCAATTGGCTGTGGTATTGCCGGTTATAAAGTCGAGGAAATCGCCCCGATGTTTAAAGGCATTTCCCACAATGTGATTTTCCCGGCCTCCTTCCGGCCTTTTGTCGAGAAATCTTTACCGAAACTGAACCAGCATTTTCTGCATACCATTTTTCGTGATCCGGTGATTTTTGCCAGCAATCCGGATGAGCTGATTGAAGTACTGGCTTTAAATGACAATGAAAAAAGTCTGGCTAAAATTTTGCTGAATACCCAGATGTACCCGACCGACAGCAATGGCCGTGACCGGATTTTTGAAATTGAAGATATTTTATATGGCCTGAAAGGCAAGGTCTTCGAATGGCAAAGCAACTCTGAAGGTTCCATGCTGTTTGGCGGGGTGATTCTAGCCTTACTGGAACTGTATAGTATTAATGAACAGGATTTTGCCGAAGTCTGGCATGGTCAACGTGAAATTACCCCACCGCGTCCGGCGCATCGGGCCAAAAAATAATCCCTCTGTTTAATACCAGAGCAGCCGGCCACTGAGCCGGCTGCTTTTTAATTCAGTGATGCAAATCACATTTATAAAAATAAAAACAATTCTTATCACATAATAAAAAACTTGATTATAATTCTATTTTTCATTCACTAGAATAATCGAGCTTCAGACTATGACAATACTGGACACGCCTGTTTTTACCCTTGCGCCGATTGCCCTGTGGCTGGAAGACTTTAGTGAAATTAAAAAACAGTTTGAGCTGTGGCGCGCACAAGGCATTCAGGATTTACGTGGCTATTTACTGGAAGATCCAAGCCGTGTCATTGAATGTGCCCGTAAAATTAAAATTCTGAGCGTAAACCAGAAAACCCTGGAACTGTATGAAGCCCAAGATCTGCAGCATTTAATTAGCAACCTGGAGCAGATTTTTAAAGGTGATATGGCCAGTACCCATATTGATGAGCTGATCAGCTTGTGGGAAGGTCAAACCGAATTTTCCAGTCAGGCGGTCAATTACAGCCTGAACGGTAAACGGCTGGATATCCAGTTACGCTGCACCGTAGTCCCTTCACATGAGCATGACCTGTCTTTGGTGCTGGTCAGTACCGAAAACATTACCCCTTATACCGCAGCGCGCCGGCAGGCAGATCAGCAGCGTTTACTGGCTGAATCGCGCTTTGTCTATTCTCCCACCTCCTTGTGGGTGGAAGATTTTAGCCGGATTAAAAGCCGGCTCGATCAGCTGCGCCATTTGGGCATAGATGATTTCAATACCTTTTTAGATGTGCATCCGGATTTTATCCAGCAATGTATCCGCGATGTACTGATTATTGATGTCAATCAGGCCACGCTGGATTTATTTGGCGCCCCGGACAAAAACACCCTGCTGCAAAATATTCATAAAATTTTTGCCGGTGAAATGCAGCATACGTTCAGGGAACAGCTGATCGAGCTCTGGAACGGCAATATTCACCATCAGCGTGAAGCCATCAATTATGCGCTGGATGGCAGCATCCGCCATGTATTGCTGCAATTTACCGTATTTCCCGGCTATGAAGAGGACTGGAGCACGGTTCAGGTGGCCTTGACCGATATTACCGCGCGTAAAAAAAGCCGAAAATTATCTGGAATATCTGGGCAAGCATGATGTGCTGACCAAGCTGCTGAATCGCTCGCATTATAGCGAAGAAGTGAATCGCTTAGAGCGCAGCAGTCTACGGCCTGTATCCAGTATCTATATTGATATGAATGGCTTAAAAGTTGTGAATGATGCCTTTGGCCATGATAGCGGTGATGATCTGCTCAGACGCACCGGTGAACTGCTGAATCAGCTTGTCCAGAATACCCAGTACAGTGCCTGCCGCATTGGTGGTGATGAATTTGTGATTTTGCTGCCGGGTGCCGATGAGATTGCCCTGCACAACTGTTTGGCAGGCTTGCAGGAACTGCTGTTAATTGACAGTCAGTTTCATGGTAATCAGATGCTGAATCTGTCGATTGGGTCTGCGACCACACTACCACAGGAAAGTATTGAAGAGATGCTAAAACGCGCCGATCAGGCCATGTACACCCAAAAACGCGCCTATTATGTCCAGTTTGACCGGCGTGAAACCCAGGATTAAACCCATCAAGCGCCCATAAAAAATGCCACAGAACGTGGCATTTTTCTTAGCGTTTACCCATAGATTTACGGGTCCCACGTGGTGGTGGAAACAGCTTGTCGGCATAACCTTCATCTTTAGGACGAACCTGATTATGCAAGGCATCCATCTGGGCTTTTTCTTCCGCAGATGGCATTGGGAATGGGAGTTTTACCACAGGTTTTTTTGAAGTAGGCTGCTGCTTACTCATGACGATAACTCAAATCAAATTAGCGCTATTTTAAGGTTTTTTGCAGTCAGAAGCGAGCCTCCGGCTTTTTATTCTCAAAAATGCCTTATTTTGAGGCGCAGAAGCACAAATTTCGTGATTTTTTATTAATTTGTTGAGATTTTAAACGACGAAGTGACTATTTTTGAGCTAAGATAGTGTGCTTTTTATTTTTTAATCCCTATAAGAAGGAATACTGCCGTGGACGTACGTCTCTCTGATCGTGTAAATGCCATCAAACCGTCCCCAACGCTTGCTGTGACAAACAAAGCTGCTGAATTGAAAGCTGCTGGTCATAACGTAATTGGCTTGGGTGCAGGCGAACCGGATTTCGATACACCACAACACATCAAAGATGCAGCAATTGCAGCGATTAACAACGGTTTTACCAAATATACCGCTGTTGACGGTACGCCAGGCCTGAAAAAAGCCATTATTGCGAAACTAAAACGTGACAATAACCTTGACTACCAAGCCAACCAGATTCTGGTGTCTTGCGGTGGTAAACAATCATTCTTTAACTTGGCACTTGCACTGTTAAACAAAGGTGATGAAGTGATCATCCCTGCACCATTCTGGGTAAGCTATCCAGATATGGTCATCATCGCTGAAGGCGTGCCAGTGATTGTAAAATGTGGCGAAGAACAACGCTTCAAAATCACTCCTGCTCAGTTAGAAGCAGCCATCACAGACAAAACCCGTTTAGTGGTACTGAACAGCCCGTCTAACCCGACAGGTATGATCTACACCAAAGCTGAACTGGAAGCTCTGGCTGAAGTACTGCGTAAATACCCAGAAGTGTATATCGCATCTGACGACATGTACGAACCAATCCGCTGGGATGACGAGTTCTACAACATCGCTACTGTTGCACCAGACCTGTATGACCGCACTATCGTGTTAAACGGTGTGTCTAAAGCCTATGCCATGACTGGCTGGCGTATCGGCTATGCAGCGGGCCCTGCTAAATTGATCGGCGCGATGAAAAAAATCCAGTCTCAGTCTACGTCTAACCCGACGTCTATTTCACAAGTGGCTGCAGAAGCTGCATTAAACGGTCCTCAAGACGTTCTACAACCAATGATTGAAGCGTTTAAACGCCGTCATGACCTGGTGGTAAACGGCCTGAACGACATCAAAGGTATTTCTTGCTTACCTGCAGATGGTGCGTTCTATGCTTACGCCAACATCAAACCACTGATTCGTGCTAAAGGCTTAAAATCTTGCACAGAATTCTCTGCATGGTTACTGGAAGAAACGGGCGTAGCCGTGGTTCCAGGTGATGCATTCGGTTTAGGCGGTTTCATGCGTATCTCTTATGCAACGGCTGATGAAGTGCTGGTAGATGCGTTAGCGCGTATCAAGAAAGCGGCGGATTCAATCGAAGGCGTTGATGAAGCGATTGCGTCGATCGAAGCTGAAAAAGCTGCTCAATAATCTCTTCTGAGCAATAAAAAAAACCGCGACCTGTTCGCGGTTTTTTTTATGGCCTGATTTAACTCTAAACGCTCAATTCAGCGGACCATAGATAACGGTTAGATGGCCTTTTTCAGCGCCTGAATGAGCTGACTGCGTGAGATGTCAGGACGGTCTGTACCCTTATAAATACAGTAATATTTAAAGACACTATCCAGACTCACCCGCAGTTTTTTTTGTTCAGAAGCCGACCAGACCCGGCAGCGGTTACTACCCGACAAGGCACTGCCGGCAAGCTGATACAGGTATAAATCCTGGCTGCGCTGTAATGGCGTGCGGATCGCATGATCCGGATGCTCTGAAAGCTGGAAACATGGCTCATTGATCAGCCATTTTTCACTAAACCACAGCTGCAGCAAATCGCCCAGATACAGATCGACATGCCCGACTGGCCATATGTTGATATAGGCCGAAGCAACAGGCGTATAATAATCTGCTGGATTGCTGATAAGAGAAAGGTAGTTGTCTTTGTAAAAATTGAGATTTGCAAAAATTTCAGGGATGCTGAGCGTATTCATTCGCTGTCTCCGATTTAGCCATTTTTGTGCTGGCAAGTTGGTTTAAATCCACACTGTTTAACCATTTGGTCAAACGACTTTCTGGATTTAATCTAACAACAGATTTTTTGCTTTGCAAGATTTTTTCGTGTTTTATTTTATTTTGCACAAATAAAAAGCATATAAACTTTAAATGTAAAAAAGATGACAGTTTTCGCTTGACCCCTGCCAAAATCCCTCTATAATCGCATTCAGATTCTCCCATAGCTCAGTCGGTAGAGCGACGGACTGTTAATCCGCAGGTCCCTGGTTCGAGCCCAGGTGGGAGAGCCAAATTCAAGAAAGCCCAAGCATTTAAGACTTGGGCTTTTTTATTGCCAAAATTTATAGCTTTCAATCTTTTTAATTCCTACAGCGATTCACATCTGAAGGTTATAAAAAAAGAAGATTAGGATCTTCCCGAGCGATCTAATGGCGAGACGTCAATCGCCAGATCAGCAGAGCATCTATCTTCAAAAACAGGTAAATCAGCCCTGATTCCCCTTCTCACAGCCATAAAAAAACGGAACCGAAGTCCCGTTTTCTCTCAAAAAATATTGACTGTTTCAAGCTGCCTGCGCCGGCACACCGCTATGGAAACGGAAAGTATCATCCGGGCTTAAAATCAGATTTTTTTCCACTTCACGAATATGCTGAATCCGGCCCTGAATATCTTCTTCCGGATTTTTTAGCTTGGCAGTTTTGGCAACGTCCAATGCCAGTGCCAGATAATCTTCATAATGACGCGATTCAGATTTCAGCAAATAGCGGTAGTAACGCCCCAGCTCTTCATCAACATGCGGTGCCAAGGCATAAAAACGCTCACAGGAACGCGCTTCTACAAAGGCGCCAATCACCAGTACATCAATTAACGCTTCTGGTTCATAGGTACGGATTTCTTTGCGTAAGCCGCCAGCATAACGACCTGCGCTTAAGCCTTTCCACTCCTGTCCGCGTTTGTTCATAAATTCCAGCACCTGTTCATAGTGCAGCATTTCTTCACGAACCAGTTGCGCCAGCTTGACCTGCAAATCGGTAAAGAAGCTGTAGCGGAACATCAGGTTCATGGCTGTACCGGCGGCTTTTTTCTCGCAGTTGGCATGATCCTGCATCAGGATTTCCAGATTATTCAGTGCTTCGTCCAGCCAGGCTTGCGGGGTTTCACAGCCCAGGAAGCCGATCACCGGCTTCATGAGTTCATCATAATTGATTGTCGACATACAAAAACTTCAAGATTATCGTGCAGCTTTAATCGCTGCTTTCATTTGCTGTACAGCTTGGGCCAGACCCACAAACACCGCATCGGCAATGAGCGAGTGACCAATATTCAGTTCATGAATTTGCGGAATTGCGGCAATCGGCGTCACGTTATCTAAATTCAGGCCATGGCCGGCATTCACCACCAGACCTTTGGCCGCGGCATATTCGGCACCTTTCACAATACGTTCCAGCTCAGCCTGCTGCGCCTCTGCGGTTTCAGCATCGGCGTAGGCACCGGTATGAATTTCAATGGTTGGTGCACCACAAGCAACTGCGGCATCAATCTGGGCAAAGTCAGCATCAATAAACAGGGATACATCACAACCCAGAACAGAGAGAGCCTGCGTTGCCGCTTTTACCGCCGCAAAATTACCGACCACATCCA
This sequence comes from Acinetobacter sp. YH01025, assembly GCF_013420185.1. Taxonomy (NCBI): domain Bacteria; kingdom Pseudomonadati; phylum Pseudomonadota; class Gammaproteobacteria; order Moraxellales; family Moraxellaceae; genus Acinetobacter; species Acinetobacter sp. YH01025. Next base: position 281,050 of record NZ_VOYR01000001.1, on the reverse strand, counting down.
GTCCACCTTCAGTGGTGACTTCCTGGCGTTTTTCCGGGACAAAGCAAACATGATGCGGTTTGATTTCTTTGGCGAACTCGACCATTTCATCAGTCACCGCCATTTCCAGATTCATGCGGGTTTTCAGCAATGGACGCATACGACGCACATCATCATCCTGAATATGACGACGATCTTCACGCAGATGCAAGGTAATACCCTCTGCACCAGCCTGTTCACAAATCAGTGCGGCATTGACCGGATCTGGGTAAGTGGTGCCACGTGCTTGTCGCAATGTTGCAACATGGTCAATATTCACACCAAGTAATGCAGCCATACTCTTTTCCTAATTACGATTGTGTTTGGGAGTTCTGTATCCACAATTGACGACTTTTTAACGGCCGATCTCCCAGCAGGGAGCTGATCATCTGCCGATATAATTTAGACAGTAATTGTAACTGTTCTGGATTAAAATCCCTACCCTTTTCATGGTCACGCATACTCAAAATCTGCGCGCCACTTAAACCAGAACGGGAAGGCTGCGCCGTTGGCATAAAGCCTTCATTTAATAAAAACTGGTACTGCTGCGTTGCACCAATCGGCTGCTGGTTGGCATCCACTTCAAAGTCGATGGCATAACCCAGTTCTTGCAGCAACACATGCTCAAACTGGCGCAGAATCTGTCTTAAAAAGCTGTTCGGCTGCGGATGGCTCGACAGCTGCTGTAATTGCTGCAAAGTCGTGGCATATTGCAGAAAAGTCTCGGGCATCTCGACTTCGAGCGGACACAGACGCAGCAAAATTTCATTCAGATAAAAACCGGAGAAAAAGGCATCGCCAAAGAAAAATACGGGCTGGTTGATAATTTCCAGTTTGGTAAAATTTTTCAGTTCAGATTTACCCGAGGCCTGCAGGCTAATCGGTTGATATTGTGGTGGCGGGGTTTGTCTTAAAATACCATCAATCCGCCCATATTCCTGGGTAAACAGATGCACAATATGACTACGCTCGCGGTATTTACGATGATGGATCAGGTAGCCATGCAAGACTTCATTACGCATGCGGGCAGGATATCAGCCTAATCATCTTTCTTTTTGTTTTCATCTTCTTCATCCCCATCGGGAATGACTGCACCGACCACAGCGGCCGTGCCTTTGACCACGCCTTTGGTGGTTTTATAGGCCACTTTAACCGGAACTGTAACCACCTTATGAATACAGCCTTGCAGCATGAACATGCAGGCTAAAATCACAGCAATTTTGGTCATTACAGTTCCTCGTTTCATGGCTTAGATATCGCTATATCCCAAGCTTTTTAATGCACGTTCATCATCTGACCAGCCACCTTTGACTTTCACCCAAAGCGTGAGCATGATTTTCTGTTCGAACATTTTTTCCATATCGACACGGGCATCCATCCCGATTTTTTTCAGCTTAGCACCTTTTTCACCAATCACAATGGCTTTTTGCCCCGGACGGTCTACGAAAATGGTGGCATCAATATAGGTACAGGCCGGTTTCATACGACCGGTTTTTTCATTTAAAGCCGGCTCTTCGGTTTTAAATGATTCAATCTGTACGGTTAAATCGTATGGCAACTCTTCACCAAGCTGACGCATGATTTTTTCACGAATAATTTCAGAGGCCAGGAAGCGCTCGGAACGGTCGGTAACCTGATCAAATGAATACAGCGGTGGCTGGAATGGCAGATACTGCTCAATGGTGTCACGCAGATGTTCCAGATTGGCACCACGCAGCGCAGATACCGGTACAATTTCTGCGAAGTTCATCAGCTTGGCGCGCTCCTGAATCAGCGGCAGCGCCTGATTTTTATTCTCGAAGGTATCCAGTTTATTGATCACCAGAATGACTGGCATGTCTGCATTTTTCAATTTCTCCAGTACGAGTTCATCGTTCTGGGTCCATTTTTGTGCATCGACGACGAATAATACCAGGTTCACATCACGCAGCGCCGAGTGCGCGGCACGGTTCATCATTTTGTTGATGGCACGCACTTCTTTTTTGTGCATCCCCGGGGTATCGACATAGACCGCCTGAGATTTTTCACGCGAATCAATCCCGACAATTTTATGGCGGGTGGTTTGCGGCTTACGCGAGGTAATAGACAGTTTTTGACCCAACAGGTGGTTCATCAAGGTAGATTTACCCACGTTTGGCCGGCCCACAATGGCCACAAATCCGCTACGGTAATCCGATGGAATTTTCTGACCTTGTGAACTGAAGAATTGATTGATTAAATCGTGGCTGTCGCTTTGCGACTCGTGATCAGCATCGTTGTGATCGGAATGGATTGTCATTGAGACGTTTGCTCCAAGAGTTTTAAAATTTCCGCGGCAACTGCCTGCTCGGCAAAGCGGCGGCTAGAACCTTCACCTTTCATTACCGGTAAAGCATCGACCCGGCATTCCACCTTGAAATGCTGGTTCGGGGCATCACCCTGAATATCTACAACCTCGTAAACTGGGAGAGGTTTTTTACGTGCTTGTAAATACTCTTGTAGGCGTGATTTCGGATCTTTGAGCTGATCGGTCGGCTCAATATGATCCAGATAAGGCACGTACCATTTTAACACAATCGTCTGTAGCAGGTTTAAATCCCCACAGTCGATATAAATCGCACCAATAATCGCCTCGACCGCATCTGCAAGTATAGACTCACGATGATGACCGCCTGATTTCAATTCACCGGTACTGAGAATTAAATTTTGACTGAGTTTTAAATCATTGGCGATTTTACCCAGTGCTTCCTGACGCACCAGTGTTGCGCGCATACGGGTCAGCCGCCCTTCATTTTCCTGCGGATAGGCGGTGTAGAGATAATTGGCAATAATCATCCCTAAAAGTGAATCGCCTAGAAATTCTAGGCGTTCATAGTTGTGTTTGTGACTGACCGAACGATGCGTCAGCGCCAGCTTGAGCAGATCCGGCTGTTTAAACTGGTATCCGATGCGGCTGGCCAAACGCGTTTCATTGAGCTTGGACTGAGCTTTGATCAAAACTTTTCTCGAATTTCATGACAATATCAATATTCAATAAGAACGGTTTTCTTATCTCATAGTCTTTCTTCACCTGTAGACCATCTACATTGGTGACCTGGGCAACATCCGCAAATTTAATATCACGAATGTTGTTCATACTTAAACGCTTATCCATTTCCCCAATGAATTTTTGCGGACTCAGGTTTTTGGGTCCATGAATCAACTGCTCTTTAATCTGGTTATCCAGCATTCGATCATCGAAATACGGTCCCCAAACCGCAACTGCAATTTTTGCCATAAAAGCAAAACCAATAATTGCAACCAGAATTGCAATATACGATGCCCCTTGTTGATGACGCATTTTGTTATTTTCCTAATGGATGATTTTAATCTATGCTGCCGTTTCGGCTAAAAGACGGCAATTTAAAACCAGGCTCTTTGTGCATCCAGATATAGACGGCACGGCCGGTCAGGTTTTCTTCAGGTACAAAACCCCAGAAACGGCTGTCAGCACTCTGATCGCGGTTATCCCCTAACGCGAAGTAATGACCTTCTGGAACTTTGACTTCCCAATATAAACCATTTGTAGAAGCATATTTACCATTTTCGACATAATTAATAAAGGGTGCCTGACGCGCCACGTTTACGCCTTCCAGTTCACGCATGGTAAAAGTATGCTTGCCTAAAGTTTCCTGATGGTAAATCGAGTTGGGTGTATCGAGGCTGTCTTTTTCACGGCTAAATTCCAGTGCAACTTTCTGCACCTTTTCGCCGTTAATGGTAAATTGGCCATGATCATAAACAATATGATCACCCGGTAAACCCACAATCCGCTTAATGTAGCTAATGCTTGGTTGTGGCGGATAACGGAACACCGCCACATCACCGCGTTCTGGCGAACCGGTATCAATAATTTTGCTGTTGACGATTGGCAAACGCACGCCATAGTCAAATTTATTTACCAGAATAAAATCCCCGGTCTCCAGGGTTGGCACCATTGAATCTGACGGGATGTTAAACGGCTCATATAAAAACGAACGCAGCACCAGCACAACGGCCAGTACCGGCCAGAAGTCATACGCCCATGTGATAATGAAATTTTCATTGCCCCGCCCTTTGGTCTGTCTTTGCTTGAAGACAAATTTATCCAGCAACCACACAGCAATAAAAAACAGCGTGGCAGGAACGAGGATCAAATTAAAATCAAAATCCATGGGCGTTTATCCTTCTAATCTTATTAGCGTTCGACTTTTAATACAGCTAAGAACGCTTCTTGTGGGATTTCAACGCTACCCACTTGCTTCATACGTTTCTTACCTTCTTTCTGCTTGGCCAGCAGTTTCTTCTTACGCGACACGTCACCGCCATAACATTTGGCCAATACGTTCTTACGCATGGCTTTTACCGTTGAACGGGCAATAATTTGCGCCCCAATGGCCGCCTGAATTGCGACATCAAACATCTGACGCGGAATCAGGTCTTTCATTTTTTCAACCAGCGCAATACCACGGTGACGGGCATCCTGACGGTGACAGATCATTGCCAGCGCATCGACTTTTTCACCGTTAATCAAGACATCGACTTTCACCAGTGATGAACTTTCAAAACGCACGAAGTTGTAATCTAGTGATGCAAAACCACGTGAGCAGGATTTCAATTTATCAAAGAAATCCATCACCACTTCGGCCATTGGAATTTCAAAGGTAATGGATACCTGATTACTCATGAATTTCATATCTTTTTGCACACCACGACGCTCGATACACAAGGTCATGACGTTACCCAAGTATTCTTGCGGCACCAGAATATGACATTCGGCAATCGGTTCACGTAAGTCTTCAACGGTGGAACCGTCTGGCATTTTCGATGGACTGTCAATATATACGGTCTGGCCATTTTTCATTACGGCTTCATAAATAACCGTTGGCGCAGAAGAAATCAGGTCCAGATCGTATTCACGTTCTAAACGTTCCTGAACGATTTCCATGTGCAGCATACCAAGGAAGCCACAGCGGAAACCAAAACCGAGCGCATCCGAACTTTCCGGTTCGAAGAATAGCGCTGAGTCATTGATTTGCAGCTTTTGCAGTGCTTCACGGAACGGTTCAAAATCGCTGGCATCAATCGGGAACAAACCGGCATAGACCTGCGGTTTTACTTTCTTGAAGCCCGGTAACACTTCCACTTCTGGCGTGGTTGCCAAAGTGATGGTATCGCCGACTGGTGCACCAAAAATGTCTTTAATGCCGGCAATCACGAAGCCGACTTCGCCCGCTTCCAGAATATCGGTTTCAGTATGTTTCGGATTGAAAATACCCACAGAGGTAATGATGTGCGTTTGACCGGTTGATTTCATCAACATCTTGTCGCCTTTACGCACACGGCCCTGCTTCACACGCACCAGAGACACAACGCCCAGATAGTTATCAAACCATGAGTCGACAATTAAAGCTTGTAATGGCGCATCACGGTCACCGGTTGGTGCTGGAATGACATCAACCAGACGCTCTAAAACACCTGCAATCCCCAGACCGGTTTTGGCTGAACAGGTCGGCGCATCGGTTGCTTCAATACCAATAATATCTTCAATTTCCTGAATCACACGCTCAGGCTCTGCTTGCGGCAGGTCAATCTTGTTCAGAATTGGCAGTACTTCCAGACCTTGCTCAATCGCGGTATAGCAGTTGGCAACCGATTGTGCTTCTACGCCCTGGGCAGCATCAACCACCAGTAGTGCGCCTTCACACGCTGCCAGTGAACGTGAAACTTCATAAGAAAAGTCAACGTGTCCCGGGGTGTCAATGAAATTTAACTGGTATTCCTGACCATTCGGATGGGTATAGTACAAGGTCACCGAAGTCGCTTTAATGGTAATCCCACGTTCACGCTCAAGTTCCATTGAGTCCAGTACTTGCGCCTGCATTTCGCGATCCTGCAAACCGCCACAGGTCTGAATGAAACGATCCGCAAGGGTCGACTTGCCATGATCGATATGTGCAATGATCGAGAAGTTACGAATGTTTTTAATATCAACAGATTTTTTAGCTTGCGCCATGGGCTACCTTAAAAAATAACGCGCTATGCAAACCAGATTCAGTGCACAGCAAAAGCCGAATAGAAATTGCGAAGGATTATAGCAGATGGATTTTTTAAAGTATCCAAAATAATGCAAAGCTTTTCGGCCCGGCCGGTTTTAGATCATCCGATACAAACCGGCCAGTGACGATGCTTATGCCGGCTGTGGCGGATACTGGTTAAAATCCATCGGATTCAGATCGGCTGGAATAGGCTGATACGCCTGGGAAAAACTTGGCGACATGCGTTTTGGACGGCCGCTGTCAATTTCCACACAGGCCCATTTGGTCTGCGCGACAAACAGCACGCTCTGGTCCTGCGGACGATAAAACACATATTGGCGAAACAGGTACAGCGCATTAATTTCACTGAGCCAGGTTCTTAAAATCAGCTCCTCACCGGCAAATGCTGCCTTGCGATACTGCACATGATGCTCCACCGCCACCATGGCATGTTTCATTTCCAGAAACTGCGCCATGCCCAGGCCTAAGGTTTCAATATGGGCGCTGGCCACATCCTGCATCCACTGCACATAAACCACGTTGTTGACATGGCCCAGACTGTCAATATGCTCGGGTTGAACCTGAAGTTTTAAATCAAAAAATGTACTGCTCATGCTCTGTTACTGTACTGTGGTATCGGCTATTGAGGCCCCTAGTCTACTGAAAATTGGCCCCGGATAAATTGAAAAATAAAAAAACCACAGCAGGCTGTGGTTTTTAACTGGCTCAGATCAGGAAATTCGCATACCGACAATGGCACGTTGTCCCTGACGGATTAAGGTCACACGCGCCACGCTGCCCTTTTTCAGCTGCGAAACCGCCTGAACAAAACTGTTGCTGTCGGTGACTGGGCTATTGTTCAGCTGTACGATGACATCACCCGGTAAAATTCGCGACTGCGCTGCAATACTGCCCGGACGGACTTCCTGAATCAGCACACCGCCTTTAATTTCCAGCTGACGCATTTCTGCTGCTGACAGGTTCCGGATTGCGACCCCAAGTACCGGGCCTTTATTCTGGCTTGGCGTAACATTGCTCTTGGCCGGGGTGTCATCCGGTGCAGTACTTAAAGTAGCCGAGATATTCCGGCGACGGTCATCGCGTAAAACTTCCAGCTGGATGGTCTGTTTAGGTGCAGTACGGTTCAGATAATTGAGTAATTCGCTGGTGCGCGAAATTGGGGTACCGTTGTATTTTAAGATCACATCACCCGCACGCAAGCCGGCTTTGGAGGCTGGAGAATCCGGTGCCACCTGGGTAATTAAGGACCCTTCCGGTTTATCCAGTCGATACGATTCTGCCAGCGTCCGGTCAATATCCTGCAGGCTCACACCTAAATAGGAACGGGTGACTTTACCATGCTGTTTTAACTGGTCTGCCACTTCCATCGCCACATCAATCGGAATCGAGAAAGACAGGCCCATATAGCCGCCCGTTCCACTAAAGATGCGCGAGTTGACCCCAACCACTTCACCGCGCTGGTTAAATAGCGGTCCACCCGAGTTACCCGGGTTTAAGGCAACGTCAGTCTGAATAAACGGTACCGAGGTTTCCCCCATCATGTTACGCATTTTGGCACTGACAATACCAGCAGAGGCGGAATAGTCAAAACCAAATGGTGAACCAATTGCCAGCACCGGCTCACCGACTTTCAGGCGATCAACATTACCGGTACGCAGTTCAGGGAAGTTGCTGCCAGATACCTTCAGCAAAGCCACATCGGTCCGTTCATCACTGCCGACCACGGTGGCATCAATTTCACGGCGATCATTCAGAACAATGGTGACTTTGGAGGCATTTTCAATCACATGGTGGTTAGTGAGCAGGTAGCCATCTTTGCTGATAAAGAAGGCACTGCCATAACCGGTTTTTTCTTGTGGTGCCTGACGCTGCGGAATCACCACCCCATCGCCAAAGAAACGGCGTAACAGTTCCGGAACCTGTTGTTGTAACAACTCTTCCTGGCTTAAACGTTTGACCACATTGACACTGACAACACCGGGGCTGACCTGTTCAACCAGGTTGGAAAAATCTACTGAAGTAGAGGCCTGTGCTTGAACAGATGCCATAGTGAACACAGCTGCATAGAGACCCTTCTGTAAGTAGCGATTATTCATATATAGCATTCACTCAATTTGTTTATAAAAATGTGATGTTCTGTTTTTAACATAACGCTTTTTAAGATTTCGTAATAATATGTTCAATTCCTCAACAGGATACAAGTGCTTATGCCATTTTTTATAAAATGGAGTTTTATTGCTTTTTCTCATCATTAATAAGCATCTTGACCCTTGCCTTTTGTTTTAAAAAGCGTTGTCATTACCAGACTTTTTTCAAATTAGCTGATGGACATGTCTAATTTACATGCAACTCATCATTTTGATGTGATCATTGTGGGTAGTGGCGGCGCAGGTTTAAGTCTGGCACTGTCATTACCAGCTCATTTTAAAATTGCCGTGCTGGCCAAGTCGGCCCTGACTGATGCCAGCACCTTTTATGCCCAAGGTGGGGTCGCAGCCGTACTGGATGAAACCGACTCTATTCAACAGCATATAGATGACACAATGATTGCAGGCGCGCATTTATGTGAACTGAATGCCGTGCAGCAAACTGTAGAGGGCGGTAAACCTTCGGTCGATTTCCTGCTTGAACATGGCGTTCAATTTACCCTCGATGAACAGGAACAACTGCATTTAACCCGTGAAGGCGGCCACTCCCAGCGCCGGATCATTCACGCGGCAGATGCCACGGGACGTGCCATTTCAACGACACTGGTCCAGCGGGCCAGAGAAAAACAGAATATCCAGATTTTTGAAAACTTTGTTGCCATTGACCTGATTACCACACAGAAACTCGGTCAAACCGGTAACAATCGTGCATTGGGCCTGTATGCCCTGGATGAAAACACCGACCAAATTGATACCTTCCTGGCACCCTTTACCGCACTGGCCTGCGGCGGTGCCATGAAAGCCTATCTGTACACCTCTAACCCGGATATTGCCACCGGTGACGGGATTGCCATGGCCTACCGCGCCGGTTGTCGCGTCGCCAATATGGAATTTAACCAGTTCCATCCGACCTGTTTATACCATCCGCAAGCCCGTTCCTTCTTGATTACCGAAGCCATGCGCGGTGAAGGCGCCTATTTACGCCTGCCAGATGGTGAACGCTTTATGCTACGTTTTGACGAACGTGCCGAACTGGCACCACGTGATATTGTGGCACGTGCAATTGACTTTGAAATCAAGCGTCTGGGGATTCGTCATGTCTGGCTAGACATCACCCATAAACCGGCCGAATTTGTTAAAGAACACTTCCCGACCCTGTATGCGCGTTTACTGGAATTGGGCATCGACATCACCAAAGATATGATTCCGGTGGTCCCGGCAGCGCATTATACCTGTGGCGGTGTAGTGGTTGATGAACACAGCCAGACCGATATTGCCGGCCTGTATGCCATTGGTGAAACGTCTTATACCGGCCTGCATGGTGCTAACCGTATGGCCAGTAACTCACTTTTAGAATGTTTTGTATATGGCATGAGTGCTGCTGAACATATTCAGGCTGAATTCAAGCCCGATTATCAATCACCAAATGTGCCGGCCTGGGATGATTCTCAAGTGACCCATCCCGATGAAGATGTGGTAATTCTACAAAACTGGGATGAACTGCGCGCCACCATGTGGAACTACGTCGGAATTGTCCGCACCACCAAGCGTTTGCAACGTGCCCTGCACCGTATTGAAATGCTGAAACGCGAAATTACCGAGTATTATCAAGACTACAAAGTCAGTAAAAACCTGATTGAACTGCGTAATCTGGTGCTGGTTTCAGAAATGATTGTGCGTTGTGCCATGCAGCGTAAAGAATCGCGTGGCCTGCATTACACCCTGGATTATCCAGAACTGGCAGATGAGCTGCGTAAAACTGTCCTCACGCCGCCAAACTTCCAGGTAGAAACGCCATTGGTCAATGAGGATGTGCCGGCTTAAAATGCTTTTACATCTTCAGTTCTGAAAGATAAAAAACCGAATTGCAGGATGTGATTCGGTTTTTTATTGGGATCAGCCAAAAATGGTTTCAGCCGGATGGTTCCTCAAGTTGAAGCATATTGCGCTGCACTCGAGGTTGGCTTTAATAATGGCAACTGCTCAGGTTCTAGCACTCCGGACAGCAATTGCGGCAGATAGGTCTGCACATAATTACGTAAAGTCAGTGCCACTTGTGCCGAGAAATGTGGCTGCTGCAATTGTGTCTGTAAATGTGCCAAAGCCTGCGCCTCGGTCAGCTGATGGGTTTGCACCGCATAGACATAGCCCAATAAGGCGCCTTGTGCCAAAAACTGATACGGCAACCCGGCCTGAGCATTGCTGGCAATTGAACCTAACACCCGTTCGGACGCACTGAGCTTGCGTAGCGGATCACGCGCCACCCGTGCACATGGGTCTTTATAGGCATGGACACAGGAGTTTGCAAAACTTTGTGCCAGTGCATGTAGATCTTTCTGTCGGTGTGGTAACACCACCGCCAGTCCCTGCTGAACCTGCTGTAACAACTGCTGCATGAACTGTTCAATCTGCGGGTCGGCCAGAGCCACACCAATGGTTTGATGACCACGCAGGCTGGCATACCAGGCAAGCATGGCATGCACCCCGTTCCAGAGCCGGTTTTTAATCAGCTGGATTTCACTGATGTCTTCGACCAGAATCATCTGCCGCATTTTTTGCAGTAACGGACTGGCATTTTCCACATAAATCGGCATGTCAATTTCTGCATTAAACAGAATGAGATCCATCGTTTGCAGAATATGACTCGGCTGGAAATTACGGCGCAAATCTTCCACATACAGGCTGGCCTGACGTTCCTGCTCCGGCTGCAAACGGGTGTTATCCTCAATTTCAACCGGCTCGGCTTCATCTTCCGTTTGCGACTGCTTGAAGATGTTGTATTTAATCCGTAGCTGGCGGTACAGGTTCTGGTCAGTCAGTTTGGATACCATACGGTTGACCACGGTATCGCAGAAATAATGCTGCGCTAAAATGGCTTGTGCGGTCTGCACATCACTTAAGGCCACCAGGGCTTTACGGATATGCTCCAGCAATAACTGCTTGGCACCGACTTTATTTAAAATAATCAGCACGGTTAAAGGCGCAGCCGGCTGGTCCTGATGGGCCAGATAACGTGCATACAGGCCTTGCGCAATCACCTCAGCTTCGCTGCTCAGCGCTTTTTCTGGCAGACATAAGGCAATCAAGCTGGATTCGATATACATCTCCTGCATGTGCTGCAGGTTATCTGCATCAATAATGCTCATGTTTTCAATACGTTCATCATAGGACATTTGCCCATAACGAATGCAATAGGTGCCAAAAGCATTCACCGCAGAGCGATACAGCTGGTTACGGGTAGAAGCGTAAATCCGTTTCGGACGGGTATAACCATCCCAATGCGATAATACCTGCGCCAGATAACCGCCACCAATCGCACCAAAACCATGGATTCCGACAGTTAGCTGGTTCAAGGTTTGTGGAAAGGCTTCCTGCAGGCTGGGCATGCCCAAGGCCGGAATATACAGGTTTAAATCTTCCAGATAATCTTCCATGCTTTCATAGTAGTAATGCGCCTTAGACAGCATCTGTTCATTTGGTGCTTTAATGTCCCGCAGCAGCACGGTAATGCCCTGCGCTGCATAGGCCGAGGTCACACCATTGTCTGAATCTTCAAACATGAAACAGTCACTGGCGGAGAGATTCAGCTTTTGCGCAGCGGTCAGGAAAATTTCCGGATGCGGTTTGCCACGTTGGACTTCATCTCCGCACACCAGTACATCAAAAAATTTATAGACATTGGCATTAATTAAATATTCTTCGGCAATGGCACGGCGACTGGACGTCGCCACTGCCATGCGCAGCCCGGATTTACGCAAGCGCTCCAGCACCTGTAGCAAACCGGTTTTAATCGGCACGCCAAACTGACGCACACTTTCCAGTTCCAGCTCATCGGCACGCTGGCGAATTTCGGTATAGGGAATATCTTCACCATATTCAGCCTGTGCCAGCTGTTTGGCACTCCGCGCACTCAAGCCCAGACAACCCATTAAATAGTCATCGCTGAACTCGACTCCAATCAATTCCCGAGATGCCTGTTTCAAGGTTTGAAACCGTAAACGCTCAGTATCAAACATTGTGCCATCCATATCGAAAATTGCGCCCTGGATCATTTTATTTTTAAATTTAAGCATTTCCCCCCTCATTTGATCATTTTTCAACAGGCCTAGAGCCTAGAGCAATTTTTGAGGGAACAACACCTTAGACAAAGAATGAAATATTTAAGGTTAAAAATTAACCACCTAATTGGAGTAAGATTTAAGATATGTAACTTTAAGTAATTAATAAGTAACATCATGTAAATCAATAAAGCGATTTTGCTGAAATATAAGGATAAGTTTTAAATAATTCGGAGGGTGCTTTTCGGCGAATTAAATAGGCTTCAAAAAATAAAAAGCTGGAAGCATCAGATTGGCGAAGAAACTGAAGCAAGCAAAATTAAGACGAGTAAGAAAAGGATAAAATCAAGCGAGCCAGATCAACAGAACAAGTGACCTGAGAATCAAGCCACTTGGGGTGGAATGGAATAAGTTCCAGTCACATGCGCCACCGGCTCTTCCTGCCCGACTGAATAAATCCAGACTTCACCCACGGCCAAACTTTTACCCAGTTTCATGAGCCGGCATTCCGCCCGCAGGTTTTTTCCACCAGCGGGTTTGCGTAAAAAATTGATATTCAGGTTGGTGGTGACCGCCAACCCGACAATCCCAATCTGGCCCAGAATGGCTACATATAAAGCCAGATCTGCAGCCGTCATCATGGTCGGACCAGAGATCGTGCCACCCGGACGTAATTCACTTTCCCCAACCCGATAGGTCAAGCAGGCACCCATGGGCGTGACCGCATCAATCTCGCATTTTTCCAGGCTCTGGGGAAATTCTTGTTGTAAAAATTCAATAATTTCAGCACGGTTACTTTTCATTGTGATCAAAAAATCCTCTATCATCACGCTACTATAGAAGATTTTTAGTCTTGACCCAAATTTAAGCAGCGACTGTCTGTAAATATTTGAGCGCCTCGGCAAAGACCAGATCCGGACTTTGGGTGGCATCTAAACGTTTAATCCGTTCTGGTTCTGCCTGCCACAACTCCTGATAACCAGCACGCACCTTTTCAAAAAAGGTGACTTTTTCCTGTTCAAAACGGTCCAGCGCACCACGTTCACGCGCACGGGACATGCCCAGTTCAATCGGTGCATCCAGCCAGAAAGTCAGAGCCGGCATGTGCGAAACAAAATTCTGGTTCAGCAATTGCAACTTTTCCTGGCTTAGGCCACGCCCAGCACACTGATAGGCAAAGCTGGCATCAGTAAAGCGGTCACAGAGTACCGTTTTGCCAGCTGCCAGTGCAGGCAGAATCACCTGCGCCAGATGCTGGGCGCGCGCTGCGTACATCAGCAGTAATTCAGTATCATTACACATCGGCTCGTCATGATTGACTGAAAGCAGCAGACTGCGAATCTGCTCGGCCATCGGGGTGCCACCCGGTTCACGGGTCAGCACTACTTCACTGCCTTGGGCCTGCAAATGTTCATAAATACGACGGATGAGCGTGGTTTTACCTACCCCTTCGGTGCCTTCAAAGCTAATAAACATGCTCACTCCTTGTTCTTCGCACGAATGACCGCCAGATATTCCTGAACTGCGCGGTTATGATCTTGCAGATTGGTACTGAATTTATGTCCGCCATCACCGGTGGCGACAAAATAGAGATTGTCGGAATCATCCGGATGCATTGCTGCTTCAATCGCGCGTTTGCTTGGCAGTGCAATTGGTGTTGGCGGCAAACCATAGATGGTATAGGTATTGTACGGGGTTGGGGTACGTAAATCCTTACGGGTAATATTGCCCTGATATTTGTCGCCCATCCCGTAAATGACGGTCGGGTCAGTTTGTAAACGCATACCAATCTTTAAACGGCGCACAAATACGCCGGAGACCTGACGCAGTTCGCTATCGACATGGGTTTCTTTTTCAATAATCGACGCCATCACCAGCGCTTCATATTTATTCTTGTACGGTAAATCTGGTGCACGATTGGCCCAGGCTTCATCCAGTGCTTTCATCTGACGCTGATACAAATCGGTCAGAATTTTACGGTCCGATTCGCCCTTGGCAAAGAAATAGGTATCTGGCGCAAACAGGCCTTCCGGATGCTCAAATGGAATATTCAGCGCTTTTAACAACTGATCGGTCGGCAGATGGCTGACTTCTTTAGTCACCAGCTCATCCTTTTGCAGATGCTGCACCAATTGTTTAAAGGTGGTGCCTTCAATGACCAGAATCCGGTTCATCTGCGCATTTTCTGCATTGGAGATCATTTCCATGACTTCACGGATGCTCATACCCTGCTGGATTTCATAAACCCCGGCTTTCATCGAATCATGAATCATGATTTTCTGATACAGCTTCAGAATAATCGGAAAACTGACCTGATCATTTTTTTCCAGACGATCAATAAAACCGGAATAGGTATCGCCATCGCCAATGGCCAGTAATTCTTTCTGGCCTTTTACCGGATAGTCTTTAAACAGGCTGGACCAGAGGATGACTACGACAATGAGGAGTACGCCCAGTAACAGGGTTAAAATGCCTTTCATCGGCAATGGGGAACGAGGCTTGTTTTTCTTTTTCGTTTTAGAGCGGGATGAAGACATATTAATGCATCTGATTCAATTGAAGACGATTAAACAGTTCAATACAGGCTTGAACATCTAAAAGGCGTGCATCGAGCTGGATCACGATTTTCATCGGACTGAGCGCATTACAGAAAAACAGACTCTGGAACTGCGCAATTTCTTCCATATCGACATAACGCTGGCGACAGGAAATGCCGTGCTGCTGCATACGGGCCAGAATTTCAGCCCGCATCACGCCGTGGACGCCATTATAACGAAGTTCCGGCGTAATCCATTCATTGTTTATAAGAATAAAACAATTACTGCTCACCCCTTCAACAACCGAGCCTTGCACATCAGTCACCAAGGCTTCCGGCCAACCCTGCGCATCGGCTTCTTTTTTCAGTATCACCTGTTCTAAACGGTTCAGGCTTTTGATGCCGACCAGATGTGGCATACTCAGCCCCATCGCTTGTTTCAACACACCACTGGCGATTTTTTCATAGTGAAAATCATCCACTGCTTTGGGATAAAAGAAGACCCAGACATCAGCCTCTTGTGCGGGCAGGCTATAACCGCGCTGTCCATCTCCCCGGCTGATGATGATTTTTAAAGTGCCGTTGACCTGCGGATAGCGCTGCTGCAGCTGTTGAATCGACTGCTGGATAAACGCCAGATTGGCATGTAAATACAAATGCTCACAGCCGCGTTGTAGCCGCAGCAGATGTAAGGCCTCCAGTTCAATCTGGCCATTGCGGATGCGCGCGGTACTAAAGCAGCCATCGCCATAATGAAAGGCACGGTCCAGCACTGAAACGGCCGATATTTCCTCAGCATTCTTAAAACATTGCATACAACAAGTATCCATTTGAGCTGGCTTTAGTGTAAGAATGGAAGATCTATTTATATTTCTTTTTTATTCATATAAAATTCATTTTTTATTATTTTTTTAGGAATAAGACTGGCGCTATTCTTGCCTCATGTTACAAAACAGCGAAAAATTTGAGGTTAGTCATGAGTTTTACAAAATTAAAAATTGGGGTACTGGCCGCATTAATTTCGGCATCCTCCTTTGGTGTTGCTGCAAAAGATTTTCTGAACGTGTCGTATGACCCGACCCGTGAATTATATGATGATGTGAATAAACAGTTCGGCAAATACTGGGAAAGCCGGACCGGACAAAAAATTAATTTTAAACAGTCGCATGGCGGTTCAGGCAAGCAGGCCCGTGCCGTAATTGATGGCCTGAGTGCCGATGTGGTGACACTGGCTTTGGCCACCGATATTGATGTAATTGCGGAAAAAGCCAAACTGTTTCCGGCAGACTGGCAAAAGAAATTACCACATAACTCGACACCTTATACCTCGACCATTGTATTTTTAGTGCGTAAAGGCAACCCGAAAGGCATTCAGGACTGGGGCGATCTGGTCAAGCCGGGTGTGGGCATTATTACCCCGAACCCGAAAACCTCAGGCGGTGCACGCTGGAACTATCTGGCCGCCTGGGCTTGGGCTAAACATCAGCCGGGTGGCAATGATCAAACTGCACAGGAATTTGTACGTAAAATTTATAAAAACACCAAAGTCCTTGATTCGGGCGCCCGCGGTTCAACCACCACCTTTGCCGAGCGTGGCATTGGTGATGTGCTGCTGGCCTGGGAAAATGAAGCGCATCTCGCCATTCGTGAGCAGCCGGGTAAATTTGAAATTATTACCCCTAGCCTGTCGGTACTGGCAGAACCGCCGGTGGCCATTGTTGAGAAAAATGCGGAAAAACACGGCAACAAATATTTGGCCCAAGGCTATTTAAACTTCCTGTATTCCCCACTCGGACAGGATTTAGCCGGCAAACATTATTATCGTCCTCGTAGCGAAGCAGCATTAAAGAAATACAGCCAGGTCTTTAAGCCGTTAAAGCTGGTCACGGTAGATCAGGAATTTGGGGGCTGGGCCAAAGTCCAGTCTGCACATTTTGAAAATGGCGGTATTTTCGACCAGATCGTAAAAGCCAATAGCGCTAAATAATTCAGCTGTAGCATCAGCAACTGTAAGGTAAGCAAAGGAGCATCGACATGATTCATACCGTAATTGTTCCGGGCGTAGGTGGCAGTGAATATGGCCACTGGCAATCCTGGTTACAACGACAGCTCATGTCCTGCTCCCGCGTCGAGCAGCAGGACTGGAATGCCCCGGTACTCAAAACTTGGGTAGAACAGTTCCGAAGCACCGTGGCGGCGATTGATGCACCGCTGCAAATTGTGGCGCATAGCTTTGGCTGCCTGACTACCGTAGCCGCTCTGGCGCAATACCCGGCGCTGCAACGCAAGGTCAAGAATCTGGTACTGGTGGCGCCGGCCAACCCGGGCCGTTTTGGTGAAGCCGGTTTTGCCCGTGACAGCCAGCATGACTATCAGGACTATTTTCATCAGCTGCAAGTGCAGGTTCCGGCCAGCATGCTAATCAGTGAAAATGATCCCTGGTTAAATGCCGAACATGCACTGGAACTGGCGCAATCCTGGCAATTAGAACCGGTAAGCTTGGGCCATGTCGGGCATATTAATGTCGCCTCTGGTTTTGGTCCTTTTCCTGAACTCTGGAACTACCTGATTTCAGAAAAGGCTATGCAGCATATCAGTATTACTGATGACAGCAAGTATTTATTTAAATTTGCAATTTAACCCTCGCAAATTATGCTTGTGCCGAAATTTATTTATTTTTCGCTGGCTGATTTCAGCCCGCATTCTCTCTTTGAGGAGTAATCATGTCGCAGCGGTCCCGAGTGCTGCCAGGATTTGGTCTTTCTCTAGGCTTTACCCTAGCGTATTTATCATTAATCGTTCTGATTCCTTTGTCTGCCGTATTTTTAAAATCGCTGGACATTGGCTGGGAAGGTTTATGGGAAATTTTAAGTTCTGAACGTATCTTAAAATCTTTGCAGTTAAGTTTTAGTGCTGCGCTGATCGCAGCGCTGGTGAACGTCGTTTTTGGTTTATTGCTGGCCTGGTGTCTGGTGCGTTACCGCTTTCCGGGCAAACGCCTGATTGATGCACTGGTCGATTTACCTTTTGCCTTACCGACCGCCGTGGCCGGTATTGCCCTGACCTCTTTATATGCACCTACCGGCTGGATTGGTCAGTATCTGGAGCCTTTAGGCATTCAGGTGGCCTATACCCCTATCGGGATTACCCTGGCCCTGATCTTCATTGGTATTCCATTTGTGGTGCGTACCGTACAGCCGGTACTCAGCGATCTGGAAACCGAGCTGGAAGAAGCGGCATCTGCTCTGGGCGCAAACCGTCTGCAGATTGTTACCAAAGTCATTTTCCCGATTTTACTGCCGGCGTTAATTACCGGTTTTGCCCTGGCCTTTGCCCGTGGCGTGGGTGAATATGGTTCGGTAATCTTCATTGCCGGGAACCAGCCTTTTGAAACTGAAATTGCCCCGCTGATGATTATCTCCCGTTTAGAAGAATATGATTATGCCGGTGCAACCACTATTGCGGTGGTAATGCTGCTGATTTCATTTGTGATGCTGTTCCTGATTAACTTGTTACAAGCATGGGCCAGCCGTCGTACAGGGAGAACAGCCCGATGAGTTTAAATACCAACAGCAATGCTTTGGCCGACAAGCTGCAATCGCGTGATGCCACCCGTGAACCGACCTGGGTTCGCTACACCTTACTGGCCATTGCCCTGATTTTCTTCCTGAGCTGCCTGATTCTGCCGTTAATTCTGGTGTTCGTTGAAGCCTTTAAACAAGGCGTGGGCGTGTATACCCAGGCGCTGGTACATCCAGATACCTTATCTGCGGTCAAACTGACTTTACTCACCGCGGCCATTGCCGTTCCACTCAACGTGGTGTTTGGTGTAGCCGCAGCCTGGTCGGTGGCCAAGTTTAACTTCCCGGGTAAATCGATTCTGACCACCATCATTGATTTGCCGTTCTCGGTCTCTCCCGTCATTGCCGGGATGATGCTGGTACTGATTTTTGGTACCCAGGGCTGGATGGGCAACTGGTTAATGGACAACGACATCAAGATTTTATATGCCGTGCCAGCGATTGTCATTGCCACCATCTTTATTACCGTACCGTTTGTGGCACGTGAACTGATTCCGCTCATGGAAGCGCAAGGCACCGAAGAAGAAGAAGCGGCCATTGTACTGGGTGCCTCTGGCTGGCAAACCTTCTGGAAAGTTACCTTGCCGAATATTAAATGGGGCCTGATTTACGGTGTCATTCTGTGTAATGCCCGGGCGATGGGTGAGTTTGGTGCGGTATCAGTCGTGTCTGGACACATTCGCGGTGAAACCAATACTTTGCCCTTACACGTTGAGATTCTCTATAACGAATATACCTTCAGTGCTGCGTTTGCGGTGTCATCCCTGCTGGCCCTGCTGGCGATTGTGACCTTGATCCTGAAAACCTGGGTCGAAATCCGTCAGGAAAAGCAGGACAAACGTAATGAAGATTCAACAGTTTCTTAAGGAATGACCTCATGAGTATTCAAGTTAAAAATATTGAAAAACACTTTGGTGCATTCCATGCACTGAACAATATCTCCCTCGATTTTCCAGATGGCCAGCTGGTGGCTCTCCTAGGTCCATCGGGCTGTGGTAAAACCACCCTGCTGCGGATTATTGCCGGTTTGGAATCTGCCGATGGCGGTCAGGTGATTCTGGAAGGTCAGGATGCCACCGATGTTCACGTGCGTGAGCGTCAGGTCGGTTTCGTCTTCCAGCATTATGCGCTGTTCCGTCACATGACCGTTTTTGACAACATTGCCTTTGGTTTACGTGTACGTCCGCGTGCCACTCGTCCATCGGAAGCTGAAATTAAAAAACGCGTGACCCGCCTGCTTGATCTGGTACAACTCGGCTTTCTGGCCGACCGTTATCCGGCGCAATTGTCTGGCGGTCAGCGTCAGCGTATTGCCCTGGCGCGTGCCTTAGCCGTTGAACCACGTGTCCTGCTGCTGGATGAACCGTTTGGTGCGCTGGATGCCAAAGTGCGTAAAGAACTGCGCCGCTGGTTACGTACCCTGCATGATGAATTGCACATTACCTCTATTTTTGTTACCCATGATCAGGAAGAAGCCTTAGAAGTGGCGGACCAGATCGTGGTGATGAACAAAGGCAACATCGAGCAGATTGGTTCACCACGCGAAGTCTACGAAAAACCGGCGACGCCGTTTGTGTTTGACTTCCTGGGTCAGGCCAACCGTTTTGAAGGTCAGAACAGCAATGGCCTGATTCAGCTGGGTGAAGACCGTATTCAGCTGGCCAGCGCACAACAGGGGCCTCAGGGCGAGATCATTGCCTTTGCCCGCCCGGATGAGCTGACCATTCATGCCCAGCCACAGGACAATGCCATTCAAGCCACCTTCTTACGTGAAGTCTGGATTGCCGGTAAAGTGCTGGCAGAACTGAACGACCGTCAAGGGAACTTAATTGAAATTTCCCTCACCCCAGAAGAAGCACGCTTGCATCAGTTCCGTCCAAACCAGACCGTCTGGCTGACAGCAAGTCAATTACATTTATTTGAAAATCAAGTCGCTTAACCGCGCACCGATGGGGCATTTCAAGCCCCATCCTTTTTTGAGGGAAAAAGGACATGAACTTCCAACAGCTCAGAATTATTCGAGAAACTGTGCGCCAGAACTTCAATTTAACCGAAGCCTCTGCGGCGCTGTACACCTCCCAGTCCGGGGTGAGCAAGCATATTAAAGACCTGGAAGATGAACTGGGTGTGCAACTGTTTATCCGTAAAGGCAAACGCCTGCTCGGTTTGACTGAACCTGGTCAGGCCCTACTCGGTATTGTTGAGCGCATGTTGGTGGATGCCGATAATATTAAACGTCTGGCCGATGATTTCAATAAAGTGGATGAAGGCACCCTAACCATTGCCACCACCCACACTCAGGCACGTTATGTACTCCCGCCGATTGTGAACCAGTTTAAAAAAGAATTTCCCAAGGTCCATCTGATTCTGCAACAGGCCAGTCCGGTTGAAATTACCGAGATGCTGCTACAAGGCGAAGCCGATATTGGTATTGCAACAGAATCCTTAACCACAGAAAGCAATCTGGCCAGTGTGCCTTACTATACTTGGCAGCACAGTATTATTACCCCGCAAAACCATCCGCTGGCCCATAAAGCCGAGATCAGCATTCAGGATTTGGCGGAATATCCGATTATTACCTACCACGGCGGTTTTACCGGCCGTTCTAAAATTGACAAAGCCTTTGAAGATGCCGGCATTGATGTTGATATCGTGATGTCTGCCCTGGACGCCGACGTCATTAAAACCTATGTCGAATTAGGCATGGGCGTGGGTGTAGTCAACAATGTAGCCTATGACCAGGAACGTGATTATCGTTTAAAGCAGATAGAAACCGATATTTTTGGCCTGAATACCACCTGGCTGGCGGTGCGTAAAGGACATTTACTACGTGGTTATGGCTATGAGTTTATTTCCCTGTGCTCACCTGAAGCCGATATTAAAGCCCTGAAAAAAGTCGCGTATCCAGAAGATTAAACACCCACAAAAAATGGAAATGAAGAGGATGGCATCAGCATCCTCTTTTTTATATCATTCCAGTTGATCCAGTAATCAGACTAGCCCAATCCATACTTCTTAAATTTTATACTAATGCTTATTTTGAACTACATTACAGCATCCCTAAAAAAATGGGATAAAGATCACTTAAACCTGTTTATTTTTTCAGCAAATTCAGTTTTAATAGCTAGATAATTTTTAAATATCAATACTTTATGAATTTATAATTTAACCAAAAATTAAAGGACAGCCAATGAAGGTCCATTTTTTCTGGGTGTCGATGAGCCTGCTTTTACCGGTTCAAGCTGTCTCTGCAGCAGCGCTGGAGCAGTCCGGACAATCCATGCATATTTTTTTCCAGCCCAATCATTATGCCGAAATCTCCCTGGTGCATTTAGAGGCCGATGTCGCAGGACAAGTCGAAAATCAGGCTGCACTGGCCGAGTTAGGAATTTATGACTATTCCACCGGCAACCTGGCACCCGAGCAGCGTTTTGTTCTCGGTGGTTTTAAACTGCAGCTGAATCCAGAGTTTTCCTTTGCCCTGCTTTATGATCAGCCCTTTGGGGTCAAGGTCAACTATAACTACAACCCGGATTTTTATGGTCAACCATTAGACGTCGAAGCTGCCGACATTCGCTTTAAAACAGAAAATATTAGCGCACTTATCGGGTATCATCCGGATACGCACTGGACTTTTTATGCAGGACTCAGTCATCAGTCTTTTCAGGGAAACCTAGAGCTTTTGGGACAAAACTATTATATTTTTCATGGCTATCAGGCCTATTTCCCTGAAGATGATGCCTGGGGTTGGCTGGCCGGGGTACGCTACCAGATTCCTGAATATGCCATGAGTGCGGCGTTCACTTATCGTTCGGCCATTCATCATCAGCTAGCGGTACAGGAACAGTCCCCACAAGGCCAATTGCAGATCGTGGCGGACCAGAATACCGCGGTTCGCACACCCGAATCGCTGAATCTGGATTTACACACCGGCATCAGTGCCAATAACCTGCTCTATGCAGGTATACGCTGGGTTAACTGGAAAGATTTTTATATACAACCGACTCAATTTGGCGCCGTGATTGATGCTTACGCAACATTCATTCCTGAAATTAAAGACTTTAAATTAATTCATTATCAGAAAGATCAATGGTCGGCCAAACTGGGCGGGTTACATCGCTGGAATGCACGCTGGATCAGTCAGTTAGAACTGGGCTGGGACTCCGGGATTGGCAATCCGGCCTCGACCCTAAATCCGGCAGATGGGCACTATAGCCTCGGCGCAGGCCAGCTATTTTATTTTCGACCCGACAGTTTTATGGCTGCAGGGGCCTATTATTTAAAGTTTAAACAACCACATATTCAACCCAGTAATTTTGCCGGTACTCAAATTTCCAGTCTAGCCTCGGTCAATCGGGACAATCATGCCTGGGTATATGGACTAAGATTTGGCCATCATTTCTAAAGGCATAAAAAAACGAGCCGAAGCTCGTTTTTTAAGGTTTAGCTAAAGCTAATGAATATTACCAGTGGTAGCTTACACCTAGTTTCGCTACTGGCATCCATTCGTATTTGTCATCGTTACGGATTTTTTCAGCTTCTCTGTTTGCAGCAGCTTGACCATTATCAACACCACCTACTTCCTGCAATCCAACAGATTCCAAATTCACACTTGGGTTACCTGTGTAGAAAGCACCGACTTCACCAAATACACCCCAATTATTGTTAATTTTCGGTGCAAAACCTAGACCTAAATACGGCGCAATGTCATTTTTATAAGACATATCACCTTTCACATAACCTTGACCACTTGGGGCATAAAAGTTTTGGTCACCGATTTTCAAAGTATCATTGGCATTATTTAAACGTTTCTCTAAGCCGTATTCATTGTCAATATAACCAACACCAGCAGCTACATAAACACCTTGTGCCCACTTACTTGGACTTGCACCCCAAGGACGGATCTCAGCATTTAAATAGGTCAAATTATTGTCCATATCCATATCGTACTTAGTACCATCAATAGATAAGTCATCCGACCAAGAAATATCGCCACCGTTATAACCAAGAGCTAAGCCCACATACGGGTTTGCAGTCCAAAGTAAGGCACCGCCATAACCTGTTGTACCAACTTCAGCACGGACACCTGTTGGAATGAGTTGGTTACGATCAAAGGCATAACTATCATGTATTACTGCTGTATCTGCCATTGCTGAACCTGCTGCTGTAGCAAGCACTGAAATGGCTAAAATTTTATGTAAAGATTTCATCGTAATATGCTCCTCAAAATAAAAACTTATTTTTCATGTTTCGTACTATTGTTGATAAGCTTAAATATAAAGAAGTTCCCGCACAGTTTTTATGCACATTTTGCTCATTTTTTGTTATTTTTTGATACAAATCTATGTTTCTTTTTGAAAGATAACTCTTTTTTGAGGTGAAAGTTTAAGCAGATGTTTCTTCTATTGAGCGAAAACATTTTTCTTTATTATTAATTTCGATCTTAGCGCCAATTTTCATCTAACCCGTGTTCAATTTAGTGTAAAATCTTGAAAATTTTTTTGGAAGGAAGATCATGGCTCAGCTTTCAACGATTATTGAACAAGCGTTTGAAGATCGTGCTAATTTCACCGCGGCAGACTGCCCGGCTGAAATCCGTCAGGCAGTAGAGGAAGCTATTGCTGGCTTAGATAACGGTACACTGCGTGTAGCGGAAAAAATTGACGGTGAATGGGTTGTACACCAATGGTTGAAAAAAGCCGTTTTGTTATCTTTTAAACTGAACGACAACAAACCAATTGAGTCATGTGATCTTCGTTTCTATGACAAAGTCGACACCAAATTCAAAGGCTGGACTGAAGAACAGTTTAAAGCGGCTGGCGTACGCGTAGTACCCCCTGCAGTTGCACGTAAAGGTTCGTTCCAGGCAAAAAATGTGGTGCTGATGCCATCGTATGTCAACATTGGTGCATATGTAGATGAAGGCACTATGGTAGACACTTGGGCCACTGTCGGTTCATGTGCACAAATTGGTAAAAATGTACACTTGTCTGGTGGTGTCGGTATTGGTGGTGTACTTGAGCCGCTACAAGCCAATCCGACCATTATTGAAGATAACTGCTTCATCGGCGCACGTTCTGAAATCGTGGAAGGCGTGATTGTTGAAGAAGGTTCTGTGATTTCAATGGGCGTTTACATTGGTCAATCTACCAAGATTTATGACCGTGAAACTGGCGAAATCCACTACGGCCGTGTTCCTGCCGGTTCTGTAGTTGTTTCTGGTAGCCTGCCATCTAAATGCGGCACATACAGCTTATATGCTGCCATTATCGTGAAAAAAGTTGACGCGCAAACACGTGCGAAAACCAGCCTGAACGATTTATTACGCGAAGACTAATTTTTCTTTAGTTTAAGCGGAGCTATCGCTCCTCATCTCTACGGTTAGCAATGATCGTAGAGATTTTTGTTTTTCTACCCGGTGGTTAATTTGTTATGAGTACGCTTCGATCTTCCGCTATTCCTGTTTCTGATCCGTCTGCGGGTTTACGCATTACGGAGATCTTCTATTCATTACAAGGCGAAGCCAATACCTCAGGGCTGCCAACTGTATTTATCCGTTTAACCGGTTGTCCGCTGCGCTGTACTTATTGCGATACTACCTATTCTTTTGAAGGGGGCGAGCGTCAGTCGCTTGAAGCAATTATTCAGACCACGCTGGACTTTAACACACCGTATGTCTGCGTGACGGGCGGTGAACCGCTGGCACAGCCGAATGCCCTGCCTTTAATGCAGCGATTAGCAGATTTAGGCTGTGAAGTGTCCCTAGAAACCAGCGGTGCTTTAGATGTATCTAAGGTAGACCCGCGTGTTTCCAAAGTTTTAGATTTAAAAACCCCAACTTCGGGGGAAGTTGCACGGAATTTGCTTTCAAATCTGGACTATTTGACTGCGCACGATCAAATCAAGTTTGTGATTTGTAACCGTGAAGATTATGAATGGTCGAAGCAGCAAGTAGAGTTATATCAACTGCATAAAAAAGTCAGTACCGTCTGGTTTTCCCCTGCCTTTGAAGTTGAAAATGGTACCGCACGCATGCCGCAACTGGCCCGTGATTTGGCCCAATGGATTTTAGAAGACCATCTCCCTGTTCGTTTTCAGCTACAGTTACACAAACTGCTGTGGAATGACGAAACTGGTCGTTAATCAGGCTGCTGTATAATTGCTCTGTTTGCAAAATTAAGCTGCGAAACGCAAAGCTTTATACACGGCTCAAATTGCTTTTTATTATTTTGGAGATTCTGATGCGCCCTCGTGCCATTGTATTGTTATCTGGTGGTTTAGACTCAACAACCTGTTTAGCGTGGGCGCAAGCGCGTTATGAATGTATCGCCCTCAGTTTTCGTTATGGCCAGCGTTCCACCACTGAACTGGACGCTGCCAAAGCCTTAACCCAGCGTGCGGGTGTAGAACATCGTGTTATTAATATAGATTTAGGTAACTTAGGTGGCTCTGCCCTGACCGATCATAATATTGAGGTACCCGAGCAGGAACAGGATGGTATTCCGGTGACTTATGTTCCGGCACGTAACACCATCTTCCTGTCTTATGCACTGGCAGCAGCGGAAGTATTTGATGCAGAAGCCATTGTTATTGGTATTAACGCGGTGGATTATTCCGGCTATCCGGACTGTCGTCCTGAGTTTATTGAGGCTTTTGCCAATATGGCGCGTTTGGCGACCAAAGTGGGCGTAGAAGGAAAATCACTCAAATTTGAAACACCTTTGTTACATTTATCCAAAGCAAATATCATTCGCTTAGGTCTTGATCATGGCGTAGACTATAGTCAAACGGTGTCTTGCTACCAGGCAGATGACCAAGGACGTGCTTGTGGAAAATGCGATAGCTGTCGTTTACGTAAACAGGGTTTCCTAGACGCAGGTGTGGCTGATCCAACACGTTATATACCGTAATGACAAGGTAGAATCTATGAAGAATTTAAAATCAAACATTATCCTTTCTGCGATTGTGTCTACTGTAGCCGTATTCGCAACATCTGCTCAGGCCAACACAGACAAATTGCAACAGGCATATAAAAGCACCAATGTAAAATCGGCGCTGATTAATGTTTGTAAAGAAGAAACTGCCAAAGGTAAAAAGTTAAGCGCTGCTGAAGTCAGCAAATACTGTACCTGTGCGGTTGAAGCAGATGGCAAGCTGACCAATGCACAAAAATGGGAAATCCAAAGTACCATTAACCAGAAGAAAAGCCCAAGTACTCTTGCTTTTGTCCAAAAACAAAACAAAGACTTACAGGCATGTTTTGGTCCTCAGTTAACCGGTAAATTAAAAACCTTAACTGAAGAAGCCATGAAAGCCGCGCAAGCGCAGCAAAAGAAATAATCATATATTTCCTCCAGAGGCCTGCATCCATTGCAGGCTTTTTTTTGCCCAGTTTGCTGCGTTCATTTTTCTCTACCGGTAATTTGTGAGAAAATGCAGGAAATTCGGTATGATAGAGGCAATTTAAAAACTGACACAATCTAAAAGGACGATATCATGAGCGACTTGAACTTACCGAATCAGACTTTTCCGACCACCACGGCGGAAATCAATCTGGCTGAACTACAGGCGGAATGGTTAATTGTGTATTTTTATCCAAAGGATTCCACTCCAGGCTGTACCACGCAGGCGGTAGATTTTTCTGGCCTGAAAGATCAGTTTGAGGCATTGGGTGCGACCATTCTTGGCGTGTCGCGTGATTCGGTGAAAGCACATCAGAACTTTACTGCCAAACAGAACCTGACGATTGATCTGATCAGTGATAAGGAAGAAGTGCTGTGCCAGCATTTTGATGTGATTAAAGAAAAAAATATGTATGGCAAAAAAGTCATGGGAATTGAGCGCTCTACCTTTATTTTCCATAATGGCCAGCTGGTCAAGGAATACCGTAAAGTCAAGGCTGCAGGACATGCCGAGCAGGTACTGGAAGATTTAAAAACCTTACAAGCCAACAGTTAAACAATTGCTGGATCGGAAAAAAGCCTGATACAAGCTCAGGCTTTTAATTCACTCATCACGTCTATTGTTATCTCATTATTGAACACGCCACTGACCTTTAAGCTGAATATTGACCTTTTCTCCAACACCACCCATCGCCTTTTTCATACCGAAATCACTACGCTGAATTTGGGTTGATGATTGCACATCCAGCAATTTCGGGTTTCCTGTATTCGGTTTTAAACTGGTATGAAAAACAACCGGACGCGTCACGCCGCGTAGGGTTAAATTACCGGCAATACGATATTGATCAGGACCTAAAGCGGTAAAACGCGTGCTTTTAAAACTGACGGTTTTATATTTTTGAGCATAGAATAAGTCCTCACCCAGAATCATATGTCTTAAAGACGGTTTACTCAGCTGCAGACTGTCCACATTTAGCACAAATTGGGTTGAGGCCTGCTGCGGTGCTGTTGGATCAAAATGCATGACTGACTGCACCTCTTTAAACTGCCCTCCGACCAGTTGCACGCCCATGGACTTAATCTCAAAACCAACTTCACTTTTTGGGGTCAAGGTCCAGCGCTCGGCATAGGCCGGGCTGATACCCAGCAGCATAACGGCCGCACCCAGCAAGTATTTGGTCTTTGACATTGCTACTGGCGGGTTCAAGTTCATCGCTTATCTCCTTGCGGCGTAACTGGCTTTATCTTATTAACAAGATGAAGCTGGCGAGCTTAGGTGAGATTACTACGGTCTTGCGCATGATATTTGTCTTGTAATTGTTGATAAACCGGCGTGTGCTGAAAATTCTGTAAAAATTTGATTGTGCCCGGCGGGAAGGCATCGGTCCAGATTTCTCCACGAAAATAGGCTTCACGTACCGGCGTGGCAGACATGGCACCTTCCAGACTGTCAAGCTCGACCATCTCCCACTCCGGGAAAAATTGCAGATAATAGGAAGACTCATCTTTAAAATGGCCAATTAAACCGACTTTGGCTTCTGGTCCGGCCACCGTGGCCACCAGCATTTTCACCAGTTTCTGCCATTTTTCATCGTTATATACATCGACCACATGCACAAATTTGATCCGCTGCTGCTGCTCTGGGCTAAAGTTGGACAGAATCATCTGCTGGCGTTCAGCGGCAGTAAACGGATTTTTGATATTGCGTTCATCTTGTGCTGAGCCCAGTGCCAAAATCACGTTTTCACTTTGCTCCAGCGCGATTAAAATGGTCTGCATATGTGCCAGATGAAAAGGCTGGAAGCGGCCAATAAACACAAGATAATCAAATTTATAATTCATAGCACATCAACTTTTATGAACTCACCAGTTGTGGCGTCAATAATAATTTTCGCCATAATAAGCCCATAAATTCAAATTAATTGAAAGCAAGGATAGTACGATGACACTGAGCTGTATTCAACAACCCCATCCACATTTGAATGCGAATTTAGACAATGGCGTACTGACCTTAGCCATTCAGCGCCCGGAAGCCAAAAATGCCCTGTATGGTGAACTGTATCTCTGGATTGCGCAGGCACTGGACGAAGCCGATCAGAATAAAGACGTCCGCGTAGTAATTTTACGCGGAGCCGATGCTGATTTCAGTGCCGGTAACGACATGCAGGACTTCATGAAGTTTATTCAAACACCATTGCAAGGCAAAGCTGGAGATACGCCACCCTTTGTATTGCTAAAAGCTGCTGCACGTTTTTCCAAACCACTGATTGCTGCGGTGCGTGGTGTAGCCATTGGCATTGGGGTCACGCTGTTATTACATGCAGATTTAGTCTATAGCGACAACACTGCCCTGTTCCAGATTCCATTTGTGAGCCTCGGCCTGTCCCCAGAAGGTGCGTCCAGCAAACTGCTGGTACAGCAAGCCGGTTTCCATAAAGCCGCAGAGCTGCTGCTAACTGCGCAGAAGTTTAACAGCGACAAAGCGCTAAACGCCGGTCTGGTCAATAGGATTGAAGAGGATGTATATGCCACTGCCCAGCAACAGGCGCACATTTTGGCAGCCTTACCACTGGCTTCTCTCAAACAAACCAAAGCGCTAATGAAACACAATCTGGATGAGATCATTGACTGTATTGATCATGAAGCGGAAATCTTTATGAAACGGGTCGGCTCACCGGAAATGATGGAAGCTGTACAGGCTTTTATGCAAAAACGTAAACCTGACTTTACCCAGTTTCATTAAGTATTATGCTCATCAACGTAGGTGCAGTCGCTGTGCCTACGTTTTTTATGGTTTAGTTGTTTTCTCTTTCTTTTATCTCTTTTGTGATGGTTCCCATGTCAAATTCGTCAGATCCCTTATCTTTAAACTCTGCATCATCTTCAACCGAGAAAAAACGCTATTACGAACCGGCACCACAAGATATTGATGTCGAAAACTTTCGTAAAGTCATCACCAGTCGCCGTTCAGTACGTAAATTTACAGACAAGCCCATTCCAGCGGATATTTTAGATGCCTGCCTGGATTTAGCCTTACTGGCACCGAACTCCTCCAATTTACAGCCGTGGACCTTTTATGTGGTCCAGAATCCGGCCAAGAAAAAGCAGCTGGTCAAAGCCTGTCTGAGTCAACTGGCAGCCAAAACTGCGGCCGAGCTGATTGTTTGTGTAGCACGCACCGACCGCATTGATGAAATGGCCAAACTCAATATTTCCGAGTTCCCGTTTCCTGAAGCGCCAGCCCCGGTAAAAAAATACTATAAATTTATTCCCTATAATTATAAAACTGGCTATTTCAATGCCTTCGGTCATTTCAAAAAAGTGGCCTTTAAAGTGGCACGTAGCTTGGACAAGCAATTGCCAGTGTCGGCATTTCATCCGGCCGATGCCAAACTGTGGGCCTCGAAAACTACCGCTTTGGCCTGTGAAAATCTGGTGCTGGCCTTACGCGCTTATGGCTTTGACAGCTGTATGATGGAAGGTTTTGATGAGCCAATGGTGCGTAAAATCTTAAAGCTGAATGAACAGCAATATGTGGTGATGGTAATTGCTGCCGGTGAACGTGCGAAAGATGGCGTATTCTTCCCGCAATACCGGTTTGACCGGGAGTTGTTTATTCAGAAAGTTTAAACAAGATGTAAAAAGTCCCACTTTTCTTTAAGAGAGAAGCGGGACTGCTGCACAAGGGAGAGCTGATTAAAAGGCTCTCCTTCTCTGTCAGATATTCCAATATTCAACAATTAAAACTGCACATCTATCATCTGAATAAACTCGAATGCCGGTTCTTCATAAGGATGGCTATCTTTTAAGGCACGGGCTACATTTGCTGCGTTATCTTCCGGTACAATGATTTCCACCCGCCATTCCTCTACTTTTTCAAGCGTGCCGACTTCCCCAATATACGGGTCTGCGCCACGTAAGGGTTTAAATTGCCCGGTGCCCAGCACCTGCCAGGCACAGTGTTCATAATCGCCGATTCCCCCACCACCGGCTTTAAATACAGCAGCTTTGGTGGCTTCCAGATGCGATTCAGGCACATAAAAAATCAGTTTTAGCATAGTCACTCCCGGTATTGATCTATCTTTCATACCGTATTGACTGGCCTGTTGTCATCTGCTGTTTGCAAGAAATGACCTAAATCCTGAATAGCGCTACATCTGTTTGAATAGATACAGTACTGATCCCAAACAATTGCCCAGCTTTAGCTATGGGTTTGGATGAAACATGGCAATGGAATAGCGAGAATTATTGAATCTTCAAAATCGATTAGATCCTTTCTTTGCTTAGGCTATTCCATTGAGCCCATTATTTATCTCAGCAAGGTAATCTACTTTAAATTTTTCTTAAGACGCCTACAATATTCAGCATCTCGAAATTATCCTGATCGGTGTCCAGGGTATGTGACTTAATTTGCACCTGAATATGATCATTCACCTGAAAATGCCTTAACGGAAAACAGTGCTCATTGGCACTATAGGCGCCCGAACTCGGACTGTCCGACAGCAATTGGGTAATACTTAAACGCAGGTCATTTTTTCTGGAGATGGAAATTTTATCCTGATTGGCATACTGGCTCTGAATACCCTTGCCATACAACTGGATACAGAGCTGGTTATACTGTTTTTGCAGTGCCTGCGTATACTGAAAACCATCACTCCAGACCAGTCCTTGTGGCGCGGTCTGAATTCGGGTTTCCGGGTTTTTCACCAGTGAATCATCACCCAGATGAATTAAATGTAGCCCCTGCTGAAACACCACATGCGCTTCGGTTAAAGGCTTGAGCTGAACCAGATGACTATGCTGATCAATATATAAATGCTGGTTCTGATAGGACAGCAACAGGATTTCCGGTTGATAGCCCTCCATCCAGACCGTGCCGGCAATATGATCCGGATAATCATATTCACGAGGCAGATATAAAGTGTAACGGCCATCGGTCTGAGAATGGGTGTAATAGTTGTGTTCGCCCAGCTGCACATAGATTTTGGCTTGGGCGATAGGTTGCCCGCTGGCATCAAATACCTGACCTGAAACTGACCACTTTTCGCCTTGTGACTGCGTACCAGACTGGGACTGGGTTAAACTGGAATGCAGCGGCTGAGCATATCTGACAGATTCCTGAATCTTGGCACTCTCACCACCACAACCGTTCAGCATAATCAAGCTGGTAAAAATAGGAATGACCGTTCGCATCTGCATTTTTGTTATCCACTTTTATAATTATGCTGTTTATTGTACGGTGCCGGGCAAAATCAGCTATCCCCATTTTGGGATGAAACGCCGATAAAAAAGCCACCCGAAGGTGGCTTTTCAAAATAAGGTCAATTAACCAATGAATTTACGTGCGTTACGGAACATACGTAACCATGCACCATCTTCAGTCCATTCTTCAGGTTTCCAAGAATGTTGTACGGCACGGAAGTTACGCTCCGGGTGCGGCATCATAATCGTGGCACGACCATCTTTAGAGGTCACACCAGTAATCCCTTCTGGAGAACCGTTCGGGTTCAGTGGATAGTGCTGGGTCACATTGCCCTGACTGTCGACATAACGCAGGCTGATCTGGTTGCCAGCATTTAATGCGGCAAAGTCTTCAGCGCTGGCAACAGCACGACCTTCACCATGCGCAACCGCGATTGGCAAAATTGAACCTTCCATGCCATCAAACAGAATCGAGTTTGATTTTTCTACACGCACGTTCACAGTACGCGCTTCAAACACTTCAGAGGTATTGCGATGGAAACGTGGCCAATGCTCTGCACCCGGAATCAGTGGTGCTAGTTGTGACAGCATTTGACAGCCGTTACAGATACCCACACTGAAAGTTTCTTGACGGTTAAAGAATTTCTCGAACTGATCACGCAGTTTGGCATTAAACAGCACCGATTTTGCCCAGCCACCGCCGGCACCTAAAACGTCACCGTAAGAGAAACCGCCACAGGTGACCAGACCTTCAAAGTCATCCAGGCTGATACGACCGGCCAGCAGATCACTCATGTGTACGTCAACGGTGTTGAAACCGACTTTATCAAACGCAGCCGCCATTTCAACATGACCGTTAACCCCCTGCTCACGCAGAATCGCCATGTTTGGACGACGGGTGTTGATGTACGGTGCTTCAACCGGCTCGTTCAGGTCATAAGTTGGCTGCGCGATAATCCCCTGATGGGCTTTATCTGCAATTAAGGCAAATTCCTGATCAGCATTTTCAACGTTGTCACGTAAACGCTGGATCTGATAAGACACTTCTGCCCATGCCTGTTGCAGGTCAGTACGTTCCAGCACCAAACCGTTTACCGCCAACTGGTCAGAATTGTTGACTGTACCGACAACCGCAATTGCATCTTTCAATGTCGACGCTGCAACTTCAGCTTGTAATGCTTCCCAATCTGCTTTGGTAATTTGCAGCACAGCACCAATTTCTTCAGCAAACAGGCTTGCAGTCGATTGATCTTCCAGTGCCACACCCAAGCGTGACGCAAACATCATCTCTGCAACAGTAGCCAATAAACCACCATCACCGATGTCGTGGTAGGCTTTAATCAGGCCACGGTTGTTCCAGTCTTGTACCAATGCGAAGAAGGCTTTGAAGTCATCGAAGCTGTCGACATCTGGTGTCACTGAACCAATCGCTTTGTACACTTGCGCCAGGATCGAACCACCCAGACGGAATTGGCCTTTAGACAGGTCGATACGTACCAGTACAGATTCAAGATTTTTCAGTTCTGGTGTTAATGTCTTACGCACATCAGTCACAGGTGCAAATGCAGTGATCACGCCTGACATTGGCGAAGTGACAGATTTGTCTTCACCTTCGTCATTCCAAGTCGTACGCATAGACAGTGAGTCTTTACCAACAGGAATGGCAATGCCCAGTGCTGGACACATTTCCATACCAATCGCTTTTACGCCTTCGAACAGTGCCTGATCTTCACCTTTTTGTCCTGCTGCTGCCATCCAGTTCGCAGACAGTTTAATATCGCCAATCTGGTCAATTTTTGCAGACATCAGATTGCTGATCGCTTCAGCCACCGCTAAACGTGCAGACGCTGCCGGGTTCAATAATGCCACTGGTGGACGTTCACCCATGGCCATCGCTTCACCGGTATAACCCACCAGGCTTGTGGTTGTTACTGCAGCATCCGCTACAGGCACTTGCCATGGGCCAACCATCTGGTCACGTGCCACCATACCGGTAATCGAACGGTCACCAATGGTGATCAGGAACGATTTAGAGGCAACGGTCGGGTTTTTCAGGACACGGTAAATCGCATCTTTCAGATCTGTCACTTGAGCTGCATCAAAATCATCGCCTTTACGCTCGATGCTTTCATATGAACGGCTCATACGTGGTGTACCGCCCAGCATCACCTGCATTGGCATATCCACTGGCTTGTTGCCAAAAAGTGGATCTTCAACGGTTAAATGACGCGCTTCAGTCGCTTCACCCAGTACCGCAAACGGACAACGTTCACGCGCACAGATCGATTCAAACAACGCTAGAGATTCTGGACGGATTGCCAGTACATAACGCTCTTGTGCTTCGTTAGACCAGATTTCCATTGGCGACATGCCTGGCTCAAGCGATGGAATCTTACGTAAATCCAGTACCGCACCGAGCTCATGATCGTTGACCAGTTCTGGCATTGCGTTTGAAATACCGCCCGCACCAACGTCATGCACCGATACGATTGGGTTTTCATCTTCCATGCGCCAGCAGGTATCAATTACTTCCTGGCAACGGCGTTCCATTTCCGGGTTTTCACGTTGTACAGAAGCGAAGTCCAGGCTCTCCCCCATGGTACCGCTGTCTACAGAAGACGCTGCACCACCACCTAAACCGATCAGCATGGCTGGACCACCAAGCACGATGAGTAGATCGCCCGGTTGAATTGCATCTTTTTCGACATGATCCGGACGGATGTTCCCGTAACCACCGGCAATCATAATTGGCTTATGGAAGCCTTTGACTTCGCCATTGACATTTTGTTCAAAGGTACGGAAGTAACCATTTAAGGCAGGACGACCAAATTCGTTGTTAAATGCTGCACCACCGAGTGGGCCTTCAATCATGATTTGCAGCGGAGAGGCCATACGCGATGGCTTGCCGTAGTTATCTTCCCATGGCTGTTCAAAGCCTGGAATGTTCAGGTTCGATGTGGTGAAACCGGTTAAACCTGCTTTTGGCTTACCACCACGACCGGTTGCACCTTCATCACGGATTTCACCGCCTGAACCGGTTGCCGCACCAGCAAATGGAGCAATTGCGGTTGGGTGGTTATGGGTTTCCACCTTCATCAGGATGTGAGCCGCCTGGCTCTTGTATTTATAAACGTATTGACCGTTTTCTTCTTGCGTTGGGTAGAAACGCTGGGTATCAAAACCTACAATCACCGAGGCGTTGTCTTTATATGCTGACAATACATCTGTTGGTGATTCTTTATAGGTGTTCTTGATCATCTGGAACAAAGACAACGGCTGAACTTCGCCATCAATGGTCCATTCTGAACCGAAGATTTTATGACGGCAGTGCTCAGAGTTGGCTTGCGCAAACATCATCAGTTCGATGTCGTTCGGGTTACGGCCCAGTTTGGTGAAAGCTTCAGTCAGATAATCAATTTCATCTTCAGACAGTGCAAAACCAAATTCATTGTTGGCTTTAACCAGTGCTTCTTTGCCCTGACCCAGAATATCAATCGAGTTTAACGGTTTTGGTGCGGTTTCCACGAACAGTGCGGCTGCATCTGCAATGTCAGTAAACACGCTTTCGGTCATGCGGTCATGCAAGATCTGTAATGCTTCTTTAGAAAGCGCTTTTACACCTTTTAGGGTAAACAGCAATCCGCGCTCCATACGGTGCACTGGAATATTACAGTTGGCAAAAATATCCGTCGCTTTGGATGACCACGGCGAAATGGTACCGACACGTGGAGTCACTAAAATTTGGACTTCGTCACTGGCAGGCTGACGTAATTCAAAAGATGCGCCATCATTTAACAGCTCTAAAGCTGATTGTTGCTGCTGCTCGTTGAGCGCTTGGTCAAACAGATAGATCCATTGGCTATCGAAAGATTGAACAGAACTAATTGACGATAAACGTGATAATAGTTGAGTTTTCTTAAAAGAAGAATGTGCAGGTGCACCGGCCACGATAAACATGCTGATTTTGGCTCCACGGGCAGATCTTTTGGACCTCGCCACAATGTGACTTGAAGAGAGCGCATATTCTACTGTGAAATGAGCCAATCAGCTAGAGAGGAAACAAGAATACTCGTACTAAAATATTTGATATTTTTAAAATAATACTTTTATTATCAGGCAAAAGAATTGAATTTAGCCGAAAATCTTAACATAAATTGTAATAGAAAAATTAATTTTTTTTTAAGAATAGTTCTACTCAGGAAAATTGTCTTATTTTTCAACAGTTCTATAAGCATGATGAAAGCTAGTCCTAGATTGTCTGAATAGCCTGCTGCAGCACCAGAAATTAAATTTTTTGTACGAATTAATCATCCTGAAAGCTGAGTACTCATATCCACCCGAAGAGAGCGTTGCTGTCATCCGCTCAGGATCCCTTTGGTCTTTGCCTTTGTGAACCTTGAACCCTGAGACTTCACCCTCTTAGATGGGATTTTTACGTTCAATATTTCTATTATTTTTCGTCCTGTATTCTCTTGAGTTTAACTTGATTTATTCACCTAAAAGAAAGAATGAAAATATGCAAATCCAACCCTTATAATCTCATACCACGAATATTTCACAAGAGTTTTTTCCATTATGTATTTCACTTCCTAATATCAGGGATAATCTAGTAGATAATATATAGATATTCTCAAGGAAAAAGCCCTATATAAATATCCACCCTAAAATTATCATTGCATCTATTTGATAAATGATTACTTACCTTTCATAAAAAAACTTGTCAATAATATGAAGAAATAACATTTAAAATAAATTTCATCCAATTCATTCTACAAGAATTGGTTTAAAATATAAGCTTTGACCAACAAGTAAAAATCGAAAAAATATGAATTTTTAATTTTTGTTACTTTTTTTAACATTTTAAATTAACGCAAACTTCAACAAGTTTTAATCCAATCTATAAATTACTGTAATCCCTAAAAAAAATATTCATATATTTGACCCTGCAAAATCATAGTTTTTTATCTAAAAATCACCCCTATATCAGCAAAAAACCTTACTTCCCACTGACTTCATCAGTAAATTTGATGGTTTTATGTTAAGCTCTAGCTCAATTGCTGAGGCAAGGTCCATTTTTGGACTCACCTACGTACATCTTTTTATGCTGTGGATCAAATATATGCTGTGGATCAAATATCGGCTAGATATTTAAACACCAGATTTCTCATTTTCTGCAGCTTTATGCTCTGCCTGTTTTAGAGCCTTAGTCCGTCACCAAAAGATTTGTTTTTTAAAATAAAGGTGCCTCGCTTAAGGAGTAATTATGTTTCAATTCACTAGTACAACCACTGTACTATTGATGGTGCTTTTTTACGGCATTACCTTTGTACTGTCGTTACGTATTAAACAAAAAAATGAAAATGTCGATGGCTATATGGTCTCGAATGGTTCTATTGGCTTTGGTATGTCTGCGGCCAGCATGACCGCAACTTGGATTTGGGCAGCGTCATTCTATGCAGCTGCCTCTTCAGGTTATAAATACGGCGTTTCCGGTGCCTTGCACTACGGCCTCTGGGGCGCGCTGATGATTTTGTTTATTTATCCTTTTGGTAAGCGCTTTCGTGAGTTGGCACCCAATGCACATACGCTGGCAGAAATTATGCATGCCCGCCATGGCAACCAGAGCCAGATGATTTTGGCAGGTTCCAATATTGTGGGAAGTGTCATCAGTTTGATGGTGAATTTTACTGCAGCAGGTGCCTTGGTCGAAATTTTATCTCCCCTAAGCTTTGTACATGGCGTCTTGATCACCGGGATTGGTGTGCTGTCTTATACCCTCTGGTCTGGCTTCCGTTCCTCTGTATTTACCGATTTTGGCCAGCTGGTGGCGATGATCGTGGCGGCGGTGATCATTATCCCAACGCTGTTCTTCACTTTGGGCGGACCGTCCCTGTTTCAAACGGGTATTCACAACCTGCAGCCTGAACAGCTCGATTTCTTCTCTAAAACTGCATTTCTAGAACAAGGTGCGCCTTTCTTCGTCGCAGTCCTGGCGTATGCCATCGGTAACCAGACCATTGCCCAGCGTTTATTTGCGGTACGGGAAGACTTGATTAAACCCAGTTTTATTACGGCGACGATTGGTTATGCCGCGATTGTGATCGGGTTGGGGATGCTCGGCTTACTGGCCTTGTTTGCCGGAATTCAACCGATTGATGGCAACTTGAATAACCTGATTCCACAAATGGCAGCGACGTATCTCTCTCCATTTATGGTGGCCCTGTTATTTATCATGGTGATCGGTGCGCTGTCTTCAACGGCTGACTCGGATCTGTCTGCGTTATCTGCGATTGTGATGACTGACATTTATGGAAAACAGATTGCCAAAAACCAACCTAATCCCAAGAAAATGCTGTTTATTGGTCGTATAACCATGATTGTCGCCACCATGCTTGGGATCATTATCGCCACTTTAAAATTTGACATTTTATCAATGCTGATTTTTGTGGGTGCACTTTGGGGGTCTATTGTATTTCCGGTAATTGTCAGCCTGTATTGGGACAAAGTGAATTCTCGTGCCTTTAACTGGTCGGTCGGGCTCGCCTTCGTCAGCTTCCTGATTGTCCGTTTTGAATGGATTCCAATCCAGGGCTTGATTGCGCTTGGCTTTGAGCTACTTGCAACCCTGGGTATTGGTGTGGTGCTGGGTCTGATGACCTTTGGTTTCTTCGGCAAAAAAGTCGGTTTGGTGGTGGGTATCTTGGCCAGTATTGGCTTCATGCCATGGACCATCGGCTTCTTGCGTGAATACGGCACCTTATTAAGTTCACTGACTGCTTATGGCAGTAGTGCTCTGGTCTGTACTGTTCTGACCTTGGTCTACAGTAAAGAACGATTTGATTTTAAACAAATCAACAAGATGGTGATTGAATTTCACCAGCTATCTGAGAAAAGTAAATAAGGAGATTTCAGATGACTAGTCAATTATTGACCCTATATGTACTTTTTTGGCCGTTGATCGCAAGCCTGGTCTTGTTCACAATTTGCTTGAATGTCTATAAAGATGCACAACAAGCCAAGGAAACTGGTGAAGGGCTGGTGTAATTTTAACTCTTCATGAAAAAGCAGGCTCATTTGGCCTGTTTTTTATGGCCGTTTCATATTGTTTGAATCACTTGTCTATATTGAGGAGCAAGATTTTTTCTGCTTTTCATTCCCATGACAATTCATGTCGCCTCACTCTAGTACTGGGCTTGGTTTTTTGGCATGATGCAAAGCAGTAAATAATTGAATAATGATAAATGACACAGATGCGTTGGTTAGAACTGCTTTCGACAGTTCGGATTGGTAGTAAAAAGCAAAGTACTGAACAGGCGCGTAGCCCGTTTCATAAAGATTATGACCGTATTATTTTCTCGCAGAGTTTCCGGCAGCTGAACCGCAAAACCCAGGTCCATCCGCTTACCCAACATGATGGTATTCATACCCGCCTGACCCATTCGCTGGAAGTGTCCTGTATTGGCCGTTCACTGGGGATGCTGGCAGCAGAAAAAATCAAGGATCAGCTGCCTCCGTGGATTACCCCGGCCGATGTCGGCGCGATTATTCAAGCCGCCTGTCTGGCGCATGATATTGGCAATCCGCCTTTTGGTCATGCCGGTGAATATGCCATTCGTGAATGGTTTGATGATGCCTCACATACCGACTTTTTAAAGGACCTAAGTCCGGAACAGGAAGCCGATGTACGCCAGTTTGAAGGTAATGCCCAAGGCCTGCGCCTGCTGACCAAAATTGACTATCATCCGCATGATGGTGGTATGCGTCTGACCTATGCCACCTTGGGTGCCTATTTAAAATATCCGTGGCTGTCGAAAACCATGGCCTCGCAGGGCAATCGTCCAGCCAGTCAGCGCGCCAAATTCGGCTGCTATCAGGCAGAAAAAGACATTCTGAAACAGATTGCCGAACAGCTCGGCCTGATTGAAATCGGACCTTATCGTTATTGCCGCCATCCGCTGACCTATTTACTCGAAGCCGCAGATGACATCTGCTATGCGCTGATTGATCTGGAAGATGGCATTATCCTGAACATGCTCAGCTATGATGAAGTCGAGCCGATTTTCCTGAACCTGATTGGCGATTATGGCATGCCGGAAGAACTGTCTTTGGACAGCACCACCTGGCAGCAGAAAATTGCCGCGCTACGTGGCCGGGTGATGAAACGTCTGGTCGATGAAGTCACCAGTGCCTTTGCCAAGCAGCATGACCAAATTCTTTCGGGCCAGCTGAAAGGGACCTTACTGCAATATTGCTCGGCCGATATTGAAATTGGCATTAACCGGGCCAAAGAACTGGCGCGTGATAAAATTTTTGAACATCCGCAAAAAGCCGGTCTGGAAATTATTGCCCATCAGAGCCTGCAAAGTATTCTGGATGCCTTTATTCCGCTGACCACACCGCATAAAACCTTAAGCTTTAAAGAGCAGCGGCTGATGGCGATTTTGCAGCGTTCCGGTGCCCATTTTGGTCCAGATCACTATGACAATATCATGCAGGTGCTGGATATTATCTCAAAATTCTCGGATCATCAGGCGTATAACCTGGCGCAGGAATTACAAGGCAATAAAGCCGGATTCTTTTAAGTACAGCCTGCCGTTTTGGGAGAACCTCCAAAACTGCTTTATACTTTTGCGCGTGCTGACATTGCTTGTGCAACACCCCGGCCCATCGGCTGTATATCGCAGAGCATCACAGAAAAGTGGATGACTTCAAGATGCAGACGACAGGCTCGGAACTGAAAAATTTAACCGAATAGAAGTGAATAAACTGAATGATTGGATGTCTGATTGGTGAGGTGTTTGCCCTCGAAGCCCCTACGGTCTTATTAAATGTCAATGGTGTGGGCTATGAAGTCGATACACCGCTGTCTACATTTTGCCAATTACAAAAAGGCCAGAAAGTCACCTTATGGACCCATTTAGCAGTCCGTGAAGATGCACAACTGCTATATGGTTTTCTGGATGCGCAGGAAAAAACCATTTTCCGTACTTTATTAAAGGTCAACGGGGTTGGTCCAAAAATGGCACTCGGCATTCTGTCGACTTTAAGCGTCGATATGCTGATTCACACGGTTGAACATGAAGATGTGAATACCTTGGTCAAAGTACCGGGTGTCGGCAAAAAAACCGCTGAACGACTGATGATTGAACTGCGTGACCGCTTTAAAGCCATGGCTGCCGGCAATACGCCAAGCAACACCAGCAGCGCACAAATCCAGTTTATGGGCAACTCTGCCGTGGCCGAAGCCGAAGCAGCTTTACAATCTTTAGGTTATAAACCGGCTGAAGCACAGAAACTGGTTAGTGCTGCCAAAGGCGACTTCACCGAAGCCAGCGACATTATCCGGGCAGCATTAAAGTCGATGAACAAATAGATAGCTCTATCTTGCCTCAAGGCCAGCATGAGATACGCGAAAATGTCATTCGCAACTGTTTGAGGCAGGAAGCATTTGCACAAAAATGTTTCTGCGATATAGTCGAGACGAATCATCTTTTGACGAGTTTTGCGAATGACGATGGTTTTGCTTACTTTTTGCCGAATGAGAAATATATTTCGCAAGGTAAGGCCAACCACAGGTTATTCCCGAAATTTAATTTTCTTGGAACATCCGTCAAAAAGCGCTTTTGACGTCTGACCCATTAAACTGTATTTACCTGAAGTTTACATAATATATGCAAGACCGTCTTATCAGTGGTTCTGAAAAACCCGAAGATCAAATTGATCGCGCCATCCGCCCCACCTCCCTCGATGACTACATCGGTCAACCGGTGGTGCGTGAACAAATGGAAATCTTTATTGGTGCAGCGCGCGGCCGCGGCGAAGCCCTCGATCACACCCTGATTTTCGGCCCACCGGGCTTAGGTAAAACCACCCTGGCCAATATTATTGCCCGTGAAATGGGCGGCAACCTGAAATCGACTTCGGGGCCTGTGCTGGAACGTGCCGGTGACTTGGCAGCCATGCTGACCAACCTTGAAGAAGGTGATGTACTGTTTATTGATGAAATTCATCGCCTGTCACCAGTGATTGAAGAAATCCTCTATCCGGCGATGGAAGATTACCAGCTGGACATCATGATTGGTGAAGGCCCGGCAGCGCGTTCGATCAAACTGGACTTGCCGGCATTTACTCTGGTCGCCGCCACCACGCGGGCCGGTCTGCTCACTTCGCCGCTGCGTGACCGTTTCGGGATTGTGCAGCGTTTAGAATTCTACTCGGTGGAAGATCTGACCCATATCGTAAAACGTTCTGCCAGTTTAATGGATGTCCCGATGACCGAAGAAGGCGCGGCAGAAATTGCCCGCCGTTCCCGCGGCACACCGCGTATTGCCAACCGCTTGTTGCGCCGGGTACGTGACTATGCCCAGGTCAAAGGCACCGGCGAAGTCACCCATGCAATGGCCCAGCGCGCTCTGGATATGCTCAATGTCGATAAAGATGGCCTGGACACCTTAGACCGTCGCTATCTGTCAATGTTACTGGAACGTTTTGATGGCGGACCTGCCGGGGTTGAAGCACTGGCCGCAGCCATGGCGGAAGATTCAGGCACCTTGGAAGATGTGATTGAGCCTTATCTGATTCAGCAAGGTTATGTGATGCGTACCGCACGTGGCCGGATTGCCACCAATATGGCTTATTTACAGTTTGGCATGACCCCGCCGGAACCCAAATAACAACCATCCCGGACCTTCATTGCCT
Organism: Acinetobacter sp. YH01025; assembly: GCF_013420185.1. Classification (NCBI taxonomy): domain Bacteria; kingdom Pseudomonadati; phylum Pseudomonadota; class Gammaproteobacteria; order Moraxellales; family Moraxellaceae; genus Acinetobacter; species Acinetobacter sp. YH01025. The sequence continues at coordinate 238,352 of NZ_VOYR01000001.1, read as the reverse complement.
GTGAGGTAATGAAGGTCTTTGATAAATAACAACTTGAATACATACTCGAACAACAATAATGATGACCGAACAACAACTAATTCAACACCTTCAGCAGCATTTTGATGAGCTGATAGAGCAATTGCAGCCAATCCGCCCCCTACCTTATGGCAAACCATTCCAGTTTTTCAGTGAATCTGAACTGAACTATCTGAACCAGCTTTTGCAAGGCGATCTCAGTCACTGGCTGAGCTTCGATTTTAAAAATGAACGCGGCAAAATCATTGATGCAGATCAAGCTGGCATTGAACAGATCGACCTGCATCGGCATGGGCACTGGTCTATCGACGCCATCCATTTTGATCAGCTATGCGCCATCCACTGGATTAGCCTGTATTTTTCCGAAGAACTTAAACCCTTTATTGAAACCTATACCCAACCATCCACTTCAGTAAAACCGAAACAGAAGCTTGCCCTGATTCTGACGTTACTGGCCGTGCTGGGCGGAATTGGTAGTTATCTGCTGCAAGACGCTGTAGGAATTGTCTTATCTGTGGCGGCATTCTTTCTTAGTATGATCTGGTATGGCTTACTCCAGCTACGACAATATTTTGCCAATAAACAGCCGCAGCAGTTTGAGCGAACTTTCGTGATCAGCAGCTATTTTGCCTTGCATCTACGTGATTATGCGGTGGAACGGCTGTACCTCAGTCATCCGGACAGTGCCTAAAACCGCACTGGCAACAGTGCTATCAAAATTGCCAATGACCAAGCACAGGCGGCATGGCAAAAAAAGGCATAAATCACGTGTCAATTCACCTAATTCAACCTGTACCGAACGATAAATATCCAATCTCGGCTCTACATTCTTTATACCTTTGCCACTGGATTTGACACCTTGTGCCATAGGAGCAAAAAGTCATTATGCTAAACTGCAAAGCCAACCCAGTCGGGCATTTGACAGAACCTCAGACAACTTCAATCCAGTTCTGTACGGCCCTTCCAGACCAAAACTGAAAATTGTAATGGAACAGTATCATGGCGAATAAATTTGAATTTCAAATTCGTATCTATATGGAAGACACCGATGCAGGCGGGATTGTATACCATGCCAATCATATTCGTTTCATGGAGCGCACCCGGACCGAATGGCTGCGTGCTTCCGGCGTCGATCATTATTGGCATCAAAACGACTATAACTTTGTCGTGCATAAAATTAATGTCAAATATATGCGTCCAATCTTAATGGATGATCTGATTACTGTTACAGCAAGTGTTGTTTCGTGTAAAGCAACGTCATTTGTATTGCAACAAAATATTTATCGTGGTGAAATCATGCTTGCTTCTGGTGAGGTGGAATTGGCATGTTTAAGTTCTGAAATGCGTCCACGTCGCCTTCCGGATGAAATTCGTGGCCTGATTCTAAAAGAGCTAGGACAGGACCAAGACTAAAAACTTATGGCACTACGTAACTATGGCAACACAATTAGAATCATCTCTACAAGTCTCTGATCTTATTTTGCAGGCAAGCCCTGTGGTACAACTGGTCATGTTGGTGCTGTTACTGGCCTCCTTGTATAGTTGGTATCTGATCGCCAAGTTACATCTCAGTTATAAAAAAGCCCAGGCTGATGATGATCATTTCCAGAAAATCTTCTGGTCTGGTGCTGAATTAAATACGCTATATAACAACGCCCAACTCAATTCCAAACGCACCGGCCTGGAAGATATTTTCTATCAGGGTCTGGGTGAATTTCTCAAATTGAAAAAACGTCATGCCCCGACTGCACAAAGTCTGGAAGGTACCGAACGTATTTTACGTGTCGGTTTAAGCCGTGACCAAGGCCAACTTGAACAAGGCTTAGGCGCGCTGGCCAGCATTGGCTCTGTGGCACCGTATATTGGTTTATTTGGAACCGTGTGGGGCATTATGAATGCCTTTATTGGCCTGGCCGATGTCGATCAGGTAACACTGGCTACCGTTGCACCGGGGATTGCCGAAGCGCTGATTGCCACCGCAATTGGTTTATTTGCCGCAATTCCAGCAGTCCTGGCCTTTAACCATTACACCGCCAAAGGTGAAAGCCTCTATTCAGACCGTGCCTTGTTTGCTGAAGAAATGGTGGCCTTATTACAACGTCAGTCTTTGGGTTCAGCACGGGAACATGACTAATGGCCATTCAACGTTCCGGACGCTTCGAGCGTATTAAAAAGCCCTTAAAAAGTGATATGAACGTGGTGCCTTACATCGACGTGATGTTGGTGCTGCTGGTCATTTTTATGGTCACTGCCCCAATGATTACCAGCGGCATCAATGTCGATTTGCCGCAGGCCAATGGCAATCCGATTGAATCCAAAGATGCGCCAGCTGTGGTCAGTCTGGACAAAGACGGCCAGTATTTTCTGAAATACAAAGCCCAAAACTCCAGTCAGCCGCTAACACTCAGTGAACTGACTGCCGTATTAAGTGAAGCACAGCAACAGGCGCAAGCAGAAAATAAAGAACTGCATGTGGTGATTGAAGGTGAAAAATCTCGTGCGTATGGCGAAGTCATGGCCCTGATGAGCAGCCTTCAGGACGCCGGTTTAACTCAAGTTGGCTTACTGACTGAGCCATTAAAGTAAATGATGAAAAGATTGCAAAAACCACCGTTTCAGCAAAAAGCACTGGCCATTGGCTTCACGCTCGGCGTGCATGTCATTGCCGTGGTGGGTTTACTTTATCTGGGCATGAGCCAGCCACCGGAGCCACCCAAACAGATTCGGACCGTGCTGATTAAACCGGAAGATTTACCCCCAGTTACTCGTGAAGAAACCGAGTTTGCTGAGACCGCACATAAAAATGTAGCAGCCGAGATTCAGCAAACCGCGACTCCGGTTGAAGACGCTCCGGTAATTCCGGTCGCACCACCAGCTGTGCCTCAGCCAGAACCGGCCAAAGCACAACCAAGCAATACTGCCGCACAGCAACAGGCCGAACAGCAAAAACGCCTAGAGGCTCGTGCGCAGGCGGAAGCAGAAAAATTACAGGCACAACAGGCCCAGCGCGCCAAGGCTGAAGCTGAACGTAAAGCCCAAGCCGCTGAAAAAGCCAAGGCCACTGCACAGGCCAAAGCCGAGGCAGAAGCCAAACGCCGCAGCGAAGCTGAAGCCCTGCGTAAGGCAGAAGCAGCAGAAAAAGCCAAACTTGATGCACGTCGTAAGGCGGAAGCGGAAGCCAAACGTAAAGCCGAAGCGGCAGATAAGGCCAAGGCGGATGCGGCAGCCAAGGCGAAGGCAGATGCAGAGGCGAAACGCAAAGCCGATGCTGAAGCCAAACGCAAAGCCGAGGCTGCGAATAAGGCCAAAGCAGAAGCAGCAGCCAAAGCCAAGGCTGAAGCGGAGGCCAAACGCAAAGCCGAAGCAGCTGAAAAAGCCAAAGCCGATGCAGCTGCGAAAGCAAAAGCGGATGCAGAGGCCAAAGCCCGCGCTGAAGCAGAAGCCAAAGCTTCGGCGGCCAAACAGGCGGCTGAAGAAGCGGCACAAAAGAAAGCTGAAGCCAAACGGATTGCCTCTACAGCCAAACGCGATTTTGAAAACAAGATCCGTCGGGCCTGGGATATTCCGGTCGGCTCTTCTGGCAAAACTGCCACGGCACGGGTTACGCTGACCGACAGCGGTTCGGTAGCCTCGGTGATTGTGAACTCCAGTGATCCGGACATGAAAGCCAGTGTCGAGGCCGCGGTACGTGCCGCTGCACCCTATCCAATGCCTTCGGACCCGGATGCACGCCGTGAAGCACGCAGTTTTACCTCCAGCTTTACTGCCAAATAAGCTGACTCGCCATCCTGTCAAAAGCCGGGATGGCCTGTTATTTTTCAGTTACACTGCACAACAAGCGACAAAATTTTATTCACTTTTCACAGTGTTATAACAGTTTGGTCATAATTCTCTGCTTTAAATCTCAAATAAGCATGGCATTATGTAGAACAATCACATCAACAAGAATTATGTTTTGAGTAAATAGCGAATGATGGAAATGAAGCCTAAACATCTACTTTACTTGGCAATTTTTACCGCTTTGGGTCCAATAATGGTCTCTCAAACCCATGCCCAGCTACATCTGGAAATTGCCAAAGCACCTGCAGAAGCCCCGAAAATTGCCATCATTCCGTTTAGTAATGATCAAAGCATTTACCCGATTGTTGAAAATGACCTGAACCGTTCCGGCAAATTCACCAGCTCATCAAAAAACTTGCCGGCAAGTGCAGCAAATAATAGTCCTAATGCCGCTGCCTGGCAGGCCGCCGGTGTACCTTATGTGGTGACTGGTACCAGCAAGCCAACCGCAGATGGTGGCTTTGAAATTCACTATCAGCTGTATGATGTGCAAAAGCAGCAGTATTTATTAAACGAATTACTGACTGTACCGGCTTCACGTACCCGTCAGGCTGCGCACATGATCAGTGACACCATCTATGAAGCACTGACCGGTATTAAAGGCGATTTCAGTGGTCGTATTGCCTATGTCTTGCGGAATCCGGCCACTCCGGAGCAGCGCTATACCCTGCAAATTGCCGACACCGATGGTGAACAGCCAAGAACCATTCTGACTTCACGCGATCCAATCTTGTCGCCGGCCTGGACGCCAGATGCCAAGAAAATTGCCTACGTGTCCTTTGAAACCAAACGCCCTGCGATTTATGTTCAGGATTTATCTACCGGTTCACGTGAAAAACTGGCCAGCTTCCGTGGCTTAAATGGCGCACCAAGCTTCTCTCCAGATGGTTCACGCATGCTGTTTACTGCTTCAATGCACGGCAATCCGGAAATTTACGAGATGGATCTGGGCACGCGTCAACTCAAGCGCATGACCAATGACAGCGCCATTGATACAGAAGCACGCTACGCACCCGATGGTAAATCGTTTATTTTTACTTCAGATCGTGGCGGCTCAGTGCAAATCTATCGCTATGACCTGAACACGGGCAGCAGCAAACGTCTGACCTTCCGCGGCGCATTTAATGCGCGTGGTACTTTAAGTGCCGATGGTAAAAAACTGGCGCTGGTTCATCGTCCAAGTGGCAGCAATTATAAAGTTGCGATTCAGGACATTAATACCGGCATTACCAATATCCTCACCCCAACCAGCCTGGATGAATCTCCAAGCTTCTCACCAAATGGACAGATGGTGGTCTATGCAACCCGTGAAGGTGCGCGTGGCCTGCTGTCCATTATGTCTTTAGATGGTCGTTTCCGTATGAATTTGCCAAGTGAACAAGGTGAAGTGCGTGAACCGGCTTGGGCACCAAAATAAGAGCAACTGAACAACCAAGTTTCATGGAGATGAAAATGAACGCAGTAAAATTATTTGTATTGCCTGTACTGGCCTCAGCGCTGGTGATGACTGGCTGTGCCAACCGTAAGCCTGCAACCGATGTTCAAGCAGGACAAACACCGACCTCTTCAACCACGGTCAATACACAAGGCTTAAGTGATGATGCAGCCTTGAATGCACAAAACCTGGCCGGTGCATCTGCCAAAGGTGTAACTGAAGCCAATAAAGCATTCTTGGCAAAACGTGTGGTGCACTTTGACTATGACAGCAGCGAACTGTCGAATGAAGACCTACAAACCCTACAGGCACATGCACAATTCCTGATGGCCAATGCCAACTCGAAAGTCGCGCTTACAGGTCATACCGATGAACGTGGTACCCGTGAATACAACATGGCCCTTGGTGAGCGTCGTGCCAAAGCGGTTGAAAGCTTCCTGGTCACCACAGGCGTGAATCCGGGTCAATTGGAACCGGTCAGCTATGGTAAAGAAATGCCGGTTAACCCAGGTCATGATGAAAGTGCCTGGAAAGAAAACCGCCGTGTTGAAATCAACTACGAAGCGGTACCTCCTTTACTGCGTTAAGCATCATTGAGCAGAGTTGCTCAATATAAAAAAGCGCTCCATCGGGCGCTTTTTTAATACTCAAACACAAGAGCTGAGCCAAATTCTATTTAAGGTGCATCTGCCTGTGCATCTTCTTCATCTTTGGCGGGTTGCATCGACTCAATCATGTCGTGCTTGTTAAATTTCTTGTACTCTGGTTTTGCTTCATACCCCTTCCAGGCCTCTTTGACCTTGTCGGCGCTAATTTCATCTAAACTAATGCCTTCGCTTGGGGTTGGAGTCGCATCAAACTTTAACGTTGTCATATGTGTGCTCCTATATACTGGTTGATTCTGTTCCTTCACATCAACATAGCACTTTCTAGCAGACTTGCAAGGGCAAAATCACGTCAAATAGTTGAGTTTAATTTTTCTTTTAAGCTGTTCTCATCTAAAATATCGGACAAAGCTTTTTTGATCATGCCCGATCGATTCTTATTCGGAGTTTTCCTATTATGTCTTATCGCACCCTGTCCCAATTTCTACAACAACAAAGCGGAAATTTAACCCCTGAACTTGCACAGGTGATTGAGACCATTGCCAATACCTGCAAAACTATTGATCAGGCTTTACAAAAAGGCGCCTTGGCTGGGGTTCTGGGCAGTGCACAAAATGAGAACGTGCAAGGCGAAGAGCAAAAGAAACTCGATGTCATTTCCAATGATTACCTGATTGATGCTTTACAGAAACATCCTAATGTCGGCGGTTTAGCCTCAGAAGAACTGGATGAATTCACTCCGGCACAGGAAAATGGCCAATATTTAGTGCTGTTCGATCCGCTAGATGGTTCAAGCAACATCGACATCAATATGTGTGTCGGCACCATTTTCTCGATTCTTCCGGCAAAAAATGCCGTCACGCAAGCAGCTGATTTCATGCAGGCCGGTGTTCACCAGGTTGCTGCCGGTTATGTACTGTATGGCCCATCAACCATGATGGCCTTAACCGTCGGTGCAGGTGTAGTGTTCTTTACCTTTGACCCGGAAACTCAGGAATTCCTGCTGACTTCGGAAAATATCCAGGTGGCAGCCGACACCAAAGAATATGCAATTAATGCCTCTAACCAGCGTCATTGGGAAGCACCCGTTCAACGTTATATTGATGAACTGCTAGCAGGTAAAACCGGTCCACGTGAAAAAGACTTCAATATGCGCTGGGTAGCCTGTATGGTGGGTGATATTCACCGTATTCTGTGCCGTAGCGGGATTTTCATGTATCCATATGACCTGAAAGATCCGAAAAAAGCTGGCCGTTTACGTTTAATGTATGAAGCCAACCCGATGAGTATGCTCATGGAACAAGCCGGCGGTGCGTCGACAACAGGTCGTGTACGTATTCTGGAAATTGAACCGACCGATCTGCATCAACGTGTACCAGTGATCATTGGTTCTAAAAACGAAGTTGATCTTGTTACTGGCTACCACGCTTAATTTTTTCTGATAACACCTGTGGGTCTGTGCTCACAGGTGTGGATGTTCTCCATGCCTACCTTATTTCTCGAATCGAAAGATAATCCTAAAATTAAGCACCTACGTGGCTTGATTGAACAAAACAGCTACCGTAAAAAACAAGGTCAGACTGTGCTTGAAGGTTCGCACCTTTGTCTGGCATGGTTAGAACAAAACCGGAAAATTAACGCGATTTTCACCACCGAAAATGCCCTGAAACATCCTGATCTGAACGATATTCTGGACCAGTATCAGGGTACGGTGTTTGTAATTGGCGAGTCTTTATATAAAGATTTAAGTACCTTGGGCACCACCCTTGCCTGTCTGGCTATTGTCGATTTGCCAAGTTCCAGTCAGGCGCTTGACTATCAGGCCGATACCTTAATCTTGGAAAATGTCCAGGACCCTGGCAATGTCGGCACCCTGCTACGCTCGGCTGCTGCAGCCGGCATCCAGCAAATTGTCTGCACCAAAGGCTCCGCCTCGTTATGGTCACCACGGGTATTACGTGCCGGGATGGGTGCGCATTTTTCTTTGCAGACCTTTGAAAATATCCAGCTCGAGGAGATTCTGGAACAGTTTAAAATTCCGGTCTATGTCACCAGCTCACACCGTTCCACCAGCCTGTATGCCAAAGACTTAAGCCAGCCATGCGTATGGATTCTCGGTAATGAAGGTCAAGGTGTATCGGATTACGCACTAGCACATGCCGAAGCCGTTACCATTCCACAACCGGGCGGACAGGAATCTTTAAATGTCGCGATTGCCGGTTCAGTCTGTTTCTTTGAAATGGTACGTCAACGACTCTAATACGTTAATTTATATTAAATAGGCTGGCCCTATTAAAAAAATAGATTACACTAGAAAAATAATAACTTGTAATGTCAACCGAACCATTATTCTTAACGTTAATAGTGCCATGAAGTTAAAAATAATGGTGGGTATCCAATGACAGGATTTTCCATCTCTATGGATTTAGCACCCAAAAAGTCTCAACCTGAAAGTTTGAGTACTCTGAAGAGTACGGCTGAACAACGCCTGAAAACTTTTATGCACGAGGTCACCGGGCGCGCCTTAGTGATGATGGAAAGTGCCACTCAGGGACAGCATGGCATCGCGATGGATCTGGTTCAGGAAGCCTTTATTTCCCTGCACAAATCCTATGCCGATAAAAGCACAGATGAGTGGTATCCGCTGTTCTACACCATTTTAAATAACAAATTACAGGACTGGCGACGTAAAGAAGCCCGTCGTGCACAACCCTTTTCATTTTTCCGCAAAGTCAGCCTGGATGACGATGATGTCGAACAAAATGATCTGGTCGATGAACGTGCACTCAATCCTGCTGAGTTTTTGGACCAAGCCATGACTGCTGAAGAAATTCAGGAGGCAATCGCCAAACTTCCGGTGCGTCAGCAACAAGCGTTTATGCTGCGGGCCTGGGAAGGGTTCGATACTCAGACCACTGCCCAGATTATGAATTGTTCTGAAGGCAGTGTAAAAACCCATTATCATCGTGCTATTCAGGCTTTACGCCAGACCCTGGCACATATGAATCCATATCTGGGAGGATCATCCGAATGAAACAAGATGATTTCTTAAAACAAGTGACTTCCAAACTTGATGGACTCGCCCACCACCACAAAGACAAAGCTGTGGTGATGAATCATGTTCTGGATCAGATTCAGGACCAGCAGACATCACGCTATGGCCTGTGGAAAATGTCCGGTTTTGCACTTGCGGCTGCCATTGCAGGGTTCGTCATTTTACCAAATTCGGTAGAAATGACCGCACAACCGCAAAATCAGGTGGTGGCTACGCCAAAACTTTCACCGCAAATGATGGAAGATCTAGAAATGTTATTGGTGCTGGGTGAGGATAAAGTTCAACATGGCAGCTAAACGTTTAGCATTCGCCTTCTGTGCGCTGGGCTTTTTGCAAACCAGCTTTGCTGGCTTTGAGCGTTTCTGGATTTTCTCCAAAGATGCAGACACAAAAATTGTTGAAAGCTGGGAAACCCTCTCAGATGAAGAACAATTGGCCTTAATCAAACGTTATCAGAATTTAAAAGAACTGCCGTCCGATAAAAGTGCTTCTTTGCAACAGCGTATGGACTGGTTTATTCAGCTACCCGATGCAGAAAAGCAGAAAATGCGTGAAACCTGGCAAAAAATGAGTACCCAGGAACGCAAGGAACTGGGCCAAAGAATGCAGAAGGCCACGCCTGAAGAACGCGTACTGATTCGTGAAGAATATATCAATAAATATATCACGCCGACGGAATACTAAGCGGTTAAGCCAAGCATCAACCCAATGCTGGTCCATAAAAAAGCCTCTTGAAAGAGGCTTTTTTACACTCACTGAATTCATGATTTAGGACTTAAACTGACGGCGTACACGATATACCGCCATGCCCAATAAACCAAATAATCCAGCAAGCCCTAGACTTCCACCACCGCTTCCTTCAGTATTGCTGTTTTTCGCGGTATTGATCAGGCTGATGGTCGCCTCATTAGACAGCTCCTGTTCAGCATCAAATACCGTGTATTTCAGCTCATAATCAAACGGGCTATAGCTGTTACGCACCTGAATCTGCAGGTTTCCGCCATAACAAGTTTCACGCACATAATCCCCTGGACATGGACCACTCCGGTCTGCCGTGACCAGTACACTTGAAGGCACATTGGTTAAACGGATTGGCAATTCAAGTCCATTGCTATCGGTATAAAAGGCCGGTTTATTTTGTCCAGACAGCAGTGTATTGACAGGTCCATCGCCATCATCACTGTCATTTTCCAGCGGATTAACATTAATTTTCAAATCCGAACCATATTCAATGGTGTAGCGGTCGGCTTTGGCAATCGGTTTGATGTTCATGAATTTTGCTTCAAGCAAACCACTCGACTGAACAGTTGGATCCGTCACCGACGTAATGGTATAGGCACAATAGGCAGAATCAATATTCTGGGTCACCTGATCATCGACCCGATAGAACAGAATCCGTTTTACATCGGCATCCCATTCGCATTTCAGGTTTGGATCATGCAGCAGTTTACTGCGGTCAAAGGCCACATCTTCTAAACCACCGCCAATACCATAGACTTCTGTACTGATATTAAAGTGTTCCGGTTTTAGTTCCAGCAATTGTGCCACGCTACCATCGGCATTTGGTTCATCATGCTTGAGGGCCAGTGCAAATGGATCGATATAAATAGTCCGATACTTCTGTTTTTGCTTGGAAAATTTAAGTAAATTTTCATAGTTTTGCAGATCTGCCTGATGTTGGGCCAACAGCTCTTTATTTTTCTCTGGTGCCTGAACCAGCGCTTTTAAACGGTCAATCTCCTGCTGATAGCTGTCAAACAAGGTCACATGCGACACGTTTTTCAGATTGACAATATCTGCTGCGGTCATACGCATGAGTTCAACCGAACCAATTTCACAGCTGTTTTTCTGTTCTGGATCTAAAATCAGGGTGCCATCAGTCACACGCTGTAAACCACGCTGATCTGACACTTCACAGCCAAATCCTTCGACATTGACCAGGTCCGCATCATTGTCCAGATTTTTTGGATAATATAACGGCAGGAATAAGTTATAGGCTGAAGCCGGCTGCATTGGATAGAGCACATCACTTAACTGCTTGCCACTTAAATTCACCGAGCTCATTGAGTTTTCTTCTGTGCTCGCGAGCGTTTCCGGCAGGTCACATACCCCCTGCTCTACACTTTGTGCATTCGGGAAAATTAGCGCATTGCGTGATGAGCTGATATTCGGTTGCCGCTCGGTTAAATTGCCATTATTCAACGCATAACGGCATGATTTTCCGGTATTAAATGCCAGCACATTAAATCTTAATACTTTGATGCCTGAATCATCATAATAGAAGGTGCTGGCGGCCTCATTTTCGACAATGGTATTGTTATTTAAACTGAAGACCGATTGCGTACTGAGGCGGTGCTCCGGGCCATTGGCCAGGTTAAAAATATGCCCCTGCGTTAAGTTCGCTTTATTTTTAGCCACTGTGGTATTGGTTAAAGTCAGACGCGGCTTGCCACAAAAATCAAAGCTACTCAGGCTGTTGCTGTTGCCATTTTGAATGACACTGCTTTGCTGAATGGTGATATTGGCCTGGGTATCTGCCAGATTTGCCGTACAGTCCATCGCCAGCACACTGCCGACACTGGCGCTGTTCCCCTGAATCAGGCTATTCACCACCGTAATTGGCTGTTCCTGATTATGGGCAGCAATATACAGTGCACCACCCCGCGCTGCCTGCGAATCCAGAATTGCGGTATTGGTCAAGGTCAACGGTCCGGCAACCAGTAAAGCCCCGCCCAGCCCATCGCTATAGCCATTTTTAAGGGTCAGATCGTCAAACATGACATTGGCCTGACTGTCGAGCGTATTAACAATACGATGCAACCCCTGGCCGTTAATAATGGTCTGATGTGGTATCAGCGCCGGATAACGGTGGGTGATAGGATCTTTCTTGCTGTAATCAAGCGGTGTCGCCCCCATAATCCGCACATTGGATTGCGGGCGTAATTCAGCATTTAACTTGTATTCACCCGCTTGCAGACGGATATAGTCCACTGCAATATAGTTGGTATTGCCGACACTACAGCCCCCAAATGCTTTGTTCTGTTTGGCCGCCACCAAGGCTTCACGTAGCGAACATTTATCCGGGTTTTCACCATTTTCATCGGCAAATGTGGTGACATAAATAGTACGGTCTTCTGCGGCCATTAATGACATGGCACTGACAATCATGACTCCCAAGAGTGCTTTTTTATAATTTTTCATTCCCTTTCCCTGTTTTTATTTTTTACGGCGCCAAGCTGCCAGTAACATCAACATGAGCACGCCATAGCCAGCCACTGCTCCGCCAGATGTTTTAATTTTGTCACTGTCCATGTGGTTTTCAGGTGCCTGAATCACTTGTACACGAATTTCCACATACGGTTTGGTGGTGTTAAAACGTGTACTGCTGGTCACCAGTTTAATTTTAAAAACATCTGCGCCATGCCAGGCAGAATCCGGGGTATAAATAATCTTGCCCTGCTCATCAATCGTCAGTTGACCCTTGGAACTGGTCTGGGTCTGCTCAATCTGCACACAGCCGGCTTGCCAGGCTTTCCCGGTCGGATTGCTGCTAAACAGGCTATCACAGAACTCGGCTGGTACCAGATCACTATCACCAATTAAATCACTGACCGACATTTCGGCAATTTCACCGGCCAGAATATCCCGACCAATGAGACCTGAGGCATCAGGTACGGTAATTTCAATTGCACCACGGTCACACAAGGTATTATCCGAAGCTCGGTTCACCCCGCGCTGATCTGCCGAGGCACAAGTAACCTGCTCAGTGGTGCCCACTTGTGCATAGCCTTTGTTGACGATTGGAGAATCAGCCAGGGTCTGGTAATTCAGTAAAATACGTGGGCGAATATAGCCCAGGAACTGTTCTTCTTTAACCTGATACGGGCAGAATAATGCGTCCTCATCTTCACTCAGCACCTTACAGGCGCCTTCCAGGATATTCCCGCTAAAAATATGGCTACCCTGCCAGATCTGGTTCGGGTAATTGGCATCGCCCGTTCCACATTCTTCAGAGACCAGATTGTTTTGCAGCACGCTTTGATCGGCTGCCTCTTTGCTACAGTTAGCAGACTGCGCCGTCACAGGATGTGGATTGGCCAGCAGAATACTGTTGGCAATATAGCCTTTTCCTGCCGGGGCTTCTAAACGTACCCCTGCGCTATTGCCCATTAAAGTGACGTTATTGACCCCGATATTGTCTCTCAGGTTCAGCACATAGCCTTCATTGCGGTTAAAGGTCGTACTGCTGATGGTATTGGCAGCGGCCAGCAGCTTGAGATTTTCGACATCTTCTGTAGGTAACTGGGTGTATAGGTTGGCAGATGCCAGATCGCTGGTTTTGTTGTCGCTAAACACCGCTGCATAAATCCGGAAGCTTGGCAGTCGGCTATAGATGGCGCCACCCTCGGTGGCATGGTTGTGCTGGATTAAACTGTTTTTAATTTCAATAAAGGCTGGCGCGATATTCTCTCCCACTTCAGCCAGATTATAGATGGCACCGCCCTGGTTGGCTCGGCCCTGACTCAGCTTGACATAATCCAGCACCAGGTATTCATGGTTCAGAATCAGGCCGCCCTGATTGGGACGGCAACTGTCGCTGCCACAGCCTTGCAGACTGACTTCGCTCAGGTTGACCTGAATACGTTTATCATCACTACTTTCAATATGAAAAATACGTTCATTACCGGCCATTTCGATAATGGCATTGTTCAGGCCTTTGATATTGTTTTCTTTCAGGCCGGTGTCATAGGTGGTTTTAATGCTTAAGGGTTGGGTGATTTTTAACTGCTGATTAAGTTTATAAACGGCGTGTTTTTCTAACAGAATGACATTGGAGGAATTTTCGCCACCGCAGCCATTATGGCCTTCTTCCGGCAACCCCAAATTAATATACTCGACTGCTTCGCGCAGTGAACATTCTTTATCATTGGCTTGAATATCTTCAGTGATGGTGACAACAATATTGCTACTATAAGCATGTCCCGCAATAAACAGCATACCAATGCCGATGCTCCGCTTGAGCATAAGCTTACTCCTTAACCTATTTATTCATTTTTATTTTTAAGTTGCAGCTTCCTTGCAACTAAGACTTATTTTGAGTGTAATTTGTCATAGCTAGAGTAATTACTCAAGTTTTTTTGTATTTTACCGATATTCGTCAATTAATGCGTAGATCTGACGCAAATTCGCACCGCTCAGTTTGATTTTTTCGCCTTTTAGCAGCTGAATCAGTTGTTGCAGGCTTTGTAACAGCATTGAAGTCTGCTGCGGACCATGTAACAGCAAGTAGTCAATAATCTGCTGATCAATCTGAATACCTTTACGTTGCAGCACCGAAGTTACCAAAGCCTGACGGTCGGCAAACAGGCTGCCGGTCGGCACTTTCACACTCACAGCCTGAGTTAAACGGGACTGTAAATCGGGCAATTCCAGTTTCAGTTCAATCGGGGCAAAACGTGATGAAAACACCAATTGCCCGCCCATTTCATTGCTGTAATTGATTAAATGAAATACCGCGCGCTGCCAATGCGGCACGCCGCTAATCGCCTCAATATCATCCAGACAGACCAGATCAAAATGATCTAAAGAGGTAATGGCTTCGGTCGGGGCATCCAGAAGTTCCAGCAAAGAGACTTTAATCGCGGATTTGCCAATTTCCAGATAAGAATCGCAAATCGCCGAAAGCAGATGGCTTTTGCCGGTACCCGCACCGCCATAAACATAAAAACGGTTAACCAGCCCCGCATGCAACTGGCGCACTGCGTCAATTACATGGCCCCAGCCCGGACCAGAAAAATCACTGATTCGGGCATCGAGTTGAGGTTCTATATCAAGCTGCAGTTGACGCATATACAGAATAGGCCTTCGTTAAACATCTTTAGGATCAAGAGGATTCATCTTACTCGATTTTTCAGTCTGTTGCAGTGGCTTTGTCTGATCTTTCTCAAGATCAATATCGACATCCACCTGATCAGTTTCTATGCTGATACTGCCCGTTTGCTGGTCATGATGAATGATAGCCGTCGACTGTCCATACCACTGACTGCGTTCATAGCAATCCCGGGCATGACGCAGCAAGACCACAATTACCGCGGCAACCGGCAAGGCAATTAACATCCCGAGGAAACCGGCCAGTTGCGCACCAGCCAGTACAGCAAATACCACTGCTACCGGTGACAGTCCAATTTTATCGCCCAGTAAAAACGGTTGCAGCACGTAGCCTTCTACCGCCTGACCAATCATAAACACCACCAGCACCAAGAACAGTTGCATCCAGTCGATACCGAACTGCAATAAGGTGGCAATGACCGCAGCAATAATCCCGACCGCAAAACCTAAATATGGGATGATACTGGCCAGACCTGCCACCATCCCGATAATCAGGCCAACGTCCAGACCAATCAGTTGCAGACCGGTGGCATAGACCACACCTAGGAGGATCATCACCAGGAACTGACCTTTGACAAACGCGCCTAATACGTTATGGCATTCATTCACAATATGCAGGGTGCTGCGCTCATACGGACGTGGAATTAAACGGCGCAGACTGTCCAGCATACGGTCCCAGTCGAGCAGAAAATAGAAGGCAATAATTGGAATTAAAACAATGGTCCCGCCAATCTGGATAAAGTTCAGACCGGACTGCGCCACCCGTAAAATCATGGCCTGAATGCTGTCGGCGCTGTAATTGGTCTGCACATAGTCCATGATAATGGTTGACATATGCGTGGTATCAATTTCCATCTCATCGACATTAAAGGTTTCAGAAATCCAAGGCAAAAAGGTGGTATTGATCCAGTTAATTCCGACCGGAATACTGTCGCGGGCAATCATCAGCTGTTTCCAGACCAGCGGAATGATGTACCAGACTGCCACGGTCAGTAGAATCCCGATTCCGACAAAAACGATGCTGATGGATAACCAGCGCGGCACCCCAACCCGATATAAAGTATCAACCAGTGGACTGAACAGATAAGCCACAAGAAAGGCGACAATAAATGGAATAACGACCGGCTTGAGTAAATATAAAATCCAAAAAATTAAAGCTATCCCGGCAAGGATAAAAATGCGACGTAAAGTACGATCTGCCATAGAATCTCGCCTTTTTGCAGTGTAATCGTTATATAAAGTAAAATATTTTAATAAAGATAGCATTTTAGCGCATAAATAACATAAGAGTTTCGTATATTCGGGTTATAATCCCCCGCGCGAATGCGGAGACTTCATTATGAG
This sequence comes from Acinetobacter sp. YH01025, assembly GCF_013420185.1. NCBI lineage: Bacteria > Pseudomonadati > Pseudomonadota > Gammaproteobacteria > Moraxellales > Moraxellaceae > Acinetobacter > Acinetobacter sp. YH01025. The sequence goes on along the minus strand of NZ_VOYR01000001.1, from coordinate 222,166 downwards.
CAACTCAACTTCTAACCCTACCCCTGGTTTAAGCTATAAAGATGCTGGTGTCGACATCGAAGCCGGTGACGCGTTAGTCGATCGAATTAAATCTGTTGCGAAACGCACCACTCGTCCTGAAGTGATGGGCGGATTAGGCGGCTTTGGCGCACTTTGTAAAATTCCTAAAGGTTATGAAGAACCTGTTCTCGTATCAGGCACAGACGGTGTTGGTACAAAATTACGTTTAGCCCTTAATTTAAACCGTCATGACACCATTGGTCAGGATTTGGTGGCCATGTGTGTGAACGACCTGCTGGTTTGTGGCGCAGAACCACTGTTCTTCCTCGACTACTATGCAACGGGTCACTTAAACGTTGATGTTGCAGCCAATGTAGTTACCGGGATCGGTCAAGGTTGTGAGCTTGCGGGCTGTGCACTGGTTGGCGGTGAAACTGCTGAAATGCCTGGCATGTATGAAGGCGAAGATTATGACCTTGCAGGTTTCTGCGTAGGCGTGGTTGAGCAAAGCAAAATTATTGATGGCTCTAAAGTCAAAGCGGGTGATGTTCTGATTGGTGTTGCGTCTTCAGGTGCACACTCAAACGGCTATTCTCTGCTTCGTAAAATTCTGGACGTGAAAAACGTTGACCTGACTCAAATCGTAGATGGCCGTCCGCTGGCAGATGCAGCGATGGAGCCAACCCGTATTTATGTCAAACCTATTCTTGAATTACTTAAATCTGTTGATGTTCACGCAATGGCGCACATCACCGGTGGCGGTTTACCTGGTAACTTACCACGCGTTCTGCCAAATGGTGCGCAAGCGGTAATTAACGAATCCTCTTGGGAATGGCCAGAACTGTTCAAACTGCTGCAAAAAGAAGGCGGTGTTGAACAATTCGAAATGTACCGTACCTTTAACTGTGGCGTTGGTATGGTATTGGCAGTGGATGCAGCGGATGCTGACAAAACTGTTGAATTGCTGAACCAGTTGGGCGAAAAAGCCTGGGCAATGGGTCACATTGTTGACAATGCAGAATCTGTTGAAGGTGCTGACGAAAAAATCCGTGTGATTTTTGCGTAATTGTCTATGTTGAAAATTGCTGTACTTGTTTCAGGCAGTGGATCGAACTTACAGGCCCTGATTGATGCCCGTCTTTCGGGACAAATTGTCGGGGTCATTTCCAACAAACCTGGAGCCTATGCGCTGGAACGTGCCCAAAAAGCCGGTATTGCCACTGCGGTAATTGAACACAAGCAATACCCAGACCGTGAAAGTTTTGATGATGTGATGCATCAACAGCTTTTAGACTGGGAGGTTGATCTGGTGGTGCTGGCAGGCTTTATGCGCATTTTAAGCGCCAAGTTTGTTAAAGCCTGGGAAGGGAAAATGCTGAACATTCACCCTTCTCTGCTGCCGCATTACAAAGGCATGCATACTCATCAACGGGTGTTAAACACGGGTGATGTCTATCATGGCTGTACGGTACATTATGTGACTGCCGAGCTGGATGCCGGTCAGGCGCTGGCCCAAGGGGTACTTACTGTATCGCATCAGGACAGCGTGGAAAGCTTGGCCAATCGTGTGCATGTGCTGGAACATCTGATTTATCCGCAAGTGGTGGAATGGATTTGTAGTGGTACGCTGCAGCACACACCAAACGCGGTGCTGTATCGTGGTCAGGTGTTAGCGCAACCGCTACAGTTCTGTCAGCGCTAAAATAAAAAGTAATATCTATAAAAAAACGCATCCTCGGATGCGTTTTTTTATGACCTGATTTTTCCCAAAAGTAATCTTAAGGTGCCTGATCCTTTAATAAGGATTTAATCATCTGTGCCACTTGCTCAGGCTGTTCCAGTGGGAACATATGACCGCCCGGCGCAACATGAAAAGGAATCCCGAATTTCTTCTCAATTTGCTGCGGAAACTTGCGGGCCAGAAACGGACCTTTCTCGGCCACTACCAATTGTGCCGGCACCTTCAGCTTGGCCTGTGGCAACCACCATAAAGATGGATTGGTACGGAAAATCTGTACTTCATCCATTTTAGGAATGGTAAGCGTCACTCCACCACGTACAAGATCTTCTGTCAGTGCATGGTCGATATAAGCCTGAAAACAGTCCGGATCAAAATCTTGATAAAAGCCTTTGGGTCTGAGCAGCTCGGCAGCCTGCTGACGTGACTCCCAATGATCACGGCGGCGTTTAGACAATCCCGCCGGTGACATTTTATCGAGGGCTTTCAGCTTCAACAGTTTCGCTACATGCATCACTAAGGCTTCTTTACCCATGATCATTGGCGGATCCAGCATGATCAGCTGGGAAAACAGTTCCGGGCGTTGCTGCGCGGCCTGAAAGCTCAGCACCGAACCAAGTGAATGACCCAGTGCAATCACCTTGCGGCCTTGTGCCTGCCGCACAATACTGTCAATCACCTGCTGGGTCAGACTGTTCCAGTGATTATCGATTGGATAACGTTTATCTGGCCCGAGCAAAGGCACATCAATCACGTCATAATCATCTTGCAGATGCTGAAATAGTTTTTGATAGACCCGTGACGGTACGCCATTGGCGTGAGCAAAATGGATTAATGGTTTCATTGTAATTTGGTACTTTGTTCAGATTGAATCTGCTGCGATACAGCGCTGGCCATCCCCTGACCTACCGCAGTGCCCATACGACCCAGCATCGAATCTAGCGGATTATATTCAATGGTATAGTTGACGGTTTTGTCGACTTTTAATTCACGTTTTAACGTATTCATACTGCCCAGACGGTCAATAATCCCCAGTTTCAATGCCTGATCGCCGGTCCAGAATAAGCCGGAAAACAAGGTTGGATCATTGGCTTTTAACTTGTTGCCACGGCCCTGTTTGACTGCAGTAATGAAATGCGCATGCACATTATCCAGCACACCCTGAACATGGGCTTTTTGTGCCGGATCCACCGGTTGTGTCATCGACAGCAGCGCCTTATTTTCACCGGAGGTCATGGTGCGATCTTCAACACCCAGCTTTTGCATTAAGCCACTAACGCCATAATTCGGCATAATCACCCCAATCGAGCCAACCAGACTGGATGGATTGGCAATAATTTCATCGGCAGCTGAAGCAATATAATAAGCGCCTGAAGCGCCGGTATCGCCAATCACCGCATACAGTTTTTTATCCTGATGCTGCTGTTTTAAATACTGGATTTCCTGCCAGATTTCATCGGACTGAACCGGTGATCCGCCCGGTGAATTAATATTTAGCACCACCGCCTTACTGCCGCTTGCTTCATAGGCTTTACGCAGTGATTTAATGGTATTTTCACTATTGACGCTCTGTTTATCCGCTGCGATGGTGCCCACAATATCGACCACGGCAATATGCGAACTGCTGGTCACGGCCGTAGCAGAATTATTGCTACAGCTTTTACCCATAATCACCAGCAGAATAAAAATATAGGCAAAGGTCAGGAACTTAAAGAAAATTCCCCAGCGTCTGGCGCGGCGCTGTTCTTCAACAGAGGCTAAAACCGCTTTTTCCAGTAACTTCCATTCGTTTCCTGTCGGTTGTTGTGCTGTGGGTGGATGGCTATTCTTGATTTCATTTTCTGGTTTAGGCGGCCAATCGGACATAAAAACAATCCAAAACTCGAGTTAATTTTCCTCCATTATATACGCCGAAAAACTGATTGCTGTCTAAATTGAATGTTTTCCCCTATAATATTTTCATTTTTAACCTTTTCTTTAGATTTCACTATACTGAATGACTGATAAACTCGCCCCAACGACTATCTCTCGTTTACTTCATTTTGTCAGTCGACAACCCCTCAGCCTTTCACGTTGGGCGGCCCGCGTGTTGGCGGCATTTTTGAATGTCTTTCAGCTCAGCAAGACCTCTCAGGTCATTCGCCTCAATTTAAATATTGCCCTGCCGCATTTAGATACGACCCAGCGTGAACAGCTGGCGCGTCAGGCCATTCGCAATGAACTCACCTCTTATTTTGAGTTTTTTAATATCTGGGGCGCAGAAAACCACAAGAATATTTCCCGCATTCATCAGGTGCATGGCGAACAGCTGTTACATGAGGCACTGGCTGCGCAAAAAGGCGTGGTACTGATTGTGCCGCATTTTGGCACCTGGGAAATCATGAATGCCTGGGTGGCGCAGCACACCGAAATGACCATCATGTATAAACCGGTGAAAAATCCATCGGCTGATGAGTTTGTCCGTAACGCTCGCAGCCGTGAACAGGCCAATCTGGTGCCGACCAATGACAGCGGTATTCGTCAGATTTTTAAGGCACTGAAACAAGGTGGAACCACAGTAATTTTGCCGGACCACACCCCGCATTTGGGGGGTGAAATGATTCACTATTTTGGCCTGCCACTTGAATCCAGCAACCTGAGTGCCAAGCTGATTCAAAAAACTAAAGCCGCTGCCCTGTTTCTGTATGCACTGCGCAATGAACAGCAAGGTTTTGATATTTTCATTGAAGCCATGGACGCACGGCTCTACGACTGTTCTGCCAATGAAGGCACCGCAATGATTCACCAGAAGATTGAACAGCTGATTGCCCAGCATCCGGAACATTATCACTGGAGTTATAAACGCTTTAAGGCACATCCAGCCTTAAGACGGATTTATGATATTCCTACGGATGAAGCCTTGGCGTTAATTCAAAATACCAAAGCTAATTCCGCTTAATCACGCCGCAGCCAAACCCGCATATGCCGATACGGTAGCACCTCATTCTCAGTGGGATAAAACTGGATGCTACCCTGCTGCGCGGTCTGCCATAAGGGAATTTTTAAGGCGTTCAGTCGGGCTTTTACCTGCGTGCTCGGATGGCCATAACGGTTATTCAGCCCCGCCGATGCAATTGCCAGTTTAGGCTCCAGCTGTTTTAAAAACTGGTAAGATGAACTGTGCCGGCTACCATGATGGCCAAGCACCAGCACATCCACTTTTAAATCCGGATAATCCTGTAATAACTGATATTCAGTCGGCCAGCCTGCATCGCCCATCAATAAAAAGCGTGAATAAGGCTGAGCCTGTGCAAACTCAACCAGCAGCACACAGGAACTTTCATTTTTCTGCTGTTCTACAGGATTTAACTGCTCCGGTTTCGGAGAGAGTACCTGTATCTGGATGCCCGGTTGCCACTGCCATTGCTGTCCCTGCCGGCAATAGTCAAAGCGACTGTCCGGATGTACCTCAAGCTGAGCATTGGCATAGACCTGTTGCACCTGCAACTGTGGCTTTAAGGTCTGATAGGCACCGCTATGATCCTGATCCAGATGGGTCAACCATAAATAATCTAACTGCTGCACGCCTTTGACACTTAAAAAGGGCTGGATAATCTGCCGGCCGATACTCCATTTCTGTTCATCATAATGACCGCCCATATCAATCATCATACTGTGTTCACGATAGCGTAAAAAGATCGCCTGCCCTTGCCCAACATCCAGCACACTAAGTTCCACCTGCCGAGAAAACTGATCCTGAAACAGCAAAGGCGACAAGCACAGCGCTGACCAGGCTTTAGGCACTAGACCTGCGGGAAGAAATAAAATCATCAGTCCCAGCACCAGACTCAGCAGCATCGGTGGGCTCAGCGCAACCGGAATCAGTTGCGGCACAAACAGCAAATCCAGCAACTGCAAACAACCCAATAACAGACTTAGCGCCAAGTCATTGAGCTGAAACAGCAACTGGCTCAGCGGTTCCGCCAGATAAAAACTTAAACCGGCCAGAATATCCAGCGGTACAGTCACCAGACCGATCCAGGGAATGGCCAATAGATTACTCAGCGGCGCAATCCAGGCAATCTGCTTGAAGAAGATGATCATCAGCGGAAACAGCGCAATAAAAATTTTCCATTGCGATTCAAATAACAGCCGGAAGCCCTGCCACAATTTCTGCATCAACGTCTGCTGCGGATGCACCGGTTGTTGCCGGAGGGTCTGGTAAATCCTTAACAGCACAAAGCAGGCGCCATAAGACAGCCAGAATGCCGCCGACAGCACACTCAACGGATCAAGCAGCAGCAATAACGAAGCACTACCAATCAGCAAAGACAGCGGCTGTATCGGCTGCTTTAGCAACAGGCAGGCGCCTGCCACCAGACAAATCAGTAAAGTCCTGAGCGCAGGAATTTCAAACCCAACATAGGCACAATATACAAATACACAGCCCATAAACGGCAGCAACAGCAGATAACTTCGGGGCAATTGCGCATATAATTCGGGCCAATAGCGAGTGACCAGGCGCTGCAGCACAAAACACAGCATGGCGGCAAAAATCAGCACATGCGGCCCGGAAATCGCCAGCAAATGACTCATCCCGAAACGCTGAAACTGCTGCTCGGTGGCTTCATCGAGTAAACTTTTATCGCCAGTCAGCAGTGCCAGTATTAAGCCGGGATGCTGCAATGCCTGCTGCTGGATAAAGTCACGAATCTGTAAACGCTGTGTTTCGATCCACAATTTAAATTGCGGCCAGAGTTGCTGATGCTGTCTTAAATGTGCCCCAAATCCCAGCCGATACAGTTCCGATTCAGTCAGTTCCACAATCGACTGGACCTGAAAGCCGCTCATGATATTTTGCTGGAGATACCACTGCTCTACATCAAACGCACCCGGAACGGCAAAACTGTGCGCCGGCAAGGTCTGCCCCTGTAAACGATAATAACGCCCCAGCTGTAGTTCCTGTTCAGCCGGCAGCAAGGCCAGCCATTGCACCGGCTGGCTATGCCGGTTCAGCACCTGAACCGGTTGCCGGAGCTGGCTGCTACCCAGCTGATTGATTTGCTGGACATAGACCACCACCTCTGCCGGCTGGCGGGTCAGTTCACGAAATATCAACCGCTCTTGCAACTGGTTTTGGGCAAAATTCAGCCCCAACAAAAATGTAATGACAAATGCCACACAGGTATTAATCAATTGGATGCCCAGATGGGACCAATGTAAAGCAGCTATTTGCTGTAAAAGCAGGATAATCAGTAACAGGCCTGACAACCAGAGCGGGAAATCCAGCATCGGCCATAGCGTTTTGCCCATACAGGCAATGCCTAAAATCCAGCCGGCACCCATGATTTTGAACATGTCGTTTTCTGTCTTATTTTTATTTTGAGCAAGCATAAAGCCCACCGGAGTGGGCTTCAAGGGTCATTGATCTGATAATCGGGTTTTAGTCGGGTACCCAGATGCCATCCTGCATATGCAAAATGGTATCGGCCGATTTGGCCAGCTCTTCATCATGGGTCACAATTAGCATGGCCATATTAAACTCACGGCGCAGCTCGCGTAACAGCTCAAAAATCTTGATGGCGGTTTTACGGTCCAGGTTCCCGGTCGGTTCATCAGCCAGCATGACTGCCGGCTTGGTGACAATGGCACGCGCCAAGGCCACACGCTGACGTTCACCACCCGACAGTTCACCCGGTTTATGGGTCAGTCGATGCGATAAGCCCACCCGATCCAGCAGATATTCGGCCTGCTGTTTCACTTCTTTAAAGTTACTTTCCTTACGCAGCATCAAGGGCATCGCCACATTTTCCAGCGCACTAAATTCAGGTAACAAATGGTGGAACTGATAAACAAAGCCCAGATACTGGTTACGCAAATAACCACGCTCAGCTTCGCCTAAATTGTCAAAACGCTGGCCATTTAAATAAACCTCGCCCTGACTTGGACGATCAAGCCCACCAAGGACGTGTAGCAAGGTACTTTTACCCGAACCACTGGCGCCGACAATCGACACAAATTGTCCCTGTTCGATTTTTAAATCGAGGCCGCGCAGCACATCTACTGTGGTTTTGCCATCAGTAAAATGTTTGGTGACCTGTTTGGCTTCTAGTACAGTTTTATTCATAACGAAGCGCCTCTGCAGGTTGAATTTTCGCCGCGCGTAACGCCGGATAAATTGTGGCCAGGAAACTTAAAATTAAAGACAGGCTGACAATGACCACGACATCTTGCCATCTTAAATGCGATGGTAAGTAGTTAATGAAATAGGCATCAAACAGATTCAAGCCCAAAACATTGTTCAGCCAGGCAATAAAACCACTGATGCTGGAGGCAAAAATAATTCCAAGAATCGCGCCGGAGACTGTCCCGATCACGCCAATCACGGTCCCTTGCACCATAAAGATTCGGGTAATCGTGCCCGGAGATGCACCTAAGGTCCGTAAAATTGCGATATCGGCTTTTTTGTCAGTCACCACCATCACCAGAGATGAGACAATATTAAAGGCTGCGACCAGAACGATTAAGAACAGTAACAGGCTGACCATGGCCTTTTCCATCTGAATCGCACTGAACAGGTTACCATGGGTATAGGTCCAGTCTGAAGCATAGAAATTGGCTGGCAGTTCACTCACAATGTCGTTGGCAACAGTAGGTGCGGCAAAAATATCGTCCAGCTTCATGCGTACGCCTTGTGCGCCATCCGGCAGACGTAACAGGGTCGAAGCATCATTCAGGGCGATATAGCCCATCATCGAATCAACTTCGGCACCAATGCTGAAAATCCCCACAATGGTAAAACGTTTAAAACGTGGCACCACACCGGCCGGTGATGGCGTTGCTTCAGGCAAGACCAAAGTAATACTGTCATTTAAACTGAGGCCCAAGGCATCGGTCATTTGCTTGCCCAGCACAATCCCAAACTCGCCTTTTTTCAGGTTATCAATGCTGCCTTCCACCATATGCTGATGAATAATCGAAACTTTCTTCTCATATTCCGGCTCGATACCGGTCACCATAATGCCGGAAACCTGACCGTGTGCGGTCAACATCCCCTGTAATTGGGTAAACGGTGCAGCACCTGTAACATGCTCATGTTGCTCAACTTTTTTTGCAAGTTCAGGCCAATCTGTTAAAATCTGGGTAGATGAAACAGTCGCTTGCGGAATCATCCCCAAGACCCGGTTCTTCAATTCACGGTCAAATCCGTTCATCACAGATAACACTGTAATCAGAACAGCAACACCTAAAGTGAGACCGATCATTGAAACCAGAGCAATAAAAGAAATAAAGTGATTACTGCGCCGAGCGCGCGTATATCTCAACCCTATATATAGCGAGATTGGTTTAAACATACCATCTAGTCCGAGGTAATACATTATGGAAAATTTACAGCATCAAAACGCTCAAAATGAACGTCGCGTGATGTCACGTATCGATGCTGCGTTGAGAATCAACTATCAGCTTATTTCTGATCAAGTTGCTCTTAATGATCCTTACGATCCTAATTTTATGTTGCCGCGTTATTTTCTACTACTCGCTGAATTAGATCAATTTGATCATGCGCTTAACTACGAATTAGAACAATTATCTGAAAAAGATCAACAAATTGCTCGAATCTTATCCTTATTCAACCAAAAATTAAACCTGATTACCGGTTCTTTATACGATGCAATTGTACAAAGCATGTTACCTGTACCAGAACAGGTCAACTTTTCCGAAAGCGGTTTAAGCTTCTACAGCGAGCGTGAAATTGCCGATGGCAGCTATATTCACGTGACCTTAAGTCATCCGGAAAATTTCTTTCATATTGCTGCAACTGCCCAGGTGGTCTATAGCAATGCCGAAGATAATGGCCGCTATCGTACCGGGGCCTATTTTATTACTTTACACCCGCAAGACCGCAGCAAACTGGCCGAAGTCATCCAGCAGTGTCAATCTAAATAAGTTTCAGGATGTGCCTGTTTACGTGCCAACGCCCGGCTTGCACGTAAATCATGGAAGAAATATAAGAACAAGCCAAACAATAAGACCAAAGCTCCGATCAGCACTGTCAAGCTCAGGGCTTCCTGATTCAGAAATGCACCAATTAGCAGGGCCAGCATTGGGGTCATGACAGTGGTCAGTGACAATGTGGTCGCCTGAATATTCTGTACCAGCTTAAAATAACAGAACATGGCAATCAGTGAAGCCATCACCACCGTATACAGTAAAGAGAATAAAGCCTTGGTTTCCGGAATTTCAGTCGGTGCATAAGGCCAGATTATTGGCAACATCAAAATTGCCATCAAGGTTGAAATCAGGATTGAACCAGTGGCCTGTGCCACAGGTTCCACCTTGGCATTCACTTTTTTGACCCAGAAAATGGACATGGCATAAATCAGCACGCTCAGCAGCATCAGACCAATCCCGACCGGCTGTACATGCTGGTTTTCTCCGCCCAGACAGATAATACCCAGTCCCAGCACTGCAACCAGCATCCCGAACCATTGCAGTTTTTTCAGACGCTGCTGAAAGGCAAAACGCCCAATCAGGCCGGCAATAATCGGCGCCAGACCAAACATCAGTGCAATCATGCCCGAACTTAAATAGCTGGTGGCCAGATAGGTAAAAATCTGGGAACCAAACAGGCTGCAGGAACCGGCCACATAACTGTGCAATGCCGTCTGATCAACCGGAAAACGCACTTTGAGTAGCAATAAAAAGACAAAGGCCAGCGGCAAGGCAATAAAAAAACGTAAAGCCAGCGCCCACAGCATATGCAAATCCGACACACTCCAGACAATCGCCAGCGGTGTCGAGGCCCAGATAAACACCAGCAGCATATAAGTCAGGGCAATATTATTTTTTGAAGGCATGTAATTCAGCCGGTTTTACGTTTTTGTTTTTGAATGGTCTGATCCAGACTGCTGGAAAATTCACGTTTATCGCGCTCAGAAATTGGCGGTGGCCCACCGGTCTGCACGCCAGCGCCGCGTAGAGTATCCATAAAATCACGTAAATGCAGCCGCGCTTTAACATTGGCAGTGGTATAGATTTCACCACGTGGATGAATCGCAATACCGCCCTTTTCAATCACCTGCGCTGCCAGTGGAATATCCTGAGTTACCACAATATCGTTGGCCTGCATCCGCTCAACAATTTCCTGATCGGCCGCATCTGCGCCGCTCATGACCTGCAGGGATTTAATCCGCACCGATGGAGTAATGCCCACATTCTGATTGGCTACAAAAATTACTTCGAGCTGATAGCGGTCAGAAGCCCGGATAATCACATCTTTTAAAATTCTTGGTAAGGCATCGGCATCCACCCACAGCTTAAATGGCAGCACTTTCAATTCCGGCAATTTTGATGTCCCTAGTGTAGCAAAATTCACTCAACGCCGCGGCGGGAAATACAGGCTTTTTCACCAAGATGCTGCTAGAGTAATAACACGCTGGATCAGCTGATTGTGCTTAAGCAGCTTAAGCTCATCTTTTGACTTTTCTCATCATTTCGGGCATTTTCAAAGGAGAAATCGGTGCCCAGACTTGAAAAATTTAAAACACCCTCGATTAAATAGATTAAGGCCACTCGACATTCTCTTAACGTGCTTATGAAAAATCAGAACAGACCAGACATCATTACCATTGAAGATCAAAGTTTTGGCAGCCATGTAGAGCATTGGACGCTGCTCACCGATCAGCCGAATGTTGATGTTCCCAAATGGTTAGGTCAGGCACTGGATGCACCCATCATGCCAATGGGGCTATGCGCACAAGAATGTGATATGGATGACAGCACCTGGCTGATTCAGGGTCCGGTCAAACAGCCGATTCAACTGGCGCAGGTCATTGCCGTAGAGGCCAATCAGCCGAAAGCGGTTAAAACGGCCTTTCCATGTTTTGAAAGCCCGTATAAAACCCCGGTGACCATTGAACGGATTATTAGCTGCCCTTCCAATACCCAGGCGGTTTTGGGATTAAATCTGGGTGAAAACACCACGGTCTATGCCTTTGACAGTCTGTATAGCGTCAATCACCACCAGTACCAAAAAGACCAGACTTATATCGCGCATCTGAATGGTTGGGCTTACGAGCTGGAAGCCGTGGCAGAAGATGAGCAACTGATTGTTGATGATCCTGCCTCGATTAAACATCACCGTGCCTTAAATGATATTCTGGCGGCCAATAATGGTGTTGCCCCGGCCAATTTGCAGGAACAGATTGACGCCTGGGAGCCAAAATCTGAAGAAGATAAAGCCCCGGTGACCGTGAATTTCTCCAAAATGGTGGCCTATTTATATGGTGAAGTCTTAGGACAGGAAGATGAAGCCTGGTTCCAGGGCAATGTGGTCGGTAAAACCCAAGCACAGTTTATGAATCAGGATTACACCCTGTATGATGTCTGCCTGATTCATGAAGACAACCAGCCAGCCACTTTAATCCGTATTGCGACCAAAGAACCCAAGTTTGCTGATTTTGAAATTGGCCAGTTCATTCGCGGCAATATCTGGATTCAGGTCAGTATTTACGCGAAAAAACAATAATTTATATTTAAAGAAAGACCTGCTTCAATATGAGCTTTCAGCTTGAAGCAGGTCTTTTTTGTATCTTTTGAATTTATTTGATTATATTTTATCCACAGTTTTATTCTAAATAGCACTATTTTAAATTCAAAAATCACTTATTTATCCACAGTTTTAAATTTTAAAGCTTATTATTTAATCTCTATTGATTTTCATAGACTTAGATTAAATCTGTTTAAAAATTGAATATTGAATAAATCCGGTCAACAGAATGAAGAGATGATGTTCTGATTTTAAATCGGCTGAAAAGTTTATTAAGGAAAATGTATTTAGTACTTTATTTAACCAATTTTTTATGTTAATAATATGTGACAAATCGAAAGTATCAACGATAAATAGATCACTGGAATATAATATCTATGAAAATCGTGCAAGAAGAAAACTTACAATCTGTTGAACATCAAATGGGTCAGCGTTATCGTCTGGATAAAATGTCCTGCCTGTTTTTTGTTCTGGGCATGATGATTTCTGCCTACCTGCTGCATCAATTTATTTTTTAATCCGTATTCCATATCCCATAAAAAAGCCCATCCTGATGATGGGCTTTTTCGTACACGCTGGATTAGCTGTTGCGTTTGGCAAAGTCATCCATAAAGTTAACCAGTGCCTGAACCCCTTCAAGTGGCACGGCATTATAAATGCTGGCACGCATACCACCAACTGAACGGTGACCAGCCAGATTCAACAGATGATTGGCTTCCGCTTCTTGCAGGAACTGTTTTTCCAGATCGGCATTGGCCAGCGTAAATGGTACGTTCATGATCGAACGGTTGGCTTCAACAATCGGGTTGGCGTAGAAATCGCTTGAATCGATATAACCATAAAGCAGTTTGGCTTTTTCAAGGTTGGTCTGATGCATGGCATCAACCCCACCATTTTCCAGTAACCATTCAAAAACCAGACCAGATAAATACCAGGCATAGGTCGATGGCGTATTCACCATTGAACCATTTTTCGCCTGATCTGAATATTTCAGGATGCTTGGAATTTCCGGCTTGGCTTGATCCAGTAAATCTTCACGAATAATCACCAGGGTTAAACCTGCCGGGCCAATATTTTTCTGAGCACCCGCATAAATTAAACCAAACTTGCTAACATCTAGCGGTGCAGACAGAATGCTAGATGAATAGTCACAAACCAGCGGCTTGTCGGTTTCTGGAATGCAGGCAAACTGTAAACCACCGATGGTTTCGTTGTCAGCATAATGCACATAGGCTGCATCTGCGGATAAATCCCACTCGCTTTGTGCGCTAATGGCATGTTTACCATCAATCTGAATACCCGCGTTCACGACATGAATATCGCCATAACGCTGTGCTTCTTTTAGGGCTTTTTCAGACCAGATACCGGTATGGATATAATCGGCCTTGTTATTTTTACCGAGCAGGTTTAATGGAATCGCCGAGAATTGTAAGGATGCCCCACCCTGCAAGAACAATACTTTATAGTTCTCAGGAATGTTCATGAGTTTGCGTAAATCGGCTTCTGCTTTTTCTGCAACCGCAACATAATCTTTGCTACGATGGCTCATTTCCATGATCGAAAGGCCTTTGCCGTGCCAGTCCAGCATTTCTGCTTGAGCTTTTTCTAATACGGCAGTGGGTAATGCAGCAGGGCCAGCACAGAAGTTGTACGCGCGCATGATTTTTCCTTGTCAAGGTGAAACACAATAAAATAGGCATTTAACCACATCTTGCTCGGGCTTGCACAAAATTATTTCAATCTTGGCACGCAGATACAGTCGAAAAATCAATATAGATTCACAAGATAATTTTAACTTTTCCAGCAGATTGGAAGCCTATTCATCTCTATATCTGGCCCAATGTGGATGACCTTTTTCTCTTGATTAAATGTAATTTGCGCTGATCTTAAGCATATATGCAGTAATACGCAGCGATCTGGTAAAGCTTAGTAAAATGTAGTGATTAAGAGTGCACTCACTCACCAAATACCTGAATATTCAAGTTGCGGATTTTACTGCTACCGCCCGGCTGGTCAAAGCTGACGTCATATTGCACCAGATTTTTTGGATACGCATATTCATAGCTAATCTTGTACTGCCCCGGCTGATTGCTACCGGTTTCAATACTTTTGGTCATCAGGGTACGCGACTTATACTCGTCTTTTGGAATCACCTTGGCAAAGCGTTTCATGACTTTCTGATTGTCCTGAAAATGGCTTTTGAGTTCTGGCTCGAGATGATTCAGAAACTGCTCGAACTCGCCATCACGTAAATTGTCATAGGCCGCCTGTGCCACCTGTTCCTGCTGCGGACTCGGATTTGGAATGGCGTCCATGGCTTTTTGACCCAGCTGATCACATCCGGCCAAAGCCAGAACACTCAAGCCTATCCATAATTTAAGCTGCATATCGGGTTATTCCTGTACGGTACTGTGTAAAAAAGGACGCCGAAGCGTCCTTTTCATGAGAAGAAAAATTATTCTTCAGTCGGTTTTTCATCCTGCTCAGCAGCTGCTGCATCGGTCTCTACCGTATCTAAAGCTGTATTTTCATCAGCTAAATCTTCAGAAAATTCATCTTCTTCCACGGCTTCAATCGCTTCTACACCCACCAAGGTTTCATTTTCACCTAAACGGATTAAACGTACACCTTGCGCATTACGACCAGTTTCTGCCACTTCCGAAGCACGGGTACGTACCAGCGTACCGCCATCCGAAATCAGCATCAATTCTTTCGAGGCATCAATGGCCACCGCACCGACCAGTTCACCGTTACGTTCAGAGGTCTTGATCGCAATTACACCCTTACCGCCACGTTTTTTGGTCGGGAAGTCATCGACCGGAGTACGTTTACCATAACCATTGGCGGATGCACACAGCACTTCACCGGTTTCTGGCACCACGACCAGCGACACAATCCGGCTAACAAAATTGCTATCGGTTGCATCATCTTCGCTATCGGCTGTATCGTCTTCGGCCTCTTCCGCTTGAGCTGCACCAATGGTGACACGCATACCACGCACACCTTTGGCTGAACGGCCCATGGCACGAACATCAGTTTCAGCAAAACGGATTGCCTTACCTTCATTCGAGAACAGCATGATCTGCTGCTCGCCATCGGTAATC
This sequence comes from Acinetobacter sp. YH01025, assembly GCF_013420185.1. Taxonomy (NCBI): domain Bacteria; kingdom Pseudomonadati; phylum Pseudomonadota; class Gammaproteobacteria; order Moraxellales; family Moraxellaceae; genus Acinetobacter; species Acinetobacter sp. YH01025. The sequence continues at coordinate 206,796 of NZ_VOYR01000001.1, read as the reverse complement.
GCCACGCCAATCAGGGTGTCTTCTTCGTTCAGTTCAATGGCACGTAAACCGTTAGAACGCACATTGCTGAACTGCTCCAGCTCGACACGTTTAACCGTACCAGACGCTGTTGCCATAAACACATAGAAGTTTTTGCGCAGATTTTCAGCCTGCTCGGCAAATTCTGCAACAATTTCATCATCCAGGTCTGTGGCTGACAGCTCTAGGCCCAGCTGCTTTAACTGAACACGCAAGGCATCCGACAGATCATCACCATCTGCCAGTTCTGCAAACGCGGCTTCAAGTTCGGCATAATGGCTAGCAATCACTTGATTTTGCTGTAATTGTGCTGAGTTGGCTTTCACAAAACTACGGAAATCGGCCAGACGCTCTTTGAATTTCTTCGGTGCATCAATTACTGGCAGAATCGCGGTAATGGTTTCATTGGCATCTAATGGCAACAGGTTGACCATTGGACGGCCTTTCGAACCACGTGAAGCTTGTGGCACTTCAAATACTTTCAGGCGATAGACCTTACCGACATCGGTAAAGCACAGTACGGTCGCGTGGTTCGAGGTGACAATCAGATGCTGGATATAATCATCTTCTTTCATGCTTGTGGCAGACTTACCACGACCACCACGGCGCTGAGCCTGATAATCGGACAATGGCTGAGTCTTGGCATAACCGGATTGTGAAACGGTTAACACCACCTGCTCTTCAGGAATTAAATCTTCACGCGAGAAGTCGATGCGGGATTCAACAATTTCAGTGCGACGTGCATCGCCATATTGCTGCAATACCAGCGCCAGCTCTTCACGAATCACCGCCATCAATAAATTAAAGTCATTTAAAATAGCAGTGTATTCAGCGATTTGCGCCAGAATTTCAGAATATTCTGCATGTAACTTGTCTTGTTCCAGACCGGTTAAGCGGTGTAAACGCAGTTCCAGAATCGCACCGACCTGCGCTGGAGAAAGACGATAAACATCTCCATCCAAACCAAATGGACGGCTTAAATCTTCACCTTCAATTTCATCCGGGCGAATAGACACGGAACCGGCTTTTTCCAGCAATGCCACCACACCACCAGCGGCCCATTCGCCAGCCTGTAAACGCTCACGCGCTTCGGCCGGGTTGGCAGAAGTTTTAATGGTTTCGATGATGGCATCAATATTCGCCAAAGCAACGGTCAGACCTTCCAAGATATGACCGCGTTCACGTGCTTTGCGCAGTTCATACATGGTACGGCGAGTCACCACTTCCTGGCGGTGACGGATAAACGCAGCAATGATGTCTTTCAGGTTCATCAATTTTGGCTGGCCGTTGTCGAGGCAGACCATATTGATACTGAACGAGTTCTCCAGCTGCGTATTCAGGAACAGGTTATTGACGATGACTTCGGCATTCTCACCACGTTTCAAGTCAATCGCAATTCGCATACCGTCTTTATCGGACTCGTCACGTAGCTCCGAGATTCCTTCCAGTTTTTTCTCTTTAACCAGTTCAGCAATACGCTCAATGGTTTTGGCCTTGTTGACCTGATACGGAATTTCAGTAAAGACAATGGTGGTACGACCGGATTTCTGGTCTTCTTCAAAATGATATTTACCACGGATATGCAAACGGCCTTTACCGGTACGGTAAGCATCGACAATGCCGGATTTACCGTAAATGATGCCGCCTGTCGGGAAGTCTGGACCACTGATGTGTTCCATCAGGCCTTCAATGCTGATATTTGGATTATCGGCATAGGCCAGGCAGGCATTAATCACTTCGGTAAGGTTATGCGGTGCCATGTTGGTCGCCATACCGACGGCAATACCGGCAGAACCATTCACCAGCAGGTTTGGAATACGGGTTGGCAGAACGTCAGGAATACGCTCCGAGCCATCGTAGTTATCGACCCAATCTACGGTATCTTTTTCCAGATCGGCCAGGAGTTCATGGGCCAGCTTGGTCATACGTACTTCGGTATAACGCATTGCGGCCGCACTATCGCCATCAATCGAACCAAAGTTACCCTGACCATCCACCAGTTGATAGCGCAGACTGAAGTCTTGCGCCATACGAACGATGGTTTCATAGACTGCAAAATCGCCGTGTGGATGGTATTTACCGATCACATCACCCACAACACGGGCAGACTTTTTGTAGGCTTTGTTGTAGTCATTGCCCAATTCGTGCATTGCATAAAGCACACGACGATGAACAGGTTTTAAACCATCTCGTACATCTGGCAATGCCCGTGACACAATCACGCTCATTGCATAATCGAGATATGAATGCTTGAGTTCATCCTCAATGGCAATCGGTCTAATTTCCGATACGCTCATGCATACTCCTTGTTATACAAGCAGATTTCTGCCCGCATTTTATATCGTAAATTTGGCAAAAAATTTAACTCAAAACTTGAGTTAAAAAACGAAAATTTAGCTGGGAATTATAGCATAAATAGTCCTATTTTTGTGTCATCCTGTTCATCTTAATCTCGTTAATTTTCTAATGTTTAAAGATGAGTTTTTGGTACATTTTTAAGCTATTTTTGCCAATCGGTCTTGCAGCTACTTTTCATCAGCATATCCAGCAGTGAAATCCATCGCGCCACATGGCATTTCTGCTCATTTGATCAATATTGCGCTATGCATAAAATATACGCTTTGCGACAAAATTGGCCTTGGATCAAGCAATCTTCTTTTTTGAAATAAAAGACATAAAAAAATCATGCCTCGGACAAGGCATGATTTATATTTGAGAGCATGATGTGAAACCCACTTAGTTCTTGGCCACCGCTTCGTGATCATCCAGCTCCAGATATACTGGCTCGGCCACCACTGGCGGTTTATCCTGCTTCATAATATGCAGAGTCATCATGAATAAGCCCAGGATTAACGGGAATTCATACATTTCTTCCATAAAATCTTTATAAGCCACATCGTGCAGGAAAATAAAGCTGATGGCACGGCCATGTTCGATAGAATCTGCGGCAATTAGACCGACTACACTCAAAATTAAAACCCAGAGCGGCAAGGATACCGACTTAAATTTACGCACAATTTCGGCACGCAAATGACGAGAGAACAGCATAAACACCACAGGCGCAATCAGCACAATTGAAATCGCTCTGAAATACACTTTCGGCACTTCCGGAAAATAATCTCGCCCCCAGCTGATACTGCGGCCAAACAACAATAGCCACCAGCAAATTGCCCATAACCAGAACTGCTTTTGTCCATCCGCCAAATCAAAAGGACGGATATAAAAATAACTGAATATTGCACAAAACAATAATAAGAAAGCCTGAACATTTTCAACGCCACGCACGAGCTGACCATCTAAAAGTGGCAGATGCAAATCGACCAGGAATGGCAAACCTAGACACAGCAGAAATAAGATAAAGACTTGATTGGACAATCGGGTATCAAAACTCAATGGGAGACTCCGGCTGACGAAATCAGAGATTTCAAAAACCGGCATACTAGCATAATTTTTAGACTCTTCTGCTGTTTATTGAATTTAACAATACTAAAAATGTTAAATTTTGATGAATTCCGATAAAAAATTACAGAATAAAAAACGCCCCTGAACAAAACAGCAAAGTAAAAACTTTTACTGCTTGCGCAAGAGCGTCTTTTTAACCGAAGTTCAGGAATTAGATTTTAGAAACCAATTCTGGAACTACAGTGTTTAAGTCACCTACTAACCAGTAGTCAGCTACTGCATTAATTGGTGCTTCTTCATCTTTGTTGATCGCAACGATCACTTTAGAATCTTTCATACCGGCCAAGTGCTGGATCGCACCTGAGATACCCACAGCGATGTACAGATCAGGGGCAACGATTTTACCTGTTTGACCAACCTGCATATCGTTTGGAACGAAGCCCGCATCAACCGCTGCACGAGATGCACCTTGTGCTGCACCTAGCTTGTCTGCCAGTGGATCAAGTACTTTGTGATAGTTCTCACCTGAACCTACACCACGACCACCTGATACTACAATACGTGCAGCTGTTAATTCAGGACGTTCAGATTTCACGATTTCTTCGTTCACAAACTTAGAAATACCTGCATCGCCTGTAGATGCCGCAGCTTCAACCGCAGCTGAACCACCTTCCGCAGCAACCGCATCAAATGCTGTACCACGTACAGTACCAACAACAATTGCTTCTGAAGATTCAACAGTTGCAATCGCGTTACCGGCATAAATTGGACGCTTGAATGTATTTGGACTATCTACTGCAATAATGTCAGTAATCATGCTGACATCCAGCAATGCTGCAGCGCGAGGTAAAATATTTTTACCTGTCGTTGTAGATGCTGCAAGGATATGGCTATAGCCTTTACCCAATTCAGCAACCAGTTTTGCGACATTTTCAGCCAGCTGATTTGCATAGGCAGCATCATCAGCCAGTAATACTTTGCTCACGCCCGCAACTTTAGCTGCCTGATCAGCAACTGCTTGCGCGCCAGAACCAGCAACCAATACAGTGATATCACCACCGATTTTTTGAGCTGCAGCCACAACGTTTAACGTTGCACCATTTAGTGCTTTGTTGTCGTGCTCAGCGATAACTAAAATACTCATGATTTATATCCTTCTGTATTAGATCACTTTCGCTTCATTTTTTAATTTTTCAACAAGCTCATCTACAGACTTCACTTGTACGCCCGCTTTACGTTCAGCTGGTGACTCAACTTTTACAGTTTTCAGTTTAGTCCCGGCTGATACACCGTAATCTGCAGGAGACTTGGTATCCAGCGGTTTTTTACGCGCTTTCATAATGTTTGGAAGTGCCGCATAACGTGGCTCATTCAAACGCAAGTCAGTCGTGATGATTGCTGGCAGTGATAATTCAACAGTTTGTAAACCGCCATCGATTTCACGTGTCACTTGTACTTTGTCGCCGTCTACTTTCACTTCAGAAGCGAATGTACCTTGACCTGCGCCCAGTAAAGCACCCAACATCTGACCCACCTGGTTTGAGTCATCATCGATTGCCTGTTTACCTAAAAGGATCAGTTGTGGCTGCTCTTGCTCAACAACACCTTTTAAAATTTTAGCCACTTCAAGTGCGCCAATTTCATCTGCAGTTTCAACTAAAATACCGCGGTCAGCACCAAGCGCCATAGCAGAACGGATTTGTTCCTGCGCTTCTTTAGGACCGATAGAAACAACAACGATTTCTGAAACTGTTCCTTTTTCTTTTAGACGAACCGCTTCTTCCACGGCGATTTCACAGAATGGGTTAATTGACATTTTAACGTTAGTAAGGTCAACCCCACTATTGTCCGGTTTAACGCGAACTTTAACGTTGGCATCAACCACACGTTTTACAGCAACAAGAGCCTTCATGTAATCCTCGGCTGTTTTAGTAAATGTAAAAGATGAGAAAAGTTAAGATAACTCTTCACTTAAATTTTTGTAGGTGTCTTATCTTGCAATGGGTTTGGCATTTCGGTCAAGTCACAATTGCCCAAGAAGCTGTAAAAATGCGTAAAAATAGCTGAACGTTGCGTTCATACTTTTTTCATCCAGCTTAACCCAGCTATATTTCAGCCAGATTAAGCTATATTTTAACCATTGATTTATATTATCTTTTTATCTTATGTATCACATCAGTTGTTCTGATTAACTAGCCAGCACAATAAAATGAATTATTATTCATTTTTTAACATAGCAGACCGAAACCTAGCTATTTTGATGTCATTTAGGATAGCAGTTTGTATCCCCTGCCAGACTTTGGTCTAAGATGACCATCGGTTCATTTCTGTTTTTGTAACAATTCTCTTTTTCACGCTCTCCATATAAAAAAGCATGTCGACCTAGGACATGCTTTTTCTAAATTTCACAGCTTAATTGACCATTAACCAGCTGGCCGCCAGCGCCAGTAAACCACCAGATGTACCATCAATCCACTTCTGTTTACGTTCATACAGCTGGGTTTTCTGGGTGATTTTGGCAAAGATCAGACTTAACGCGCAGTACACAATAAAAATTAGCCCAATAAAAATGCAGGACAATAACAAGCCTTGAGTAACGGTATTTCCAGTTTTATCAATAAACTGCGGCAAAATCGCAAAGTAAATCAGCATGCCTTTCGGATTCAATAGCGCCGTAAAAAATCCTTTGTGCACCGGATGACTGCTGCTGCGACTTTCAATCGCCAGCTTTTTCTTGCTCAATACCGACTTGAATAAACCCACCGCCAAATACAGCAAATATGCAATCCCTAACCAGCGAATCGCCTCAAATAACAGCGGAAAGGACACGATTATCGCGGCAATTCCCAACGCCACCAGAATCGAATGCACCAGATAACCACAACATACACCGACTGTGGCCATCATGCCTGCTTTTGCATCTTTACCCATCACTTGCGACAAAATGAATAACATATCCGGCCCCGGCGTAAAAATCAGCGGCAACACAGTCAATGCAAAAAGTACCCATACAGACATTTCCTTTTACCCGTCTTACTTGAGAAAGTGAAAATTAGTATCTGCGAAACGCTATAAAATAGGATTTCAAATATTCTATAATCTAAATAATTTTTCAAATTATCCTCTAATTTATGAAGCAATATCCAAAGTCTGTTCGAATAAATCTGGATCGCATCGACAAAAATATCATTCGAGCTTTACAGAACAATGGCCGCATTCAGAATAACGATTTGGCCCGTGAAATTGGCCTGTCGCCGTCCTCCTGCTTAAGACGGGTGAAAATTTTAGAAGAAGCCGGAGTAATCCAGAATTACACTACGGTGGTGGACCCGCATAAGATTGGGTTTCAACTGATTTTATTTTCCCGGATCTGGCTGGTCGGGCAGGATGCCGAAACTATTGATACCTTCATTGAGGCGATGAAAGAATTACCGCAGGTGATGGAGTGCTATATTATTTTGGGGGAATGCGATGCGATGCTGAAAGTGGTGGTGCCCGATTTAGAAAGTTATCGTAAATTTCAGTCCACCCATTTAACCAAAAAAAATGGCATCACCAGTGTCAAAACCGATTTGCCAAGTCAAATTATTAAACAGAGTTTTCAGCTGCCGCTGGAAGATTTATAAGCCTAGCCGGCGATTTTGAAGATTGTTAAGTTGCAGCACGCAAGATAACCTTCTCTTGCTATGCTGCACGTAGTGCTTATGTTTAAGCCTGCTGACCATCCAAAAAGTCGCGGTGCACGTGGCTTAAATCAATCAGGTCATATTCAGCCAGATTAAACACTTTCCAGACCTGCATAAAATCTTCAGTTGCATCGACGGTTTGGGTCAATTGCTGACTTTCCTGCCACTGACGATCGGAAATCCATAAATAGCCTTGACCTGTTTCCGTATGAACCGCCTGCACCTTACCTTGTGCGTTAATGCCTTGAATCACAGCCTGTTCAAGTAAAATAGCCTGCATGGCTGGCAGGTTAATTTCCACAAAGTGTTTCACCTGTCTTAAACCATAACCGGCAAAAATTTCTTTTTGCGCCGGACTCAGCTGTTCATATTTTTGTTGAATATCCGAAATCATATCTATGCCTTTACATTTTTCCCAAATCATCAATCAGGTTGGGTCCTCGGAATTTTTGTGCTCGTTCTGAATATTACTCGAGTCAAAAATTAACCCTCTTTATACGCCATCTCCACCTTTATTTTTATTCTACAATGGTGGCACATGCTCATGCCTGACACCTCTATTCTAGTCTTTCACCCGTGAATTGAAAGTCCTTTTCACTTGCCTCAATTCAGCCCTGCTCTTTGCGCTGCGCCCTTGGATGAGCCTGATCATAAACCTGCGCCAAATGATCAAAATCGACATGAGTATAAATTTGCGTGGTGGTCAAATTACTGTGCCCCAACATCTCCTGCACCGCACGCAAATCACGGCTATTAGATAACATGTGGCTGGCAAAACAATGTCGCAATAAGTGCGGATGCAAATCGACATTGACACCAGCACGCTGGGCCTGCAACTTGACCCGGTTTTCAATTTGCCGCGCACCGAGTGGCTGACCTTTTTCCGTAATAAACAGCTGCGCATCCGGGACAAAATCACCCTGCCACAGCGGATAAATCTGTAGCCAGCGCATCACACTGTCTTTGGCTTTAGAACCAAACGGTACCACCCGGGTTTTATTGCCCTTACCGGTAATCCGCAATAACTGCCGGTTAAAATCCAGATCTTTAATTCTTAAGCCCTGTACTTCCGCCAGGCGCAATCCACTGGAATACAGCAGCTCTAAAATCGCTTTATCACGGACCCAGAGCTGTTTTTGCCGCTCTGACTCCGGCTCTGGCTGATCTAAAATCTGCTGTACCGTTTCAATATCGACCATGCCCGGCAAAGGACGTGGCTGACGTTTTAACTGAAAATCATCAGCCGGATTAAACGCCAAATAACTCCCCTGTTCAGCCCATTTCATAAACTGGCGAATAGAAGACAACATGCGCTGCAAACTGCTGGAACTCAGCTGCTGCGCTTCGACCTTATACGCCAGAAACTCACGTAAGTCAGCGGTTTCCACATCGGCCAGCGGCATGTTTTTCTGCTGACAAAAATGAAGGAAATCACCAACATCACGTGCATAAGCATGCAAAGTATGTGCCGACTGATGCTGGATTTCGCGTTGTTTCAGCCACATCTCCAGTAACTGTTCAGCACTTAACTTCATCACACCATCCTATGTTCTGGTAAAAAATTGTCTTTTAAAAAGTAGCTTTGCAAAAATAGTCGTGTAAAAAACGGTTGATCTCCCCGGCGACACGTTCAGCCTGCGAGGATGCAAACCAGTGATCAGCATCGGGCATAATCACCAATCGGGCATTCGGCAACTGCCGGGCCAGAAACTCACCAACGGCAACCGGACTCAATTCATCCTGATCGGCCCAAAGCAATAACACCGGCAGATCAATACTGGCCAATTGTTCCGGATGATAATAGGTCTGATCTTCCACAAACCACTGCGGCAGCTTGGCCCATTGCAGGGGTTCAATCTCACGCCAGTCTTTGGCCTGAAACGGAGTTAAATCCAGTCCGCCCGAAGTAGCCATTAACACCAAGGCCCGAAGTCTATTCGGCTGCTGCAATGCAGCGGCTATGGCCAACACTCCGCCCATCGACTGGGCAATCAGAATGCTGTCCTCTTCAATCTGACTGATCACCCGCGTTTTCAGATCGGCCAGACTCTGAATGCTGGCATCGGCTTCTACCCCATCAAAACCAGGATAAGCAATCACGGTTTTCCGGGCCGATGCTGGCAACCGGGCCATTAACGGCTGCCAGAATTGCTGACTACCTGAGGCACCCGGCAGAAAAACAAGTTTATGCATCATCATGGCTCTGCAGGCAAAACTCAAATCATCCTAACATAAAAAAGCACCGTGAATAGAACGGTGCTTTTGTATAGGAAATGGTCAGATTAGCCCTGGAAATAACGTAAATCCAGACGGCCTTCATAGACATTGGCAGTTGGACCGGTCATCCAGACCACATCGCCTTCTTTCCATTCGATCTGTAACTTGCCACCCGCCAGTTCAATTTCAACTTTGCTGGCCAGTAAGCCACGGCGCATGCCTGAAACTGCTGCTGCACACGCGCCCGTACCGCAGGCCAGCGTTTCACCGACACCACGTTCAAACACACGTAAACGGGCATGCTGTTCATCCAGAATTTGCATAAAACCGGCGTTCACGCGCTGCGGGAAACGCTCATGCGATTCAATTTGTGGACCTAAACGTGCGACATCAGCCGTCAGAATATCCTGCACAATGGTCACAGCATGTGGATTACCCATATTGACCACATCAATGCTCAGCTTCTCTTCATTGGCCAGCATCAGGTCATATAAGTTATCCGGTTCATCGGCAATAAACGGAATTTCTTGCGGCTGGAATTTCGGCTGCCCCATATTTACCCGCACCCAGCCATTTTGACCCAGTTCCGGCTCAACAATCCCGGCTTTGGTTTGCACCTTGATTTTGGTTTTACTGGTCAGCTGGCGCTCATGCACAAAACGGGCAAAACAGCGCACGCCATTGCCACACTGCTCGACTTCTGAACCATCGGCATTAAAAATACGGTATTTAAAATCGGCATTCGGAACATCAGGTGGCTCAACCACCAGCAACTGGTCAAACCCGACACCAAAGTGACGGTCGGCCAGACGCTGAATGGTCAGGCTATCGAAATAGGCGCGCTGGCTGATTAAATCAACCACCATAAAGTCATTGCCCAGACCATGCATCTTGGTAAATTCTAAAAACATCCTGATTTACTCCTTAAGGCAATAAACGCTCACGTTCCCAGAGTGATTCAATGGTTTCACGTTCACGAATCAGATGCGCCTGATCACCATCGACCATCACTTCTGCAGCACGGCCACGGCTGTTGTAGTTGGAGCTCATCACAAAACCATAAGCGCCGGCACCCAGCACTGCCAGTACATCGTTTTCCTGAATGGCAAGATCACGCTCTTTACCAAGGAAATCACCTGTTTCACAGATGGCACCGACTACATCCCACTGTTGGGTTTCGACATCGGTACGTGGCGTCACCGGCTGAATGTCCATCCACGCTTCATATAAAGCAGGACGAATCAGGTCATTCATTGCCGCATCAATAATTGCGAAATTACGGTGATTGGTCGGTTTGAGTAAATCGACTTTGGTCAGCAGCACACCGGCATTGGCGGAAATACTCCGGCCCGGTTCCATATACACTTTCAGGCCCAGTTTTTCTAAAGCCGGGCGCAGTGCATTGGCATATTCTTCAACCGATGGTGGAGTTTCATCTTTATAGGTCACGCCCAAACCACCACCAATATCAATGTGTTTGAGTGTAATGCCCATCTGTTTCAGCTGCTCAATCATCAGCATGACCCGATCCAGCGCATCAACAAAAGGCTGGGTTTCAGTCAGCTGTGAACCGATATGGCAGTCAATCCCGACAATGTCCAGATTAGGTAACGATGCCGCATATTGATAGGTATCAAATACACTATCTGATGGAATACCGAATTTGTTTTCTTTTAAACCGGTTGAAATATAAGGATGGGTTTTGGCATCGACATCCGGATTCACTCGTAAAGAAATTGGCGCTTTAACCTTCAGTTCAGCCGCCACTTTCTGAATCCGATCCAGCTCTGCATAGGATTCAACGTTAAAGCAGGCAATGCCCACTTCCAGTGCTTTTTTAATGTCAGCTTCGGTTTTGCCCAAACCAGAAAAAACGATTTTCGAAGCATCACCACCGGCTTTCAATACGCGTGCCAGCTCGCCGCCGGTCACGATATCAAAACCCGCACCGAGCTTGGCCAATACATTCAGCACCGCAATATTGGAGTTTGACTTGACCGCAAAACAGATTTGATGGTCGATAAAGCCAAAAGCACGATCCATATCTAAATAATGCTTTTCAAAGGTTGCTTTTGAATAAACATAAAGTGGTGTGCCAAATTGCTGCGCCAGCTGTTGTAAAGAACATTGTTCGGCGTGCAAAACCCCATTGATGCGGGTGAAACTCATGAATGTATCCTTTCTATGAACGTTAAGGTGTCGTCGTGGAATTCGAAGCTACAGGTGCAGCAAACTGTTGCTGTACCGGTGCAGGTGTCGGCTCTTCAGGATGTTGCTCTGAATCGACATTGGGATATAACAGATATTTGGCACGTTTGTCGTAATTTGGATCACTCGGCAACTGTAAAGCTCCCGATTGACCACAACCGACCAGTACAAAACTGGCTGTCAATAAACTGATGCAGCAAATGACAGAACGCATCTGACCACCTATTTAAAATTTTCAATGAAGTATAACGCGATCACTGCTGTGACCAAAGTGTTAAACGCTAGAGATTAGCTTGTGCTATAAAAAAACGCCAGTTGGACACTGACGTTTTTTGTTGTGCAATGGCTTATTTCTGTTTTGGCTTATAGAAACCGAAATAGCCAATCAGCAGAATCACAAACCAGATCGGACTGATCATTAAGGCTTGCAAGGTATCTGACTCCAGAGACAGCACATAGATCATACTAATAAAGAAGATGATCACCATCCAGCAGGTGAACAGGCCACCCGGCAATTTAAAAGTCGACTGGGCATGCAGTTCCGGACGGGTTTTGTAATAGACAATATAGCTCCAGATAATAATCAGCCAGACGCAAATAAACAGAATGGTCGAAAGCGTGGTCGCCAACGTAAAGGCTTTCACGGTATCGGGTACGAAATATTGTAACGCCGCACCCAACAGCAGACACACCGCCGAGAAATACAGTGCATTGGCCGGGACTGCACGTTTATTTAAACGGCCAAAGGCTTTAGGACCCTGCTGCTCACGTGACAGACCAAACAGCATCCGGCTGGTCGAGAATACGCCACTGTTCATCGACGACATCACCGAAGACAGTACCACCAGGTTCATGATAATCGCCGCGGCCGCAATACCCGCCTGACTGAACAGGTTTACAAACGGTGAGATATTTGGATCAATCTGGTTCCATGGCGTTACCGACATCACAATTAATAAGGCCAATACATAGAAAATGATGATACGTACCGGAATCGAGTTCACTGCTTTCGGCAGGTTTTTCTCTGGATCTTTGGTTTCAGCCGCTGTGGTACCGACCAGTTCTACCCCAACAAAGGCAAAAATCGCAATCTGGAAACCGGCCAAGAAGCCCATAGTACCTGTCGGGAACAGGCCGCCATGACTCCAGATATGTGTAAAGGATGCGACTGTGCCGGCATCTGAGGTAAAACCGGTAAAAATCATCCATAAACCGACTGCAATCAGCACAATAATGGCAATAATTTTAATCAGCGCAAACCAGAACTCCATTTCACCAAACAGCTTCACGGTCACCAGGTTTAAGCCCATGATGAAGACAATAGCTGCAATACTGATCATCACCCCTTCTTCAGGTGTAAACGGTATCCCGCCATTAAAGAATTGCAGGTAATAAATAATCGCCGACAGGTCTGCAATGCCGATGGTGATCCAGCACAGCCAGTAGGTCCAGCCGACGAAATAGCCGGCCCACGGGCCAATCAGGTCGGTGCTGAAATCAATAAAGGATTTATATTGCAGATTGGACAGCAACAGTTCGCCCAGCGCCCGCATCACGCAGAACACCATAAAACCAATAATCATATAAATAATCAGGATCGATGGCCCGGCCAGGCTGATGGTTTTGCCTGAGCCCATGAACAATCCTGTTCCAATGGCGCCACCAATGGCAATCAGCTGTAAATGCCGGTTAGATAAGCTTCGCTGCAGATCGCCTTTTTCTTGTGACGAATTTGTATTTTGATACGACATTATTGAATTCAACTTCAGTGTTAACCACGACAAACTAACGTAAAAGAAATCAGAAAACAAAAAGAAATGCCGCTTCATCTATATTTTCTGCGGAATAATTAAATTTAATTTATTTTTCTTATAACAAAAAGTTATCAATTTATCCAAAGGGATGATTGACAAGGTTTATATCAATTTTCTTGTCAAAACATAAATTCTGTGTAACAAATAAAAATGCAGCACGCAACTATATCTCTTGCTCAGGATGAGCATGGCATATCAATTGCTTATATAGAAAACAAAATATCTATTTTGAGACATAAGAAGAAACAATGATGCAAGATTTACAAACACTCATGGAAACCCTTAGTGGCTGGGTCTGGGGCCCATATATGCTGGTGCTGATTGTCGGTACCGGGATATTCCTGACCTTCCGCCTGCTGTTCTGGCAATTCCGGATGCTGCCGTTGGCCTTTAAACAGGTTTTTGGCAAACACCCGGACAAACATTCCGGCGATATTTCCCAATTCGCCTCCCTCATGACCGCACTTTCTGCCACCATTGGTACCGGTAATATTGCCGGTGTGGCCACAGCCTGCGTACTCGGTGGTCCGGGCGCCGTATTCTGGATGTGGATGACCGCCCTGTTCGGGATGGCGACCAAATATGGCGAAGGTGTTTTGGCGGTCAAATACCGGGTAAAAAACGAGAAAGGTGAAATGTCCGGTGGTCCAATGTATTACATTGAACGTGGCCTGAAATGGAAATGGCTGGCGCTGATTTTCGCCTTTTTCGGTGCAGTGGCCTCCTTCGGGATTGGCAGCTCGGTGCAATCCAACACGGTAGCACTGGCCGTTGAAAATGGGTTTGGCCTGGAAACCTGGATTACCGGCATCATCATTACCGTATTTTCAGCCCTGGTAATTCTGGGCGGGATTAAATCCATCGCCAAAGCCTCTTCGGTTATTGTGCCGATTATGGCGGTTGGTTATATGGCCGGTGGTTTGGTCATCATCCTGAATAACCTTGAACTGGTGGTGCCAGCACTCAAAATGATTGTCACCTATGCCTTTACCGGTGAAGCTGCCGCAGGTGGTGCGATTGGTGCCGCGATCCGTTATGGTGTTGCGCGCGGGGTCTTCTCCAATGAAGCCGGTATGGGTTCTGCGCCAATTGCTGCCGCTGCAGCCAAAACCGACCATCCGGCACGTCAGGGTCTGGTTTCAATGACTGGTACCTTTATTGACACCATTATTGTCTGTTCAATTACCGGTATTGTGCTGGTCATGGGCTTTATTATGGCCGGCCAGTCTTTTGGTGATCAGAACGGTGCAGTACTGACCATTAGCGTATTCGACAAACTGCTGCCGGGAATCGGGGGCTGGGTGGTGACTTTCGGGGTCATCTTCTTTGCCTATTCGACTATTTTAGGCTGGAGCTATTATGGTGAAAAATGTGCGACCTATCTGCTTGGTGAGAAATTTGTACTGCCGTATCGCCTGATTTACATTGCGTCGGTGTTTATTGGCTGTGTCGCAACCCTAGATCTGGTCTGGCTGTTTGCTGATACCTTTAACGGTTTAATGGCGGTACCGAACTTGATTGCCTTATTGCTGCTGTCGGGTGTAATTGCCAAAGAATCGAAAGATTTTATTGCACGACGCAAATCCGGCGAACTCTACTAAAGCGTTCAAATCAAACTACAAGATCAACCACCTGCGGGTGGTTTTTCTTTGCCGGCGTATCAACAATTTGAAAATCGGCATTTCCTCTGTATGCTGTGGGGCAAGATTTAAAAAACACATTCCAGACGTTTATTTATGGCAAAAGCAAAAAGTGTCTATCGCTGTGAACAATGCGGCGCAGATCATCCTAAATGGGCTGGTCAATGTTCAGACTGTGGTGAATGGAACTGTTTAACCGAAGTCAGCATTGCCCCTGCGGTGACCCATCGTGCCCAGCCACGTATGGGCGGCGGCTATGCCGGTCAGGCCTCAACTGTAACTACTTTAAACCAGATTTCAGTCTCTACCGAAACCCGCCTTGCCACCGGTATTGGCGAATTTGACCGGGTACTTGGTGGTGGTTTGGTCACTGGTTCAGTGGTGCTGATTGGTGGTGATCCCGGAATTGGTAAATCGACCATTTTGCTGCAAACCGCGACCCATATGGCCGCCAGCAACAGCGCTGCCTTATATGTCACTGGTGAAGAATCCTTATCACAGGTGGCCTTACGCGCGCAGCGTCTGGATTTACCGACCGATCAGCTCAAAGTGATGGCTGAAACCTGTGTGGAACGGATTTGTGAGGTACTGGCCCAGCAACGTCCTGCGGTGGCGATTCTGGACTCCATCCAGACCTTATATACTGAAACCTTGCAGTCTGCACCGGGTGGCGTATCGCAAATCCGTGAATCGGCGGCGCTCCTGACCCGTTTTGCCAAAAATAGTGGCACAGCATTGTTTATTGTCGGTCATGTGACCAAAGAAGGTGCATTGGCCGGGCCACGTGTGCTGGAACATATGGTGGACTGTGTGCTGTATTTTGAAGGTCAGTCCGATTCCCGCTACCGGATGATTCGTGCGGTCAAAAACCGTTTTGGCGCGGTCAATGAACTGGGCGTGTTTGGCATGACCGATAAAGGCTTGCGTGAAGTGGCCAATCCGTCAGCGATTTTCCTGAGCCGTTATGATGAAGCCATTCCCGGCTCAATTGTGATGATTAGCCGCGAAGGCACCCGTCCGCTGTTGGTGGAAGTACAGGCACTGGTCGATGATGCACATGGTCAGCCGCGCCGGGTCGCACTTGGCTTAGAACAAAACCGGCTGAATATGCTACTGGCGGTGATGCATCGCCATGGCGGCGTGCAGACGTCCGGTCAGGATGTCTATGTCAATATTGTCGGCGGGCTGAAAATTACCGAAACCGGCTCCGATCTGGCAGTGCTGCTGGCCTGTGCTTCGAGTATTCGCGGCAAAGCCCTGCCCCAGCAACTGGCGGTGTTTGGTGAAGTCGGTTTATCCGGTGAAATCCGTCCGGTGCCGAATGGTCAGGAACGTCTAAAAGAAGCGATTAAACATGGCTTTAAATATATTATTTTGCCACGTGCCAATGCACCGCAAAAAGCGATTCCAGGGGTGCAGGTGATTGCGGTGGCCCGTTTGCATGAAGCCCTGAGCGAGGCCATGAGTTTAAGTGAAGAACTGCACTAGAGCCTTTGCCCTATTTTTTGAGCTTTTCATGTGAAAAAAGCTGAATTCTGTATTGAAATTCGGGACAAATGCCTGCATAAATACAAGGCGATAAATTTCTTTTTTTAAATAGGAAAAATTGATGGAAGTTCGACAGCGTGGTTTGATGGCTGGTATTTTAACAGCTGCCCTCTTGGTTGCCCCTTTAGCAGCCGAAGCAAAACGTGCCGGTGGTGGTAAAAGCCATGGCATGAGCCGTTCAGCAACACCAACTCAATCTTACCAACAGCCTCGTCAAGCTACTCCTGCACAACAGCCCGCTCCAGCTACTGCGCCTGCGCAGCAAAAATCTGGTCCGGGTGTCGGTGGTATGGTCGCTGCGGGTGTTGCAGGTGCTGCGATTGGTGCAGTGGCTGCCAATGCCTTAGCAGATGATCAGCCAGCCAGCCAGGCACAGGCTCAACAGGAGGAAGAAGGTGGAATCCCAGGCTGGATCTGGATTCTCCTCGCTGCAGCAGTCGCCTTCTTCATTTTCCGCAAGATGGGCGCAAAAAAAAAATTAGCAGCCAATAACCCGTATGCGCCAAATAACGGTGCCAATAACGCACCGTTTGGTCAATCTGCTGCTGCACCACGTGCCGGTGGCGATAACACCAATATCTTTGGCCAGAACGTCGGTGGTTCCGCCCCAACCAACAATGCGCCATTTGGTGCAGCACCAGTGAATAACGCTGCCTTTGGTACCGCGTACACCAACAGTGGTAACCAGTTACCAGATGGTACGGAGCCAGCAGCCTTTCTGCGTGTTGCACGTCAGCGTTTTAACCATATTCAGTCTATGAATACGGCCAGCAATATTGCTGAAATTCAGCGTTATTTAACCCCTGATCTGTACCAGTCGATGTATCAGGACATTATGGCCAATCAGGATCAGGACGTGGCTGAGTTTTCTAATCTGAATGCGATGGTGGTCGATTCTGCTACCGAAAATGGTCAGTATGTGGTGAGTGTGCGCTTTACCGGTACGGTGAGTGAAGATTTAAACAGCTTGCCACAGCCATTCACTGAAATCTGGCATTTTGTTAAGCCAGCAGGCTCTAGCCAGGACTGGTTGGTTGCGGGTATCCAGCAAGAACACTAATTAAACCTAAGATCAAAAACAGCGGCTTCGGCCGCTGTTTTTGTTTTTGCACCGCCTGCGGAATGTTATTCATTTAGTTGCTTTATTTTGTCCCCAACCGATTATCTCGAGGGATGGAAAGACCTAGAGATGTGATACAGCGATCATCTCTATAAGACGGTATGTCTGCTCTGCGCCATTTAGTACGTTCCTACGTATTTTCGCTTGATCTTACAATATCGCTCTTCACTAACAGACTGCTGATAAAATTCACCCATTAAAAAAAGCCCCGACCTGCGGAGCTTTTTCATGTTTAATTTACAGCGCGTACTGCGAGCTTATTCTGGTAATGGAATAAACTGTTTATCACTGTTTTGCACTTTACGCTCACCAACCACCACTTGCAGCTCTAAAGACTGTTCTTCACGTTCAATCAGGATATTCACCGGCTGGTTCGGTTGCTGCAGCGCCACATAATTAATCAGGTGTGATGTTGAGCTAATCTCTTCATCATTCACTTTCAGGATTTTATCGCCACGGCGAATACCGGCTTTGGCCGCAGGACCATTGGCCAAGACATCTGCCACCACCACGCCACTTTGTTTTGGCTCCAGAATATTCTGTTGCTGTACCGGCAATAAGCTAATACCTAACCAGCCACGTACCACGCGACCATCTTTTAAAATCGAGTTCAGTACCTGCTGACAGACCTGTGCCGGAATAGCAAAGCCAATGCCCAAAGAACCGCCCGATTGCGAGAAAATTGCGGTATTAACCCCAATTAAGTTCCCGGCCACATCAATTAGCGCACCGCCGGAATTCCCCGGGTTAATGGCAGCATCAGTCTGAATAAAGTCTTCATAGGTATTAATGCCTAAATCCGAACGACCGGTCGCGGAAATAATCCCCTGAGTGACGGTTTGGCCTACCCCAAACGGGTTACCAATCGCCAGCACCACATCACCGACTTCATTGCCACTGAGTTTAAATGGTAAAACCGGTAACTGATCCAGCTCAATTTTAATTACCGCCAAGTCGGTATCCGGATCGGTGCCGACCACTTTTGCCTCGGCACGACGGCCATCATGCAAGGCCACCACAATCTGATCGGCCTGGGCAATCACATGGTTATTCGTCAAAATGTAACCATCGGCACGTACAATCACCCCGGAACCGAGGCTGTTTTCATTAGGTCCCTGGCGATATTGTTCCGGTAACTGATCACCAAAAAATTCACGGAATGCCGGATCATTAAACAAAGGATGATTAGGCTGCTTGATTTTCTGGGTGGTAAAAATATTGACCACGGCTGGTGCTGCCACTTTTACGGCAGCACTATAAGACACCACCCCGCCAGTACGGGTGGTATCAATCAGCGGTTCTACTTTTTCAGCAGGCATTTTCACCCCATCCGGGGCAACAGGAGCTTTCGGTTTTTGAAACTGTTGCCAGCCCAAAAAGCCAATAATCACAATAATAAGTAACACCCAAGGTAACCATGTAAAGGTCCGGCGCACAGCTCTATCCTCTAAAATTTTTTAATTCATTGATGACTAAGTAATTTATGACCTATTGTAAAGCGAAATACATAAGGAAACATAAAAATCACTAAAGAGTTTTGTGCTGCTTTAGTTACAATTCAAAATATGTTTTGATGACAACAAAATTTAAGGCTTTTGAGAGATTTATGGCTAAGCTGCATGACCTGATCCGCTGGTGTGATCAAACCTTAAAATCAGCCGAGTTTAAAGACTATGCCCCAAACGGCTTGCAAATTGAAGGCAAACCGGAAGTCAAAAAAATTCTGTGTGCGGTAACTGCATCACAAGATGCAATTGAAGCCGCCATTGCCGAGCAAGCCGATGTGCTGCTGGTGCATCATGGCTATTTCTGGAAAGGTGAACCCTACCCGATTACCGGAATGCGCGGTAAACGCATTAAAAGCCTAATCCAGCATGATATTTCACTGGTAGGTTATCATTTACCGCTCGATTCACATCCTGAACTGGGCAATAATGCGGCCATTGCTGATATTTTGGGACTGGAGCAACTGGAAGCACTGGACCCGAGTGAACGTCATCCGATTGGCAATATTGGCTATTTAAAACAGGCCATGTCACCAGAAGCGTTTAAAGCCCTGTTAAGTGAAAAACTGGGGTTTGATACCATTCATTTACCGGCCAATCCAACCGAAATCCGCAAAGTCGGTTTCTGTACCGGCGGCGCGCAGGATTATATTCATAAAGCCGCAGCGCAAGACTGTGATGCCTATATTTCTGGCGAAGTGTCAGAACGTACCTTTTATGAAGCCAAAGAACTGGGCGTCCATTATTATGCCTGTGGCCATCACGCGACTGAACGCTACGGTGTACAGCGTTTGGGACAGGCGCTGGCACGCGAATTTAATCTCGAATATGTCTATTTCGAATTGAATAATCCGATTTAAAACTTGGGAGATGAATTGAGGCTGGCTTATACGTATAAATTAAGGATTTATTGTGTAATGTTATTTATAAGCAATGCGCAATTTTGTTGAATAATCTATTACAATAAGCCGACTTAAACTCAAAACCCAGCATAAGCAAGGAATTGAAAACATGACAACGATTACTTTACCAGCATTACCATATGGTTACGAAGATCTTGCGCCGCACATCAGCAAAGAGACTTTAGAATTTCACCATGACAAGCACCACAACACCTATGTTGTGAACCTGAACAACCTGATCGCAGGTACTGAGCTTGAAGGTAAAACTTTAGAAGAAATCATCAAGGCAAGTGCTGGCGATGCTTCTAAAGCAGGTATTTTCAACAATGCTGCACAAGTATGGAACCACACATTCTACTGGAACTGTATGGCGAAAAACGGTGGTGGTAAACCTACTGGTGCAATTGCAGCGAAAATTGATGAAGCTTTTGGTTCATACGAAAAATTTGCTGAAGAATTTGCAACTGCTGCTGCAACTCAATTCGGTTCAGGTTGGGCATGGTTAGTGGCTGACGACGTAAACGGCAAACTGTCAATCATGAAAACTTCAAATGCAGATACGCCAATGGCGCACGGCAAAATTGCAGTATTAACCATTGACGTTTGGGAACACGCTTACTACATCGACTTCCGTAACGCACGTCCTAAGTACATCTCGACTTTCCTTGAAAGCCTGGTGAACTGGGATTATGCCAACGCGAAACTTGCAGGCCAACCAGCTGGCGTAGAAAAATAATTTTATTTTTCTATGTAAAAAATCACCCTTTAAGGGTGATTTTTTTATTTTTAGGGAATAACTGCATAAATCTAAGGCAAATGATTCATTTGTTTAAATAATCTGGTTGACGACCGGCGCATTCCTCCCTAAAATGCGCATCAGATTCTCCAATAGCTCAGTCGGTAGAGCGACGGACTGTTAATCCGCAGGTCCCTGGTTCGAGCCCAGGTTGGAGAGCCATCTAATCTCCCATAGCTCAGTCGGTAGAGCGACGGACTGTTAATCCGCAGGTCCCTGGTTCGAGCCCAGGTGGGAGAGCCAAGATTCTAAAAACCCACTCCAGTTGAGTGGGTTTTTTTATGGTGTTTAGATTGGGGGATTCAATGAGAATCATCATCCTAAAATAGCCCCTACCTGTACCACGGCACCCTGCCCGTCATAGACCAGTAAAAGCCACACACCAAGCTTTCTGCTTCCAAACGCCTTCATTCGTTTATTTTTAATTCAGTTAAACTGAAAAACTACATTTTTTCAGGCCGCGGACTTGACCACCTGCCCTTTGCCGCCTAGAATGCGTTTCAGATTCTCCCATAGCTCAGTCGGTAGAGCGACGGACTGTTAATCCGCAGGTCCCTGGTTCGAGCCCAGGTGGGAGAGCCAAGATTCTAAAAACCCACTCCAGTTGAGTGGGTTTTTTCTTTATACAAGTATGTGTTGTGTTCAATAGCGCTCAGTCGACTTTCTTCTTTATTGGCTGCCTGGCCACACTGGTGCTGATGCTGCTGGTGGTAGCTTCCTATTTGCGCCCCAAACAGAAATATTTTCCAAAAAAAGTCATTACCCCGTTTGAAGCCAAGATGTTTGCCCGTTTAAAGCAGGCTTTTCCCGAACATCATATTCTGGCTCAAGTTGCTTTTAGTGCGTTAATTACCAATAGTAACTACAAGATCCGTTCCCGCTTTAATCGCAAGGTCACCGATTTTGTTTTGCTGGATCAGCAGATGAATGTGGTGATTATTATTGAACTGGATGATCCCACTCATATTGGCAAAGAAAGTGAAGATGCCGAGCGGGATGCCATGTTGCTTGAGGCGGGCTATCAGGTGATCCGATACACGGAGATTCCGAGTATCAGACAATTGCAGCAGGATATTCTTTAATTAAGGCGCTACAGCTTCAGAAGCTGCTGGTTTCGCATTGGCCTGTTGTTGAGCTTGTTGCTGCGCCTGCTGCTGTTCAGCCGCTTCACGCGCTTTAATCCGCGCAATCATCTCTGCCTGCTGCTGTTTGTATTTTTCCTGATTTTTAGCATCGCTGTTGACAGCCAGAAACGCCATACTGACCAGAAAAACAGGAATCAGCAGACCTAAACTGGCCAACAGAATAATCTTTTTGGTATTGGGTGGCTGATTCGGTCGTTGCTGTTCAGGCGCGGTCATGAGAGAGTCCTCTGTCAGATGCATCAAAATGACGCTCAATATAACAAAATCATTTTCGAGGACAAAGCCTCTGTTGATGTTTGCTTGAACCTGAAGATACAACACAGCCGCCTGTACGGCTACAGACGGCTGCGTTACAGATCACGTCAGACTGCTCATCTACCCGATTAGAGGTTCAGCTGAATCTCGCCAAAAACCTGAGTTAAACAGGCCAGATGATCAAAGCCTTGTTCTGGTGTGTCCTGCATCCGCCAAGCCACATAGCCATCCGGACGTACCAGCACGGCACCGGCATCGGCAATTTCCGATTTTTGCTGCCAGGTGGCATAGACATCGCGATGTTCACGTGAACCAATCTGAATCACATCCAGATAGTCCAGCTTTAACCGGGCCGCTGCCGCTTTCCATGCTGCACCCGATAAACCGGTCAGTAGCGTAAAGCGCCCTTTACCGACAATATCCAGGGTGGAATGTTTATAGCCCTGCGCATCAATCAGCCAGGTATGCGGTAGTTTGGCACCCGGACGTGTGGTGGCTTGCAAATACAGCTGCGGGTCCTGTACAAAGATTTCTTCATCTGTTTCTGCCAGCACGGCATTGGACAGATAACGCTGGTTTAGCTCCACCCCTTGAGCATTAAACTCATAATGTTTAATCGCCAGCGCCTGATACAGCTTTTCCCGAATCTCGGCCGCTTCCGGTGTTTCCGCAAAAATCCGCTGCAACATCTCGGCCTGGGTCTGCACGCCCTGATCAAAACCAAATACTGCTTTTAAGTGCTTATAGTCAAAACGGGACTGGTTGGCACGCGCCACAATCTGCTTGCCCACCGGCGCCCGTTCATCACTATAAGAGTCCAGTAGCGCTGGCTTGGCCCAGCCTTTAAGCACATAAGCCAGCTTCCAGCCCAGGTTAAACGCATCCTGCATACAGGTGTTGGAACCTAAACCACTCGATGGCGGATGACGATGTACCGCATCGCCACCACAGAACACACGCCCCACCGAATACTGGGTGGCCCAGGTCTGATTGACATACCAGTAAGATACTTTTTCAATTTCGACCTGCTGCACCTCTTCACCCACAAAGGTGTTCAGTCGCGCCCGAACCTGGGCTTCGGTGACTTGCGGCTCGCCTTTGCTGATATCAAAGCCCCAGCCCATAATCCATTCATTCCAGGGCTGAATGGCACGTAGCAATCCCATGCCCAAGTCACCAAAACTGGCTTCCGGATTCACAATCCATTGTAAAATGGCCGGACGATGCGCCACGTATTTGGACAGGTCGGCTTTAAAAGTGACGTACACGGTTCCGGCACGCGCCATCACTCCTTCTAAGGGCAGCTTCAACTCTTCGACAATTTTCGAACGCGCCCCATCCATACCAATTAAATATTTGGCTCGCAGGCTAAATTCAGTTTGGGTCACCCGATTCAGGAAGGTCGCGGTTACGCCGTGCTCATCCTGAGTATGTGATAAATATTCGGTATTGAAGTTATAAATCGCACCACGTTCGGCCGCATTCTTGACCAGCAGTGCTTCCATTTTCGGCTGGATCAGATCGACAAAGGGACATGGACTGCCTTTGATGTAATCGCCATGACGTTCATCGCCCGTGCCCCAGCAGCTCATCCGGGCAATTTCTTCCCCGACCAGACTGGTGGTGAGTAAACTTTCGCCCATCTGCTGCCACGGCGTGGCAATGGCTTTGACCTGCTCTTCAATGCCCAAGTCACGCAGAACTTCCATCGCACGCTGATTGGTAATATGCGCACGCGGACTGTTGGCCAGCCAGTTAAACTGGGTAAACAGCTGTACCCTGATGCCATAATTGGCCAAGGCCAGCCCTAAAGTAGAACCCGCCGGCCCCGTACCAATCACCAGCACATCAGTATCATAGTGTGTAGACATTCCGGACTCCTTTCACCGCTGTATCTGTTGCAGAATATTTGTATGCAGTGTAATCCGCTCCATCCAGCCCGCCTATTTCTATGCGTATAAACGATAGTGCTATTGGTTTTAGCTCTAGTCAGCTGCTGGATAAAACACATCGGCTGATGTGAAATGCAGTTCAGACTGTGTTGGGTTACACTAGGGCGATGATCTGCACGGTGGATGAAAGTCATGGAATTACGGCATTTACGCTATTTTGCAGCGGTGGCAGAAGAACAGAGTTTTACCAAAGCAGCCGATAAACTCTTTACCGCCCAGCCCTCTTTAAGCCAGCAGATTAAGGATTTAGAAGAAGAAGTCGGGGTTCGTTTGCTGGATCGCTCCGCGCGGCAGATTCAACTGACCGATGAAGGCCGGGCCTTTTTACCTTATGCCTTGCAAGCGATTGAAAACGCCAAACTTGCAATTGCCGCAGCGCGTCAGGTGGCGCATCAGAAAAACAACCAGATTCATATTGGCTTATTGAACGTGGCCGAGCTGAAAGTGCTGCCGCTGATGCTAGAACGCTTAAAACAGGCCATTCCCAATCTGCAGATTCATATCCAGAGCCTGACCTGTCTGGAGCAGATTCAGCGCCTGAAAAATGCTGAGCTGGATTTAAGCCTGACCCGCTATGCCATTCAGCAGGATGATTTTGTCGATCTTCCCATTTTGTCAGAGAAAATCTATCTGGTGTCAGGGCAAAAATCTACACCGACCAAGTCGCGGATGAGTGCTGAAGCCTTGCTGCAACAGCGGCTGATTATGTGCGAGCAAACCGCTTCTCCGGTGTTTTATGAACAGGTCACCCGGCAGGTGCCGATTGAACAGATGCCGGCCGAGCAGTTACTCTGGGTCACCAATGTATTGCAGCATATTAATCTAATTAATCTGGGGATGGGCTACAGTTTTGTGCCGGAATATCTGCTGCGCTTTCTGAATGAGCATGTGGCGATCATTGAAACCGATTTTGAAGTTCAGCCGCTCCATCTATATGCCAATTACCGTAAAAATAACCATAATCTGGCACTGCAGCTCATTACTCAGGAACTGGCCAAACTCGAAATCTCGGTCACTGAGAGCTGATCAGCCCCGATCTTCCGGACTGATCAGCGAGTTTTAGGAGGATATTATTGCGCAGGCATGTGGGTTTGAATAAAGCGCACCAGCTCGGCATTTCTCTGCACAATGGCCTGGGTATGCGAGGCACCCGGGACCAATTCATATTCAACCGTCGTCCCCATTTCTCTTAAGTTATCTACCAGTGCCGTGGTGACAGCTGCCGGTACAGCAGTATCTGCCTCACCCTGAATCACCATAATCGGTTTATCCAGCTTTTTGGTGGCCGGCTGGTTAATGGCCAGGAAGCGCTTAATGGTTGCATTGTCCTGGAAATTTGCCGTCAGCCCCGGATAATCAGCCACAGCAAGACCACTATTTTCAGTAAAGGCATCTATATCTTCTCTAAAGGACTGCATCAGCTCGTCCAGACATTGGCCATTTTCACCATTGTTGCCTTCGGCTTCTGGCACAATATCCTGCGATTCCGGCTGGAAGATGCTGAGGTAATTAAAGTCCGGTTCATAGGCTTTAATGCCGACCGCGACATAGGCAGCATAGGCCATCAGTTCTGCATAGACATTACGGGCCGTTCCAACCGGATACAGACCAACACTCTCTGCCAGTTCCAGATCACGAATGGCCGCCGGCGCGACTTCCGCAATGATATAACCCAGACTCGAAGCCGGTGCTGCTGCCACTGCACCTTTATAATTGGCATCCTGATTGGCAAATTCCGCAGTACCTAAAGAGGCATGACCACCCTGTGACTGCCCCACCGACATCCAGGCACCATGCATGTGTGCACCCAGATCTTCTTTTAAGGCGCGTACTGAATAAATAGCAGACTGGGCCGCACTTTCTAAATGTAAATACGGATGAATGCCCGGCGTGCCCAGCCCTTCATAATCTGGCGCGACAATCACATAGCCTGCGGCCAGTAAACTTTCCGCCATGGCCTTAAAACGCGGATTTAAACTGTTGCGACTCGGTGCACAATGATCAGCAATGCCCACTGTTCCATGTTCCCAGACCACCACACGCCAGCCATCTACCGGACGAGGTGCGGACGGATAAAATACCATGGCGGTAGCTTCTGTTTTCTGGTCACGTACATTTGGCATTTTATAGGTCATGACCCGGATGATCGCACCTTCAATACCATCTTGGGTATAGGCAGCATCAGATACAAAAGTTTTGTCACGGATAAAGTTAAAGTCATTATCATCGCCACCACATGCTGTAAATAACAGCGCCGAGGAGCAGGTTACCGCCAATAACAGTTTTTTAAATGTCGTTGTCATCTTGAATTCCTCTTTATCTTCTTGTTGTTAAGTACTCAGCCTGAGTTCTTTGAATTAAGCATAAAAAAAGCATCCTGCTCGGATGCTTTGTTGGCTTTTTGCAAGATCAGACCAAATGCATAAACCTAGAGAAGTGCAAGAAAAATTCCGGCAAAAATCATCAGCCCAACCCAACGGTTATGCCGAAAAGCCCAGAAACATTGCTGCGGATTGCGGTCTTTGGTTTTGTGCCATTGATAGATAAAATCCAGTGCCACCACAGCCAGTGCCACCAGACCAAATGGCATGAACAGATTTTCGATCCACAACGCCGCGCCAATCAGGAGCAGACTGATCAGCTGCAAGGCAGAAATAATCTCAATATCATAACGGCCAAATAAAATGGCGGTCGATTTCACCCCAATTTTGAGATCATATTCGCGGTCAGTAATCGCATATTGAGTGTCATAGGCCACAGTCCAGGCCAGGTTGCCAAAGTACAATAACCAGCAGGTTAAATCCGGGGTTGCACCCACCGCGGTATAGGCCATAGGAATAGACCATGAAAATGCGGCGCCCAGAAATACCTGCGGTAAATGAGTATAGCGTTTCATAAACGGGTAGATAAAAGCCAGAAATAACGCCCCAAACGACCAGTAAAAGGTTTCAAGCGGCAAGAACAACAACAGGCAGGCACTGGCAGCAACCAGCACCAGAAACACCATCACCGCTTCTTTGGCGCTAATGATGCCTGTGGCCAAAGGACGGGTTTTGGTGCGCTCAACATGGGCATCGACTTTACGGTCGGCAAAGTCATTAATGGCACAGCCTGCCGCACGCATAAAGATCACACCCAGAATCATTGGAATCAGCACACCTATGGTCGGTGTTCCCTGAGCAGCAATCCATAAGGCCCACATGGTTGGCCAGAACACCAGTTCGGTGCCAATCGGCTTATCAAAACGGCATAAATAGTAATAGGCTTCCAAGCGCTCACGCCAGGTAATTGAATGTGCAGTTGCCATGACTGTCCTTAACCACGTTGCTGTTGAAAAGAAGAATGTAGAAATTGCTCAAAGCTGGGCAAGAAACTTTCTTGCACAATAAATTTACAGCCATGCCAAGTATAGCAGCTCTGTCTGGTCCAGCCTTCGGGCAATAAAATCACCCGGCGCTCACAGGCCGGATTGGTACGTTGAAACAAAAACCGGCCAATCGGCTTTTTACCAATATGCTTGAACAGGCGTGCTTTTTTTTGCAGGCTTAAAATCGGAAAAATACTTTTGGCTTGAACCCAGGGCTGCTCTTCACAGCCATATAAATAGCTTTCCCGCACCCAGGAGGTATGCTGATGCGGCATGCCCAGCCATTTGGCATCTTCAAAGCTCAGGCGCTGGAAACTTTCGCGCAGTGGCTGTACCTGAAACTGGCCACCGGCCAGATCGGTTAATTGTTGTGTCAGAGAGCCCGGTGCATACAGCCATGTCTTCAATCCTGCAGGAATGGTCTGATCCTGAAATTGACAGGTCTGTTGGCCGCGCATCACTTATTCCCCTTTTATCGCTTGGCCTAGTGTAACTGAAATCTGTTACTAAACCATGGGCTTTTCAGCCAAAAAGCGCAAATGTCATATTCACTATCAATCTACCTCACCTAAATGAATATGAAGGCCATAAAAAAATCCGCGACAAGCGCGGATTTTCTGAGCATGAATCTGAGGTCAAATTACAGGCTGTAGTACATGTCTAATTCAACTGGGTGAGTAGTCGTGTTCAGACGACGAACTTCTTCAGTTTTCAGCTCGATATAAGCATCGAGCATTTCTTTTGTAAACACGCCACCTTTTAACAGGTAGTCATGGTCAGCGGCCAGTGCTTCCAGCGCCATTTCAAGGCTGTGAGCAACGGTTGGAATTTTTGCTTCTTCTTCCGGTGGAAGATCGTACAGGTTCTTGTCCGCAGCTTCACCTGGGTGAATCTTGTTCTGGATACCGTCAATACCCGCCATTAACAGTGCCGCGAAACCTAAGTACGGGTTCATCATTGGATCTGGGAAACGTGCTTCAATACGTTTGCCTTTCGGGCTAGACACGTAAGGAATACGGATAGAAGCAGAACGGTTACGCGCTGAGTAAGCCAGCATAATCGGTGCTTCGAAGTGCGGAACCAGACGCTTGTACGAGTTAGTCGAAGGGTTAGTAATCGCATTCAATGAACGGGCATGCTTGATGATACCGCCAATGAAGTACAGTGCCATTTCAGACAGACCAGCGTATTCATCACCCGCGAACAGGTTTTTGCCGTCTTTAGAGATCGACATATGCACGTGCATACCTGAACCGTTATCGCCTACCATTGGTTTAGGCATAAACGTCGCAGTTTTCGCGTATTGGTGCGCTACGTTCCACACCGCATATTTGAACTGTTGCACTTCGTCAGCTTTACGCACCATGGTGTTGAAGCTCACACCAATCTCTAACTGGCAAGATGCAACTTCGTGGTGATGTACTTCTACACGACCTGGGCCCATGATCTCTTCGATTTTTGCACACATATCTGCACGCATATCGTGGTGAGAATCAACTGGAGGAACCGGGAAGTAACCGCCTTTAACGCGTGGACGGTGGCCAGAGTTACCAGACTCGTAGTCTTTACCTGTAGACCAAGCCGCTTCTTCAGCAATTAAAGTGTGGCGTGCGCCAGACATATCGATGTCCCATTTCACTTCGTCAAATACGAAGAATTCTGGTTCTGGGCCAAAGAATGCAGTATCACCAATACCGGTAGACTTTAAGTAATCTTCTGCACGGCGAGCAATCGAGCGTGGGTCACGTTCATAACCCTGACCTGTAGATGGTTCGATGACATCACAAGTCACGACAACTGTTGGTTCCGCAAAGAATGGGTCGATGAAACCAGTTTCAGCGTCTGGACGTAAAATCATGTCAGATGCTTCAATGCCTTTCCAACCAGCAATTGAAGAACCATCAAACATTTTACCGTCTTCGAAGGTATCTTCATCGATACTGTCTGCAGGGTAAGTTACGTGCTGCTCTTTACCCTTAGTATCAGTAAAGCGGAAATCGACCCATTTTGCACCACTTTCTTGTATGAGTTGAAGGACCTTGTTCGCCATGCTCATTTTGCTCCAATGATATTTTGTTGCACACCCAAGTGCGTGTTAGTAGTTGGCAGTTATTAAGCAATTACCGTACCAACTTTTAAAAGCAAAGTTAAAATATTGAATTTCTTATGAGAAATTAAGATTTAGGGATTTTGCTTTGTGCCTATTATACTAGGGCTATACTGAAATGCACCATATTCAAGCACTCTTTGCGATTTTTCCTGCAAAAGATTTCTCGTG
The DNA here is from genome assembly GCF_013420185.1 of Acinetobacter sp. YH01025. NCBI lineage: Bacteria > Pseudomonadati > Pseudomonadota > Gammaproteobacteria > Moraxellales > Moraxellaceae > Acinetobacter > Acinetobacter sp. YH01025. The sequence continues at coordinate 176,943 of NZ_VOYR01000001.1, read as the reverse complement.
TGTATCAAAATAGTGCAAATAATCAGGTTTCATTTTAACACAGCTTAATAATACTGCTGTTTATTTCGCCAATTTCGCGCTTCATGCAATTTTTCTAATGAATTTCAGACTGGATTAATTGAGTGATTTATAGATAAAAACTCTTTTTTCCAGTAAAAATCAGATTTTCATTTATTTCTGCTTATTTTTTCTTCAAGTGCTTTTCTGTGCGCTTTTCGCAAGTCGTGCTCAGCTAAATTTTTATGCCCATTTTAAAATGCGCCATTTTGGTGAATCTGCGTCATTATGCATCATTTTAGGGGTTTGGCAGCAAGAGGGGTCAACATCACAGCGCACACGTAAAAGCCACAAGCTGAATGCAGCTCAGCCATAAACTTAAAAGATTTCATCTGTATAAAAGCTATTCTGCTTGAAAATGTTCAGCCGCACATGTTTATTTTTTGCTATGATGATTTGCACTGCGTTTTCCCCGCATTTTTTCGCTCGAAAAATAGCCGTGTTGTGACCTCCCTCCACTTTGGAAAACCAGGCATTTCAGGGAATTCTTCAAGCACAGTCAGGTGCATAAATTTTGACAGGTTAAGCTCATGCTTTTGATGATCGATAATTACGACAGCTTTACTTACAACATCGTCCAGTATTTTGGCGAGTTAAATCAAGAAGTTAAAGTCGTTCGCAATGACAGCGTCACATTAGAAGATATTGAGCGATGGCAACCGAAGTATTTGGTGATTGGTCCCGGTCCGTGCTCGCCATCTGAAGCCGGCATTTCCATTCCAGCGATTCAGCATTTTGCCGGCAAAATCCCGTTATTGGGCGTATGTCTGGGCCATCAGAGTATTGGTCAGGCCTTTGGCGGCAACATTGTACGGGCCAAAAAAGTGATGCACGGCCGTTTATCGGATATGTATCACAGCGATCAGGGAATTTTCAGCAATTTGCCCTGCCCGTTTTCTGCGACCCGTTACCACTCGCTGGTGATTGATCAGGCGACTTTACCGGAATGCCTGGAAGTCACCTGCTGGACCAATGAAGCCGATGGTTCCATGGAAGAAATTATGGGCGTGAAACATAAGACATTGCCGGTTGAAGGCGTGCAGTTCCACCCGGAATCCATTTTGAGCCAGCATGGCCACAAAATCTTCCAGAATTTTTTAGAAATTTATGCCTAATTTAAACAAAGTGAACACCATGAATATTCAACAAGCTTTAAATCATATTACAAAACAGATTCACCTGACTCAGCCACAAATGGAAGATGTGATGCGTGCCATCATGTCGGGCGAAGCCACCGATGCGCAAATTGGCGCCCTGATGATGGGTCTGCGCCTGAAAGGTGAAAGCATTGATGAAATTACCGCAGCCGCGCGCGTGATGCGCGAGTTCGCGATTAAAATTGACGTTAGCGATATTCCGTATCTGGTCGATATTGTCGGTACCGGCGGTGATGGCCAGAACCTGTTTAACGTATCGACGGCATCCAGCTTTGTGATTGCAGCCGCTGGCGCCACCATTGCCAAACATGGTAACCGCGGCGTATCGACCAAATCTGGTTCCTCTGACCTGCTGGAACAGGCTGGAATTAACCTAGACTTAAACATGCAGCAAACTGAACGCTGTATCCGCGATATGGGCGTAGGTTTCCTGTTTGCGCCGAACCATCATAAAGCCATGAAATATGCAGTTGGCCCACGTAAAGAACTGGGTATTCGCAGTATTTTTAACCTGCTCGGCCCGCTTACGAATCCGGCCGGAGTTAAACGTTTTGTGATTGGCGTATTCTCCAGCGAACTCTGCCGCCCGATTGCTGAAGTGATGAACCAGCTGGGTGCTGAACACGTGCTGGTGGTGCATTCACGTGATGGTCTGGATGAAATCAGTCTGGCATCTGCCACGACCGTAGCAGAACTGAAAGATGGGGAAATCACCGAATGGACCATTACTCCAGAAGAAGTGGGCATTGAATCGCAAACCCTCACCGGTCTGGTGGTGGAAAACTCGGCAGAAAGTCTGGCCCTGATTAAAGATGCACTTGGCAAAAATAAATCTGAACGCGGTGAAAAAGCGGCCAACATGATTGCCCTGAATGCCGGCGCCGGGATTTATGTGTCTGGTCTGACCAAAACCTATCAACAGGGTGTGGCACTGGCGCATGACATTATTTATGGCGGTCAGGCACTGGAAAAAATGGGCGTACTGGCCGAATTTACCAAAACCTTAAAACAGTACGAAGCTTAAGACGGCAGGATAAAATCATGGTGGATATCGCAAATACCATTTTAGGTAAAATTGTTGATCGCAAACAGGAAGAGTTTGCTGCACGTCTGAAACAGCGCAGTCTGAATGATCTGGAACAACTGGCCCAGGCCGCCACACCGGTGCGCGGTTTTACCCAAAGCTTGAAAAGCAAACGTCCGGGCGTGATTGCAGAAATAAAAAAGGCCTCGCCATCTAAAGGGATTATTCGTGAAAACTTTAATCCGGCTGAAATTGCCCAGCAATATGAAGCTGCCGGTGCTGCCTGTCTGTCTGTACTGACCGATGTCGATTTTTTCCAGGGCGCTGATGAAAATATCGCGCTGGCCCGCAACCATTGCAGCCTGCCTGCACTGCGGAAAGACTTCCTGATTGATCCTTATGGTGTGGTTGAAGCTCGTGCGCTACATGCCGACTGTATCTTGCTGATTGTGGCCTGCCTGTCAGACCAGCAACTGGAAGAAATGTCGAAAACCGCGTTTGAACACAATCTGGATGTACTGGTTGAGGTGCATGACGAAGAAGAGCTGGAACGCGCTTTGCGTTTAAGTGATCGCTGTCTGCTTGGCGTGAACAACCGTAATTTAAAAACCTTTGATGTGGATTTAAACACCTCATTGCGTCTGAAAAAATTACTCGATCCAGCACGTTTACTGGTAACCGAAAGCGGTATTGCCACCCCGGCAGATGTCAAGATGATGCAGGAGCATGACATTCATGCCTTCCTGGTCGGTGAAAGCTTTATGAAACAACCGTGTCCGGATCAGGCCTTTAGCGAGCTGTTTGGTACGCCGCAAAAGGTCTAAGTCTTGGTGCAGTTCAGGAGGCAGGTTTATCCTGAACTGTGCGATTGTACTGCCCTACTTTCATAGGGCGGTCATCTTCCTATATCGCCCCATCTTAACATCTCTCATTTCAAGCCAGATGCAGCGCCAAGCTGAATCCGTTTCAGTTCAAATCAGGCGTAATTCAGACTATACTGGATTGAAATTTTATCCTCCTATTTTCGATTATGAGCAAACACGATTCTTCGCTATCGAAAGAACAGTTTAAATTACTCAAAGACTTTAAAAAGCAGATCAGTAATCCGCATCCGCGCGTAGAGCCGGCAGCGCCGGCCATCAAAACTGCCGAACAGGAACAGGCCGAAGATTTTGAGCTGTTTCAAAAAGAAATGCGTGGGGTCCAGAAAATGGATCATGGCAATATCGCGCCAGTGGCCCAACCGGCCAAGAAAAAGCTGGATGCCCAGACGCTGGCTAAACGCGCAGCCGCCGAAGGCCCCATGCAAACTGATGAGACCATTTTGTCGGACACGCAAGCCATGCTTAATCCGGTGGGCAGTCAGGCCAGTTTAAGCTACCGCATTGCCACCTTGCAGCATAAGGTGTTTGAAGATTTAAAAGTTGGCAATTTGCGCTGGTTTGAAGCGGTCGACCTGCATGGCTGTACCGTGGAAGAAGCCCGGGTGGCGGTGCTGCAAATTATCCAGATGGCCAAAGATGAAAACCAGAACGTGATTAAAATTGTGCATGGTAAAGGCCCGGAAGCCATTTTAAAAACCTATGTCAATGGCTGGTTACGTCAGCATCGTGATGTTCTGGCCTTTGTCAGTGCACCGGAAAAACAGGGCGGCACCGGTGCGGTGCTGGTTCTGCTAAAACGTGCAGAAAAGAATCCAAAGTTTAAACAATAAGCGGATTTTTCCTCAAAAGCAGGCATTGTTGCGGTTTTCTGCTACAATGCCGTCCTTGTTCAATATCAGTGTAAGTGAACACGTCTTATGTCTATGCAGCAATCCTACGCAAACATTCTTACTGCCGTTGGTGAAGATTTAAATCGCCCTGGTCTCAAAGATACGCCTATGCGTGCTGCTAAAGCATTTTCGTATTTAACCTCGGGTTATAGCCAGACGTTGGCTGAAGTGACCAACAACGCCGTGTTCCCGTCTGATAACCGTGAAATGGTGCTGGTCAAAAATATCGAATTCTATTCGCTATGCGAGCATCACCTGCTGCCATTTTATGGCCGTGTGCATATTGCCTATTTACCGGAAGGCAATGTTTTGGGACTGTCTAAATTTGCCCGTATTACTGAAATGTTTGCGCGCCGTTTACAGATTCAGGAAAACCTGACCCAGCAGATTGCAGAAGCCGTGGCTGAAGTGACCAAAGCCCGCGGTGTTGCGGTAGTGATTGACTCTGCACACATGTGCATGATGATGCGTGGTGTTGGCAAGCAGGAATCGACCACACGTACCGTGTCATTTATTGGTGACTTTAAAACTGATAAAGATGCACGCCGTGAGTTTTTAAGTGCCGTACCTGAAAGTTACTAAACCTAAATAATGCTGGAGCCTCGACATCTGTTGGGGCTTTTTTATGTCCTGTTTCTTATACTACCGCTGGTTTCCCTGTTATTTTAAGGAATGCAAATGTCTTCAATTTATTTAGCCGGTCAGGGCCTGACCCAAAGTGAATGCAGTGTCGACTTCCCGCGTCCGGATCGTTTGGTCAAAGGCAATCCCAAACGTGATACCTATAGTGCCTATGAACATCCCAATATGAGCTGTGGCATCTGGCAGTGCGAAGTCGGCGCCTGGAATATTGTCTTTGCTGACAATAAACAGGAATTCTTTAATGTGATTGAAGGCGTGGTGCGTATTCATGACCAGCACGGACAATATATTGAAGTTACCGCCGGTCAGGCCGGAATTATTCCACCGGGTTTTGTCGGTACCTTTGAAGTGGTTGCAGCAGTGAAAAAATATTATGTGGTGGTTGAGGCCTAAAATACCGCTTGAGCTTTTTGATGTTTTGGCTGGTTTTATCTTGCTGCTTTGATATAAAAAACGCCCGACAGTTTTGGGCGTTTTTTCATGCCGGGATGAGACTTAAAAGGCTTATTTGGCCAGATAGACCTGATTACGTCCGGCATTTTTGGCGCTATATAAGGCTGCATCTGCGGCATCCAGAAAACGCTGATAATCCGGATGGCCATCATACTGCACTGCGCCAATACTCACGGTAAATTTAAAACTCTCACCTTCAGCAGAACGGATTGGGGTATCTTCAACCCGGCGACGGATGGTTTCGGCAATCATCTGGGCCCGGTTCCAGTCACTATCGACCAGCAGCAATAAAAACTCTTCCCCACCAACCCGGAAAGCATAATCACTGCCCTTGCTCGATTCCAGCAGCACTTCGGCCATAAACTGCAAGGCCAGATCACCGGCGGCATGGCCATAGCGGTCATTAATCTCTTTAAAGAAATCGGCATCAATCGCCAGTAGACTTAAAGGTGAGCGGTTTTTGCGCGAGAACTGGATTTCACGAATCAGGATGGTATTTAAATAACGCCGGTTTAACAGCTGGGTCAGCGAATCATTGCCCGTGCCGATATATTCCGCCACCTGAAACAGCTGATCGACCAGATGCTGGATTTCGCGGTTTTTACAGCGAATCTGCTGAATCAGTAACAGCTTCTGCTGCTGATTGGAAGTGTCCAGCAGCTGCTGGTTCAACTGATCCACCTGATAAATCCGCTGGATAATAAACTCGACCTGCTCGGCGCTGGCAAAAGCATAGGCTGCTTTATGAATGAACCACAGGCCAAATTCAGATTTGGAGAGTGGCGGATGAAACAGCTGTGACTGGTCAGAAAAGGCTTTAAACATCAGCTCATTTTCCCAGTCCAGCAGACAACCGCGCTGGCGGTCTTTTTGCACGGCCACATCCTGCATGGCAGAAAACAGGCGGTAGGTGTGTTTCATATCATTATGAATTTCCACCTTGGCCTCATAAGTGCGGCACATAATTTCCGCGGCCAGGCTCAGCACCTGGGTCATATAATCGGCAGCAGCCAGTACATCGGCCTGCGGGGTTTGCAGAAAAAAGGCAAAACTTTTGCGCTGGATTTCGCGGATGCCGCGAATAATCAGCCAGGAGGGAACGCCAATACGCGCATGCACTTCCCCAACTTTCAGCTGCTTGGCGACAATGGCTTTAAAATCCTGCTTGAACGGAACTGCAAAACTGTCCAGCAGCCATTGCTGCAAGGCATTTTTCAGGCGGCTACGCACCAGTTCATCAGACAGGAAATAAGAGGCTTCCTGCTCCTGCATCATCTGTCGATAAAATTCGGCCACCAGCACCGTGACATGCTGTTGAATGAACTCGAAGCTATAGCTTAAATCGGTTTCAGAAAATTGCCCGCAAATCGCCTGCCACTGCGCTGCAAGTTCCTCTATACGCTCTTGGTTCATACAACCGCCTCACACAGATGAATTACAGCGCAGATTTTAACGCAGCTGTCACATAAGACAATTCTTTTGTGAATTAAATGAATATTCACTTAATAACAATCTGGATTTTCAAGCCTGACTTCACGACTTCAGCTTAAAAGAACCAGGCATAACCAAGACTGGTCTGATGCCAGTCCTGTTGATCCTGCTGCTGATATTCCCAGCCCAGACGAATCGCATGCTGCGGATTCAGCACATATTGCAGCTGGCTGTGCAGTCTCAAATTCCATTGCTGGGCATCTTCCCAGTATGGCAATTCCACTTGCAGCACACTATTCAGCTGCGGACTCCAGATATTCTGGCAGCCCAAGGTGGGTCCGACACCCACGCGCCAGCCACGACCCAGTGCTTTACCGGCCTGTAGATGGTTTTGTAGCTGGGCATAGCAAATATGCTCACGGTCGGCACTGGCCCAGCTATAGCCCATCTGGACCTGTAAATTGGCTACACCATGCTGTTCCTGAGTGCTGAACTGACCATGCTGATCGAGCGCTTCCTGGGTCCAGCCCAGATTAAAACCCCAGGACAATGGTGTTTTAAACGGCGTAATCGGGTTATAGGAGTTCACCGCCAGCACATCGAGCTGACTCAGTTTTAGGGTTTCATCCCGATATTGCAGCGCACCCTGTAAAAATAGCAATTGAGTCCCAGTGCGAAAACCACCTTGCGGATCGAGCAGATCATGATAGGCTTGCCGATGGCCCAGTTCGATAAAGGATTGTCCCTGCACTTCACCAGTGCTTAACGTCAGATTACGCGCATGATGGCCCTGGCTTGGATCAACGTTTGGGACGTCCGGCGCGCGGCGCTGCTTGTCGACCTGAAGCTGGCTTCGCAGGCTGAGTAATTGGCGTAAACGTGGCTGGGCAAAACCGGTTTCGACCTTGCGGGCTAAAAACTGCAGGTACAGATCATCGTAGGCCATTTCCAGTATTTTGGCCTGCTCTAATGCGGTATAAGACTGTAATAACGTATTTAAATCGGCAGATTCGGCAAAAGCCAGCTGATGTGCAGCTTGCGCCAGGTCTGTACCATGCTGGCGGGCTTGAGCCAGTAACTGGGTTTCTAGTGCCGGGCGATAGACCGTGTCTTTGACCAGATCTGAATCTGCCAGCGCCTTGATGGTTTCAACTGGAATCGACGCCACTTTAAACTGTTGCTGTAAATTCAGCTCTGGACGGACCAGATCAATCAGGCCCAATAAACGATAGGCACAGTTATCACTGACAAAATAATAGGGAAAGCTGACGTGCTTCATTTCCCAGATATGTTCCACCAGAAAACGGGTTTCATCCGGGCTTAAATCCAGCTCGTATTCCCATAAATCGCGGCTTTCCAGATCACCATATTCCTTAACCTTGCGGTAATACGGCATGAGGGAATATTCACCCGGATACTGTCCGGTCAGACCTTTCCAGGCATAGGACCAGCTTTGCTCACCCGGCACTGTGGCCGCATAATTTACCGCATAGGAAATCAGGTTCAGTTCCTGCTGATCTTTCGGGTCCAGTCGCAGCAAGGTATGCCCGAACATGGAGCTGGGATTGCCCATAAAATCGGTGGCATAAATTAAAGTGGTTTTGTATGGACGAATCTGGCCAATCCATTCATCCAGTTCCGGACAGGCCACGGCAGCCAGTTCCGTCTGTGGAATATTCAGTTGTTGCACCAGCCAGCGGCTACGTGCCGGAAAACGGCATTGTACCGATTGATTTGGCTCGGCCTGCTGAAACAGCGCTGCAATATTCGCCTGTAATTCCTGATTTAAATCGGGTGTTTTGGCCTCTGTTAAAAAATAGCCGGCATAGCTGACAGTACTCTGCCCGGAAGTATTGGCATACATTAAGCGTTGCCAGGTATTTTGCTGTGCCAGTTGCTGCTGTTCAGCACGCTGGATATACAACTGTGCCGGCGTTGAAGATTCAGAAGAAGACGTCGCGGCATACGCCACAGGAGATAACAAAGCAGCACATACAAAAGCAAGAGGTTTCATTCAGCAGATCAATTCTTATTCGGTTCTTATATAGAGAAAAACCCTGCCAGAAGACAGGGTTTTATGGGATGCTTAATTAGACGTAGGCTTTTAAGATGTCGTCTTGTGCCATCACTGACTGTAAAGAAGCCAGCACTTCAACAGAAGTCTGGTTGTCAGCTGAATAAATTTCAGAGAAGTTTTGTTTGGTCACTGCAAAGAAACGTGCTTTGTCTTCTGCTTTAATGCTCAGTAATTCAGCCAGTACGTTCAGGCTTTCACCCTCGCCTACAGCCATATCACGCGCCAGCGTTTCGGCATTTTCATTGGTAAATGTCACCACTTGCGCAGTTACAGTACCAGTACCGCTACAGCCTAAAGTACCGAAGGTAATACCGAACAACTGGTTTGCAAAAATACCATTGGTTGTAGCAGCTAAAATTTTAGGCACTTTACCAGACTGACCTGCCCAAACTTGAGAACCAATACCACAGCCGGCATCAGCGTCTGCAAATGCTGCTGTTGAACCTGCTGCCAATACTGCTGCCAAAGCTAATTTTTTTAACATAAAAGTCTCCAGAATTTATTATCTGAGTTTGTTATTGTTTCACAATGTGTAATTTTTATTACACTGTTTAAAGATAACGCATCCGCCAGCGAACACAAAACACTTTATACCAAAGTGGAAAAATTATTTTTCTGTATCCTTTAAGTGCGCAGGTTTCAGTTGCCAGATGCCATTTGGCTGACGATCACCCAGAATTTTCAAGACCAGCACCAGACTCAGCAATAACAGCAGATACCAGGACCCCAACTTGCCCCAGCCAACCATATGCCAGCTGTCGACCTGACTTGGATACAGCCAGATCTGGTAAAAGGTGCTGATATTTTCTGCAATCCAGATAATAAAGGCCAGTAACAACAAGACCGGTAACATCGGCAGCTGCATCCGGTGATGCTGCAATTCAAACTGGATACGGGTTTTCCAGAATATCAGTACGCTCCAGGCAAACAGCACATAGCGGATATCCGGCACAAAAAACTTGCTCATAAAATTAATATAAGACAGCACCGCCAGACTCAGCATATTGGCAAAACCCGGCAAGCGAGTAAAAGATACCCGATACAAACGCAAGGACCGGGCAAAGAAACTGCCGACGGCCGAATACATAAACCCGGCAAACAGCGGCACGGTCATAATTTTAAATACGGCCGGCTGCGGATACTGCCAGGACGCAATCGCCGGATGGGTCAGAAAAATTTCCATAATCATCGCCAGCAGATGAAACAGCGCAATGACTTTAGCCTCGGCCCAGGATTCCAGCTTGAGATACAACAGTAAAATCTGGATAAGGACCGCATAAAACAGCAAATAGTCATAACGGAAAAAACCGTAATAGTCCTGGCTACCCAGACTGGCGGTAAAAGCAAAAGCTATCAGCAATAAAATTCCAAATAAGGCAGCCGAAGCTGCCTTATAAGTGAATTCAAAACCTGATTTTAAAATTGTGATCAAGGTTGAATCCTAATATTGTTGCATCTTCTTAAAGGTACTTGGCACTGTATTCATGCACCGTATCAATAAAGACTTTCGGATTGGCCGGATCAACCCATTGGGTAATACCATGTCCAAGGTTGGCAATATAGCCAGTTTTTTCACCATGGGCATAGGCATCATCCAGCATGGCTTTGGTCGCCTTGGCAATTGAGTCCGGGCTTCCATATAACGTGGCTGGATCGAGGTTGCCCTGTAAGGCAGCACGGCCATTCACGGTTTGGCGCGCCACATTTAATGGCGTGGTCCAGTCCAGACCAAAGGCATCGGCACCGGTGGCCACCATTGGCTCCAGCCATTGACCGCCGCCTTTGGTAAATAGAATGACCGGAATTTTACGGCCATCTTTTTCACGTTGCAGACCCGCTACAATCTTTTGCATATAGTTCAGCGAGAACTCGATATATTCACGATGCGCCAGTGCCCCGCCCCAGCTGTCAAAAATCTGTACCGCTTGTGCACCAGCATCAATTTGCGCATTCAAATAGTCAATCACGGCGACTGCCAGACGGTCGAGCAAGGCATGCATCACTTCCGGCTGGGCATACATCATCTGCTTGGTAAAGCGGAAATCCTTGCTTGAACCACCTTCAACCATATAAGTCGCCAGCGTCCACGGACTGCCAGAAAAACCAATTAACGGCACCTGTCCGCCCAGAGCCGAACGAATGGTCGACACCGCATTCATGACATAGTCCAGATCTGACTTGGCATTAAAATTCGGCAGATTGGCGACATCCTGCTCGGTACGCACAGTTTTATGAAACTTCGGACCTTCACCAGCTTCAAAGTACAAACCTAAGCCCAAAGCATCCGGTACGGTTAAAATATCGGAGAATAGAATGGCTGCATCCAGCTCATAACGGCGCAAAGGCTGTAAGGTCACTTCACAGGCAAATTCGGTATTTTTGCACAAGGAAAGAAAATCTCCGGCCTTGGCACGGGTTTCACGATACTCAGGCAGATAACGTCCTGCTTGACGCATCATCCATACCGGCGTGGTATCTACGGGTTCACGCAACAAGGCACGTAGAAAACGATCATTTTTTAAGGCCGTCATTTACTTTCCTAACTTCGACTGAATCTTGCATCCATCATATCAAAAAGGCAGAAATTTTAATAACTTCTTTAGTCCTTTAAAAATGCCGGACTGTAAAAGATAAAAGTGATATTTACACAAAACAGATACTGCATCTCCTCATTTTTTCTGTAATACTTGTGTAGTTTTTAAAATGTAAATGAATAATTCTTAAGGTTGACTTACATGTTCGTTCGCACAGTACTCGCCATGAGTTTAAGTTGCATGTTTGCTGGTACAGCCCTGGCTGCAACCACTGCTGAACAGCCGTTGAATCCTCAATTGATTAGCGATACAGCGGTTGAAGATCCGATTGATCCGCTTGCAACAGACGCATCAGCGGCAGTCGTACCTTCAGAAGTTGAAACGCAAATTACGCAACAAGAAGAACAAGATTTAAACAAGGCTTCAGCGACCCTTGAAGACCTGCAAAATGCCGAAGATACCCAGGCTGATATCGGCAGCGCACCGACAACTGCTGCGCCTGCAACGACTTCAGCCAGCACAGCGCCAGCCAAAGCCTCCTGGACTTTAGATGGCCTGAACAATGCCAGCTGGTATGAAAATATTGGCAAAGGCCAGTTCCCGGTCTATGCGCGCGCGCATGTGATGCTCAATAATGCTCATGCTTCTCCGGGTGCGATTGATGGAACCAGCGGTAAAAATACCCTGAAAGCGATTGCCTCTTTCCAGCAGATGAACGGGATTAAACCGACCGGTGTGCTAACGCAGGAAACCTGGGATGCTTTAATTGCCCGTCAGGGTTCAAAACCGGCTTTCGTGGAATACACCATTACTGAAGATGACCTGAAAGGTCCGTATGTGAAATCAATTCCGGGCGATTATGCACTGCAAGCCAAAATGAAAGGCCTGCACTACACCAGCGTCACTGAAATGCTGGGTGAAAAGTTCCATATGGATGAGAACTTCCTGAAAAAGCTCAATCCAAATGCCAACTTTAACAAAGCCGGTCAAAAACTGATTGTGGCCAATGTGCGTAATGACCTGCCGGAAGATATCCACCTGATTGTGGCGCACAAAGGCGCTAAGCAGCTGTATCTATTTAACAGCCGCAACCAGATGATCGCATCATTCCCGGCCAGTATTGGTAATACCAACACCCCTTCACCAACCGGGACTTATAAAGTGACTGGTGTGGCACCAAACCCGTGGTACAGCTACTCGCCAAGTAACTTTATCCAGGGCAAAAACATGAAGCCACTGTCCTTACCACCAGGTCCAAACGGTCCAGTGGGGAATATCTGGATTGGTCTGAGCAAAAAATCCTTTGGTATTCACGGTACGCCAAACCCGTCGATGATTTCTAAATCCTATTCGCATGGCTGTATCCGTCTGACCAACTGGGATGCCAACGACCTGGGCCGTAAAGTCCGTTCAGGGGTTACGGTTAAATTCCTCGAATAATCTGCTTATACCCCATAAAAAGCCTGCCGATGCAGGCTTTTTTGATTACGGAGGTTTGAATCTATGACGTTGCGAATCTGGAACGATATGTTGCATTCCATGCCTAGAACAGGCACCAGGTAAAACACTAAGATAGCCTCAAGCTCAAAAAGAATTAGAGGATTATCTGATGAACGCCTACTTACATCGTAGTGAAGAACGTGGTCATGTTAAAGCCGGCTGGTTAGACACCAAACACAGCTTTTCATTTGGCAGCTGGTACAACCCGAAATACATGGGTGTGAGTGTGCTTCGTGTGATTAATGATGACCGGATTGCTGCCCACAATGGTTTTGGTACCCATCCGCATGACAACATGGAAATTTTAACCTGTGTACTGGATGGCACCATTTCACATAAAGACAGCATGGGCAATGAACGGCATATCAGTGCGGGTGAATGGCAGCTGATGAGCGCCGGAACCGGGGTTCAGCACAGTGAAATCAACCAGGGCGATGTACCAGTGCATATGCTGCAAATCTGGATTCATCCAAATGTGCGTGATGCAGAGCCAAATTATCAGCAAATTAAACTCGACCCACGTGAACAGCCGAACCAATGGCACCTGATTGTTGGCCCGAACGAGCAGGCTCCAATGCATATTCGCCAGCAGGCTGAAGTGAAAACCGCGGTACTTGAAGCCGGCCAAAGCCTAAACGTACAGGCGACCCAGCAGCTCAACTATGTGCATGTGATTCGTGGTGAAGTGCAGATTGGTGAACATACGGTTAAAGCTGGTGATGCACTGTTATTCGCGGAACATGCGGATATTCAGGCAACCGAAGAAAGCCAGATGATCTGGTTTGACTTACCGGGCAAATAAACCCGTCCTTCTCTCCCAAGGGCCATGATGATTTTGGCCCAATAGCCGCTCCATTGAGCGGCTATTTTTATGTCTTAAAGCCGGCCTTGATTGACTTTTACCTGAGTGTGAACAGCCTGTTTAAGCTGCACCCTTTGCAGCAACTCAAATACCATTTATGAAAATAAACTGAATAAAATCGGCCGATCGCCTGTAACCCGATAAAACTCTCAAAACTGAAACTATTTACATTCTCATTGGTAAAAACACTCTACATGAGAAAAATTCTCAGTTATGATAACTGCATAAAAATCATCCTGTGAATTGACCATGAATGCTTATACTGCAGCTCAGGCCAATGTCTTGACCATTCGGCAACTGAGCAAACAATTCGGCTCGCGTTTTGCGGTGCATCAGGCCAGCTGGTCTGCACAGCGCGGACAGATTCTCTGCCTGCTGGGCCATTCTGGCTGTGGCAAAACCACCATGCTTCGTCTGATTGCCGGATTAGAAACCCCAAGCAGTGGCTCAATCCAGCTTGAACAGCAAATCCTGTGGAATGAACAGCAACAGATTCCAGCCGAAGCGCGCAATATTGGCCTGGTGTTTCAGGACTATGCCCTGTTTCCGCATTTAAGCGTACTGGACAATGTCATGTTTGGCCTGAAAAAACTGCCCAAAGCACAGCGTCAGGCGGTGGCCGAACAGGCGCTACAGCATGTTTCGATGCAGCATCATCTGCACAGTTATCCCTATACCCTGTCTGGTGGCGAGCAGCAGCGCGTGGCCCTGGCCCGTGCCCTGGCACCTAAACCGCAGGTGCTCTTGATGGATGAACCTTTTTCCAATCTCGATCATCGCCTGCGTGACCAGATCCGGCAAAATACCATCGAAATTCTGAAGCAGACCGGCACCACCACAGTTATTGTTACCCATGATCCGGAAGAGGCGCTGCAAATTGCCGATCAGATTATCCTGATGCATCAGGGTGAAATTATTCAGATCGGTACGCCGAAAGCCCTATACCGGCAGCCAGCCACCTTATTTGCCGCCCGTTATTTTTCTGCCCTGAATGAAATTCCGGCGCAGCGTGTCGCGCAGCAATTACAGACCTGTTTTGGCGCACATCCCATCAGTGAAGCGCTGGCGCATCACCAAGAGCCAATCCGCTGCTGTTTCCGTCCACATCAGGTGCAGGTGTTTAGCCAGCCGACTACCGGTGCAATCCCGGCGACCGTGCTGTCCTCCAGCTTTATGGGGCATGCCGAACAGCTACGCCTGCAACTGGACCCCGAGACTATTATTCTGGCGCAGGTCAGCCCGGCACAGACCGCTTATCAGGAACAGGTTTATGTGCGCCTCGATCTGCAGCAGTGTTTTTTCTTCGCTCAAGATTCACAGCCGAAAGCCCATACAACCACCACGGCTGAAGTGGCCAACGCTTTTTAAATTGACAATAAGGAATGAAAAACGATGAAAGTAACAATCAAAATTCCACTGCTGGCCAGCGGCCTGCTGGCGCTGAGCGGTCTGGCGCAAGCCGCGCAGGTAAACCTGTATACCACGCGTGAACCGGTGCTGATTCAGCCCTTATTAAAAGAATTTACCGAAAGCAGCGGCATTAAGGTCAATACCGTGTTTATTAAAGATGGTCTGCTGGAGCGAGTGAAAGCTGAAGGACGCCGTTCACCGGCCGATGTGATGCTGACCGTCGATTTTGGCAATCTGGTGGATCTGGTCGAAGCGGACCTCACCCAGCGCGTGAATTCCAAAGTATTAAATAATGCCATTCCGGCCAATTTACGTGCAGCCAATGGCCACTGGTATGCCCTGTCAATGCGTGCCCGTGCAGTCTATGCCTCCAAAGAACGTACGCCGCTGAACGCCATTCATTATGAAGATCTGGCCAATCCGCAATGGAAAGGTAAAATCTGTATCCGTTCGGGTAGCCATCCCTACAATACCGCGTTAATTGCCGCCTATATTGCCCATCATGGTGAAAAAGCGGCAGAAACCTGGTTACGCGGCGTTAAAGCCAATCTGGCGCGTCCAGCCAGTGGCGGTGACCGCGATGTGGCGCGCGATATTCTGGGTAAAATCTGTGATATTGGTGTGGCCAATACCTATTATGTGGGCACCATGCGCAATGGCAATGCTGAACAGCAGCGCTGGGGCAATGCCATTAATGTGGTGTTACCGCGCTTTAAAAATGGCGGCACCCATGTCAATGTCTCAGGTGCAGTTGTAGCCAAACATGCGCCAAACCGCAAAGAAGCGGTACAGTTACTGGAGTTCCTGGCCTCAGATCAGGCCCAGGCCATGTATGCACAAAGTGGTTATGAATATCCCGTCAAACCAGGCGTGAAGATTGATCCGATTATCGCCAGTTTCGGCAAGTTAGATATTGATTCACTGCGTTTAAGTGAGATTGCTCGCCATCGTAAGGCAGCCAATCTGCTGGTTGATAAAGTCCAGTTTAATCACTAAACCTGAATCATCAGATAGCGCGGGCAGACTGCTGCTCGTGCTATCAGTCTTATGTCCATGTCCAGCCTGTTGATCCCCCGATGACCCAGAAAAAATCTCCTGTAACTGCACTTTTTTCACTCAGTGGCCTGTTTACCCTGCTGGCCTGTCTGCCTGTGCTGGCTTTGCTTTGGACGGCCTTACAGGGCAATAGCGAGATTTGGGACCATCTGCTGCAATATGTGATTCCTCCCACCCTGATTGAAACCGGCCTGTTGCTGTTTGGTGTCGGGATTCTGACGATTCTGATTGGTACCGGCAGTGCCTGGCTGGTCACGGCCTATCAATTCCGTGGCCGTGGTTTTCTGGACTGGGCACTGTTACTGCCCTTGGCCGTACCGACCTATATTATTGCCTATAGCTATATTGATATTTTGCATCCGATTGGTCCTGTGCAGACCCTGCTGCGGGACTGGCTTCAGCTAGAAATGCAGCAGCTCTGGTTTCCGAATATCCGCTCGCTCTGGGGCGCGATTTTTCTGCTTAGTTTTGTGCTGTATCCCTATGTCTATTTAAGCACCCGTGCCATGTTCCTGATGCAGTCAGCCAGCCTGATTGAAGTAGCGCGCAGTCTGGGATTAAAACCGGAACAGGTATTTTTCCGGGTTGCGATTCCGCTGGCTCGCCCGGCCATTGCGGTTGGTGCCAGTCTGGCCCTGATGGAAACCATCAATGATATTGGTGCCACCGAATTTCTGGGCATTAAAACCCTGACCCTGTCGATTTATTCGACCTGGACCAACCAGTCCGATCTGGCCAGTGCCGCCCAGATTGCAATTTTTATGTTGCTGATCATTAGCCTGCTGGTACTGGCAGAACGGCTGGGACGACGCAAACAGCGCTATATGAACTCGGCCCAGCGTAGCCGGCTGATGCCCGCCCAGCCAGTGACCGGCGCCAAAGCCTGGCTGCTATTCGGCCTAGGGCTGATTCCGGTGATTATTGGTTTTCTGATTCCGATCAGTCATTTACTGGTCGAATCTTATCAGCGTTTACAATATGCCGGTTTCTCTGAATATCTGCTGCAAGCCTCAATCAATACGCTTACCTTAGCCAGTATTGCCACTTTTGTGACCATGCTGATTGGCTTTATGATTGTGAGTACCGCACGGTTTAGCCGAAGCAGCTGGCTAAGCCGGGTTGCCAGTTTGGGCTATGCCATTCCGGGCACCGTACTGGCCATTGGCCTGATGCTGTCTTTGGGCGCGATTGATCACGCCGTGGCGGATTTTCTGGAATTCCAGCTTGGTCTGGATACCGGCCTGCTGTTTTTAGGCACCAGTTTCACCTTAATTTACGCCTATGCGGTACGCTTTCTAGCCATTTCAATTGGCGGGATTGAATCGGGGTATAACCGGATTCATGGCGTTTTTGATGATGCCGCACATAATCTGGGCCAGAGCAAAGGCGGGATTCTGACCCGTATCCATTTGCCTTTATTACGTCCTGCACTGATTTCAGCAGCCTTACTGATTTTTGTGGATTGTATGAAAGAGCTGCCGGCCACATTGTTGCTACGTCCGCTGAATATGGAAACCCTGGCCACGCAGTTATATACCGAAGCCTCACGTGGTACCTATGAAGAAGGCGCAATTGCAGCCTTATTGATTGTTCTGGTCGGACTGATTCCAGTGATTTTACTGGCACGGTTGGGGAAAACTGTACGTTAATCTGAACTAGATGAACTGGCTAAACTCTGCTTCAACATTGAGTGCAAGTTTAGCCTTCTCTCTTTTTATAGTGAAAATCGTTTAAAGATAATAGCCTTATAAAATAGAGATACACTTTTGATTTTTAATAAGCTTGGGATAAAGAATTTTATTCAGAAATAGTTTAGGCAGATAGTGCTTAGAATATTATCCTTAAATCCAATTATTTTTTTATTATTCAATAATAACTAAGAATCAAGAATTAAAAACCAATTATTCATCCGTTTAAAAAAATAAAACGGACAATAAAATACTTGGATTGTTAAGAGAAAATGCACGTATCTCAATTACAGAAATTGCGCAGAAAACCCGAAATTCCCGGGCCACGGTTCAAAAGCGAATCGAGTACATGGAAGCGACTAGCATCATTACCGGCTATACGGTACGCATTAAACCGAACCTGAATCCGCAGCTTATTCAGGCCTGGATGAGTATTATGGTGGAAGGCAACAAGGCACAGGCCGTCATCAAGGAGCTACGTCTCGATCCGGCTATTCAGACCTTACATACGACGAATGGCAAATGGGATTTACTGGTAGAAATCCAGTCCGACAATTTGGTGAATTTTGATTTAATTTTAAGTCGGATCAGAAGTATTTCAGGGATTTATAACAGTGAAACCAATATATTACTGTCAACCTATAAAATTTAAATAATTGATTTTAATCTTCATCTGTCGCATATACATTGCGACAGGTGAAAGATTATCGATGATTATTTTATAGAAAAGCAATCTATATAAATATTCGTTTTTCATATTTTATGGTTTTTTATTTTTAGATATTCGAAGCAAAATAATATATCTTAAAGGTATTTATATAATACCTATAAAATATGTTTAGCTCTCCTCTTTAAAATAAATCAGTTCCATATAAAGAATATAAAAATAAAACGGAGCGCAATAAAAAAAGCCCTGACAATGTCAGGGCTTTTTGAATTTGGCGGAAGCGGTGAGATTCGAACTCACGGAGGACTCACACCCTCGTCGGTTTTCAAGACCGGTGCATTAAACCACTCTGCCACGCTTCCAATGGCGGCTATCATATAAAGAAAATTTTAACTTGGCAAATATTTTTCCAGGTTTTCGCAACCGACTGTACAAAATAAAATCAAAATCGTTTAATTTGCTGAATTTTCAAACTTTTCATAGCGAATGTCGACAATATACCAGTGTTTTGCACCTGATGGCGTCTGCACTACTGCTTCATCATCCACACTTTTGCCCAGCAAGGCGCGCGCCATTGGCGAGTCAATTGAAATATGTTGTGGATGATGATCATAAATTTCATCAACCCCGACAATTCTTAGGGTTTTCTGCTCGCCATCATCATTTTCAATATCGACCCAAGCGCCAAAATAGACCTTGCCCTCCTGTTCAGGTGAAAAATCAATAATTCGCAGCTCTTCCAGCCGCTTGCCGAGGTAACGTACCCGACGGTCAATCTTGCGCAGCAGCTGCTTGTTATATTGGTAATCGGCGTTCTCCGAACGATCGCCGAGACTGGCCGCCCAGTTCACTTTTTTGGTAATTTCAGGGCGTTCTTCATGCCACAAATGCTGAAGTTCCGCGACCAGTTTGTCATGTCCACCACGGGTAATTAAGCTCGATTTCATGGCCTTTAACAGCAGAAAAATATGCCTGTAGCTTACCAAAAACTGCTGCCTTCTCCCCAATTACTCCACTTTTAAAGTTTAAAAAATATTTTTCCTAAATAGAATCATTTACTTATGAAACAGTTTTTTATTTTTTTATGGACAAAATTTGACAACTCAAATTTTGGTCTTTATTATGCGCACATCTTTTAATTATGATCATTTTTTAACCTGTGTGGCGTAGCCACATTTTTTATCTTTCATCCCATGTCATTTTGAATGACGTCATGAGTGCCCACCCTCTTATTGAATTTATCAAACTTGAAAAAGTCTGAGGCCTTTTGCCTCCTGCTTTGTAGGGCATAAATTACTTGTAGCGGAGACAACATGCACAGTAGTTCAACTTCTGGGTCGAGGCTTGGCCTTCACTCTTTTTTCAACTCTCTCCCTTTAAAAGTCTTAGTATTAAGCAGTGCGTTAATTCCGTTTCATAGTATTAATGCAAGTAAAGCAGCGTATCAGTTTGATCGCGTGGTCAATCACAATAAATTGACCGTGGTTTCTGTTTCGAATCCGACCACCGTGTTTCAGAACAGTCAGCATCTGCATGGCTTTGGTTATGACCTGGTGCGCAACTATGCGCATAGCCTGAATGTCAAACTCGAGTTTAAAACCGTACCGGACAATGCGACAGCGTTGCAATGGGTGGCGTCAGGTAAAGCCAACTTTGCCATGACCACTGCCAGTATTCAGAGCATTGAAAACAAGCATCTGACCGGTTTTTCGGCCACCTGTGGCGATTTAAACACCTTGCAGAAAAATGGCCTAAACAGCAATTTAAACTGGGTATTTAAACATGCCGATGATCCGCTGAGCCAGACCGCCAGTGCCTTTGTCTGCCGTGGCAAACAAAGCGGTGCCATCAACCAGCTGGCCTCGTTCTATAACCAGAATGTGGTTAAGCAGGAATCCTGGAATACTATCCAGCGTGACTTAAGCAATCGCATGCCTTTATATAAGGCCAGCTTCCAGCGCACTGCGCAGCAGTATGATCTGGACTGGCATTTACTGGCGGCCATTGGTTATCAGGAATCGTACTTAAAGCCGAACTCTGTTTCACCAACCGGTGTTCGTGGTTTGATGATGCTGACCAACAGCACAGCCAAAGCCATGGGCGTCAGTAACCGTACCGATCCAACCCAGAGCATTCAGGGCGGTGCCAAGTATTACAACCTGATGCTGAACCGTTATAAGCATATTCCGTTTCCAGACCGTAACTGGTATGCACTGGTGGCCTATAACATGGGTCCGGGTGCCGTGAGCCAGATTCAGAAGCGTATTCAGGCCACCGGTAAAAACCCGAACAACTGGGTCAACCTGTATGCTTACTTAGACGGCAATAAAGCCAAGAACGGACGTTATCGTCAGGCCTTACAATACGTGACCCGTATCCGTGCCTATCTGGAACACATCAAGACCACGCCGCAGCTGGTGAATATTTAAATGCTTCACCGTTGATCTTCAAGGCAAAAAAAAGCTTACCTTCGGGTAAGCTTTTTTGTGTCGGGTCACAATCAGGTGGTTTGCGCCAAAACGTTTTTGAACAGGTCTTTTTGCTCTTGGCTTGGTTTTGCAGTTTGCAATGCCATTAATTGAGACATATCGCCTTGTACTTTGATTTTACCGGTCATGAAGGCTTGCATGGCTGCAGCCATATCAAACTCCAGGAACACTTTACGTAAGGTCTCAGCATCCATATTCAGGGTTGTTTTTGCATTTGCAGACAATCCTTTCTGGATTTTGCCACCGTCTAAAGCTAATTCTGTATTGCCTGAAGCATCCGTAACAACCAAATTAATTGCAAGATTCGCAAGCGCAGGTGGTAAATTTAAGTCACCAGCTTGAGCCGTCAGGTTCTCTACGGTTGCAAACCAATCATCAGATAAAAAAGCAGGCATGATTATTCCTCAATTTATTTGTTCATTTGTGTCGCCTGTCCAGACAACATTTTTGTGAAGCAATGATGCTTGTGACCTGTTATAGCATGTAATCATAAAAGATGGCTAAGATTTTTTGTACGATGCGTTCAAATTTTATATTTTTAATACAATATTGAAATAATTCAAATATATAAAAAAAGCACTGAACTGAAGTTCAATGCTTTTTTTGACTATTTAGTCAGCTGCATAGCCTAAATTGACCATGTTGATGCGGTTGGACTGACCATCTTCATTCTCGTGCGAATAACTGCCTTTAAAGTCAAACTCGCGCTCGCTATCGAGTGCTTCAAAGTCAAACAGCTCGCGGTCTGCCAGTTGCGATGGTGATACATTTTGCAATGCACCAAAAATACTGTGCAGACGTTTTGGATGGGCATTGTCCCATTCACGCAGCATGTCATTGATAATCGCACGTTGCAGATTTTCCTGCGAACCACACAGGTTACATGGAATAATCGGGAACTGGCGCATTTGCGCGTATTTGATGATGTCTTTTTCTTCCACATAAGCCAGTGGACGAATCAGCATATTCTTCTTGTCGGAAGATAACAGCTTCGGTGGCATCGCCTTTAAGCTGCCGCCATGGAACAGGTTCAGGAAGAAGGTCGCCAGAATATCATCACGATGATGCCCCAGTGCCACCTTGGTTGCCCCAATTTCCTGGGCAAAGCCGTACAGTGAACCACGACGCAGACGCGAACACACTGCACAGTAGGTTTTGCCTTCCGGGGTCAGACGCTTGGTAATACTGTAGGTATCTTTTTCCAGAATATAATACGGGATATTATTTTCTTCCAGATAACGCGGCAGCACATCTTCAGGGAAGCCCGGCTGTTTCTGGTCCAGATTCACCGCCACCACATCAAAATGAATCGGGGCAATACGTTTAAACTGCAACAGAATATCCAGTAAGGTATAACTGTCTTTACCACCCGAAATACACACCATGACCTTGTCACCGTCTTCGATCATCTTGTAATCACGAATGGCATGACCCACCTGGCGACGCAGCTTTTTCAGCAAACGGTAATACGCAGAGCTGGTTGGCAGTTCTGGTTTAAAATTAAATCCTTGATCGGACTCAACTGGCGAGAACATAGACGAGATTTACCCATAAAAAAAATACCGCGCAATTTTAGCCGATTCAGTCCCGGCACGCATCAAAAGAATGTAATTTCCTGCTTGTCATTTTTTGTCATCTCGCTGTCTTTATTTTTATGCTAATTTGAACGTTTGCGTTCATCTTTTAAGCAAGATGCTTATCTTTTGGACTTTTCCACAGTTTTCCACAAAAGCTGTGGATAACTTTGTGGATTTAAAACAACTTGACAAGGTCACTTGCCTGCAATTGAAGGCTTCTATTTAAATTGATCATTTTTTAATCAATTTTATTTATAATTAAAATCAATGGTTTAAGTGTGTCAAGCAGACCAGAATAAAAAAAAATAAATATTTTTTTTTGATTGTTCTGTCAGCAAACAGGGCTTGATTTTTACAAAGTAAACAGGGAAATAAATGTAAAGACTCTTTTCATCAATGTTTTTTTTGTTAAACTCAAACCACCTGTTTGGGGACAGTATGAACTTCGTTACCATAATGAATACGATAATGTATAAAAGATTACATTTTAAACAACTGGCTTTTTGGGGATGTGTGACGCTGCTTGCGGTTGCATCGCACAGTCATGCCGGACAGATTTATGTCTATAAAGACAATAATGGCTCTACCCTGCTGACCAATCGTAAAAGTTCAGACCAGTCCCTGAAAAAAGTCAAAGTGACGTATTATCCCGACAGCAATATTCATCGTTATAGCAACTGGGGCAGCTCTGAAGCATCGGTCTTACCAAGCTATAGCCGCAATAAAAATGCCTTTGACCATATTATCCAGCAGGCCGCGCAGCGCCACGGTATTTCGTCTGGGCTGATTAAAGCCGTCATGCACACCGAGTCCGGCTTTAATGTCAATGCTCGCTCTCCGGTCGGGGCCCAAGGCTTAATGCAGCTGATGCCGGCCACTGCCAAACGTTTTCAGGTTTCTAATGCCTACGATCCTTATGAAAATATTATGGCCGGGGCCAAATATCTGGCCTGGTTACTAAAACGTTTTAACGGTAATACATCCTTAGCATTGGCCGGTTATAATGCCGGTGAAGGCAATGTCGCCAAATACGGCGGCATTCCGCCCTTCCGTGAAACTCAGGACTATGTGCGCCGCGTGACCAGCCGTTATCACAATCTGTACGCCGGTGGCGTCAGCAGTAGCGATCAGGGACCGTTACTGGCCCAATCCAATACGCTTTCTTCTGGTTCGCATTTAACCGCAGCTCAGCCTGCACGCCCATCGCGTGAAATTATTGTTGCTGCAGATGGCAGCTTTACCGATGCACCGGTCCGCTCCTATGCCACGGCACATGCCTCTGCCGCAGCCCGAATCACCATTTCGGACTAAGACGATTTTTTGTTGATTTTCACGATTTTTTCTTGAATTTTTAATACATTCACCGCATATTTACTTGCATGATTTATGAATCAGATTACATTTTCATTTTAAGAGGATTTACTCAATGATGCGGATTGGTTTGTTCTTGCTAACCAACCTCGCGGTACTGGTTGTAGCTGGCATTATTTTGTCACTCTTCGGTGTCGGTAGTTACCATGGCGCGGGTGGCTTAAATCTAGGCAACCTGTTGGTCATCTGTTTTGTCTTCGGTATGGTCGGTTCTTTAATTTCCCTGTTCATGTCTAAATGGATGGCGAAAAAAACCACCGGTACAGAGCTGATTGACCCGAATGCCCCACGTAACCAGGCTGAAGCGTGGTTATTAAATGAAGTTGCACAATTGTCGCAACGTGCTGGCATTAAAATGCCAGAAGTGGGTATCTTCCCTTCTTATCAGTCGAATGCCTTTGCAACCGGCTGGAACAAGAATGATGCTTTGGTGGCGGTTTCAACCGGTCTGCTGGAGCGTATGAACAAAGATGAATTACGTGCCGTACTGGCGCACGAAATTGGTCACGTGGCCAATGGTGACATGGTTACGCTGGCGTTAATCCAGGGTGTGGTCAACGCCTTCGTGATGTTCTTTGCCCGTGTTGCCGGTGATTTCATTGATCGTAACGTATTTGGCCGTGAAGATGGCGAAGCGCCAGGCATTGCCTACTTCGTGATTACCATTGTGCTGGATATCGTGTTTGGTATTCTGGCTTCGGCCATTGTGATGTGGTTCTCGCGTCAACGTGAATACCGCGCCGATGAAGCGGGTGCCCGTCTGGCTGGCAAACAGGCCATGATTTCTGCCCTGTTACGCTTACAGGCCGAATCTGAAATGCCAGATGCAATGCCAAAAGAAATGAAAGCCTTCGCGATTTCTGCCGGTCAGGAACAAGGGTTTAGTCTGGCAGCGTTATTCCAGACCCACCCGACCATTGAACAGCGTGTGGCGGCATTACAGCAGTTAAACCTGCCTTAATAATAATGCCCAACCGTTAAATAGACAAAAGCCTCCATATGGAGGCTTTTGTTTTTATGTGTGATAGATACTGGTTGGAATGATGACAGCTTACTTAAAGATTTAAACCCTGCATCCACTGCCAGACCCATTGCAGCCCGGCCAAGGTCGCCACCACCAGAATGATCAGGAACAACAGGCCTAATAAATCAGGAAGATGAATCCACAGCCAGGCCACCACAGGATTACGCCAGAATGCCGAATATTGCTGCTTCTGCTCCAGTTTTTCATGCAAGAAAGGATGCACCACATGATGGTCACTCTGGATATCATATTCCTGCCGGATATGATCATGCACAATATCCAGCGCCTTACGGCTAGGGCGAATAAAAATATCAAAAATCGTCCCGGCAATCGGAATAAAGCCCACCACCGCATCCATAACCGCCAGCTTCATGACCGGATTCAGTTTGGCTTGTGGCACGCCGACCTGTTTGGCTTTATAAATTGCATAACAGGTCAGCACAAAACCGGCCAGATCGCCGGCCACCGGAATGGTACTTAAAGCCGCATCAGCGCCCACGCCCTGTTTGGTAAACGGAATCCGCACCACCGAATCCATCATATTGGCAAACTTGGCCAGATCACGCTCCAGGCGAATCACCTCTTGCCGGGAAAGTTTGGGTTTGGTGCTGTGCAGCTCTGTCATGAATCAACCTGATTTTTATCTATTTATGTCATGTTTTTACTATACTCGAGCGCGCTGCTCAAACGTTTTACTGCTTTGTAAATACGGGCTAAAACAGCAGCTGGGAAGCAATAAACAGATAAACCACCACCCCGCTGGCATCGCAAATTGAGGTCACCAGAGGTGCCGACGCACTGGCCGGGTCCAGTTTCAGCTTATTGAGAATAAATGGCAGGCTCATGCCAACCAGACAGCCCATCAGTACAATGCCCAGCATACTTAAGGCCAACACCACCGCCACCATCAAATCGCCACGCACATAACCCAGTACCGACACGGCCAGTGCCATGGTGCCACCTAAACAAAGCGCCACCAGACTTTCCCGCCCGAGCAGATAGAACCAGTCACGAAAATGCACATCGCCGGTGGCTAAAGCACGGACCATTAAGGTCGCCGATTGCGCCCCGGCATTCCCGCCACTACCGACCAGCAAGGGCAAGAAGAACACCAGCACAATATGCGCGGCAATAATCTCTTCAAAATGGGCAATCCCAAAACCGGACAGCAAACTGCCAAACACCAGAAATACCAGCCAGAACACGCGCTGGCGATATAAAGATAAAATTGGTGCATTTTTCAGGCTCAGGTTGGGCAAGGATTCAATCGCACCGGATTTTAAAATATCTTCAGTAGTTTCGGCCTCGACAATGTCCATGGCATCATCATAGGTGACAATCCCGACCAGACGCTGCGCCTGATCAACAATCGGCAAGGCCAGAAAATCATAATGCGCCAGCTTCCAGGCAATCTGTTCCTGATCTTCATCGACCTGGCCCATCACCAGATCCGTGGTCATGAGATGCTGCAGCTGTACCTCTGGCGCGGCCTGAATAATCTGCCGCAAGGACACCACACCGAGCAGATGCTGTAGCGCATCTACAATATAAATCAGGTACAGGGTTTCCCGGTCTGCCGCCACCTGACGCAACTGTTCAATCGCCTGCTGGATCGTCAGCTCTGGGGATAAAGTCACAAAATCCGAACTCATGATCGCCCCGGCAGATTCTTCCGGGTAAGCCGCCAGCTGCTGAATTTGCTGACGTTTTTCCGGGGCCAGCTCGGCCAGAATCCACGGCTGTAGCGTCGGACTCAAACCTTTAAACAGGTCGGTCCGGTCATCTGAATGCATGGCACTCATCAGCTGCAACAAATCGGCTGGGTCCAGCTGTTCGGCAATTTGCGCCTGCACAGTTTTTGGCAAAAACTCAAAGATCAGCGCGGCCTGCTCCAGGGTGGGAATCAATCGAACCTGCGCTTGCAGCGACAGCTGTTCAATCCAGACCGCCAAATCGGCCGGATTCATATGCGCAATCAGGGTCTGTACCCGCTCTGGATGCTGCTGCAAAATGGCCTGTTCCAGTGCCTGAAGTTCAAAAGGATTCAGCATAAACCTCTCATCATTATTCTTGGTTATTTTTTAAAATGTAAAGTGATTTGCACTGCATCTGCGTGCTGCCGCAGTGTCCCTGAAGCAGCAGCATTTTTCTCTGTATAAACCCGGCGGATCAGGCCTGTTTCAGTTTAAAGATCGAACGCACCAGTACATACATAAAGGGAATAAAGATCAGCACCAGAACCGTACCGAAAATCACCCCACCCAGCACACTCACGCCAATTTCCTGACGGCTGACCGCACCGGCACCAAAGGCAAATACCAGCGGAATGACCCCGGCCCCAAAGGCCAGCGAGGTCATCAGAATAGGACGTAAACGCAGACTCGCTCCTTCCAGTGCGGCTTCCACGGCGCTGCGCCCCTGCTGCTGCGCCATCGAAGCAAACTCGACAATCAGAATCGCATTTTTACAGGACAGGCCGATGGTGGTCAGCAGTGCAATCTGGAAATAGATATCATTCGGGAACCCGGCCAGGTAGCTGAACAGGATATTACCACCAATACCCAGTGGAATCGCGCTCATCACCGCAGTTGGAATGGTCCAGCTTTCATACAGCGCTGCCAGACACAGGAAGATAAAACCAATTGATACCAGATACAGCAATAAAGCCTGATTGCTGGACTGCTTTTCTTCAAAGGACAAGCCGCTCCAGGCCAGATCGACACCGTCCTGCTGGTCAACCAGCTGCTGAATATCCTGCATGGCCTGACCAGAGCTGGCACCGGCTGCGGTATCGGCTTCCATTTCCAGTGCGGTATAGCCCATAAACCGGTTCACCACTTCTGGTCCGCCGCCCCAGCTCAGGGTAGAGAAATTACCAAACGGCACCATCTGCCCGTTGGCATTACGGACCGACCAGGCCTGCAAATCTTCCGGGGTGGCACGGAACTCGGCATCACCCTGCATAATCACCCGTTTAATCCGGCCACGATCAATAAAGTCATTGATATAACTGCCGCCCCATGCCGCCGACAAGGTGCTGTTAATCGCGCCTTGGCTCAGGCCATTGGCCATGGCCTGTTTCTGATGAATATTGACATTCAGCTCGGCTTTTTCCGGATTGGATTTTTTATCCAGATTGGCAAAGCTGGAATAACGGTCGGCCTGACTGCGCAGGCTCTGGAATTGCTGCTCCAGATAATCACGGCCCTGCCCATTTAAATCTCGCAGCCAAAACTGCAGGCCATCGGTCTGGCCTAAACCGCGCACCGAGGCCGGCATCCCAATCATAATCTGCGCATCTGGATGACGCTGGAAATGCTGCATGGCCCGCTCACGAATTGCCTGCGCAGCATTGTCACTGCCCGGACGATCATCCCAGTGTTTCAGCGCAATAAAGCCCTGCCCCAAGTTCTGGCCAGTGCCGGAGAAGTTACGGCCATAGCGAATCATCACTAGATCAACATTGGCCTGTTCCTGTTCAATAAAATAGGCACGAATCGTTTCACCAACTTCACGGCTTTTTGACAGGGGCGCGCCTTCTTGCAACTTAAATTGCACCGTGAGCATGCCCTGATCTTCACTTGGAATAAAGCTGGTCGGCAAGGCTCGATAGAACAAGGCAAATACCCCGATTAAAGCCACAAAAATCACCAGACAGATGGTGCGATGTTGCAGGGTCCAGCTTGAAGAACGCAGATAATGCTGTTTCAGATTTTCCAGTTTCTGATTAAACCAGGCGGCCCATCGGGCGGTTTTCTGCTTTGGCTTTAAAATTAAGGCACATAAGGCCGGGGTTAAAATCAGTGCCACCAGCAAAGATAAGGACATCGCGGCCACCAGGGTGATGGAGAACTGACGGTAGATGACCCCGGTCGAGCCACCAAAAAATGCCATCGGAATAAACACCGCGGTCAGCACCAAGGTAATCCCGACCAGTGCCCCGCTAATTTCCTGCATCGACTGGATTGCCGCTTGTTTGGCCGAAAGCTGCTGCTCATGCATCAAACGTTCAACGTTTTCTACGACCACAATTGCATCATCGACCAGCAGGCCAATCGCCAGTACCAGCGCAAACAGGGTTAAGGTATTAATGGTCATGCCCAGCACATACAGCACCGTCAGGGTACCTAAAATCACCACCGGTACGGTGATGGTCGGAATTAAGGTGGCGCGCCAGTTCTGTAAAAACAGGAACATCACAATCACCACCAGAATAATCGCTTCAATGAGGGTTTTTACCACCTCTTTCATCGACTCCTTCACAAACGGCGTATTATCGCGTGGATAGACTATCTTGTAGCCTTCGGGCAACTGTTTGGAGAGATGATCAATTTCCTGCTGGATTAAAGCCGAGGTCGCCAGTGCATTGGCGCCAGAGGCCAGGGAGATGCCCAGCGCAGCTGAAGGATAGCCGTTAATCGTATTAAAGGACTGATAATTTTCTGCCCCCAGCTCGACCCGCGCCACATCTTTTAAATAAACAAAACTGCCGTCCTGGGCCGACTTTAAAATTACATTTTCAAATTCTTCGACAGTTTTTAAACGTGAACCGGAGGTGACTTTGGCATTTAAATACTGATCGGTTGCGGTGGGTAAATCGCCAATACTGCCGGCTGCCACCTGGGTATTCTGGGCTTCAACAGCGGCCCGAATATCGCTTGGCATCAAGGCATACTGTTTCAGTTTTAAAGGATTCAACCAGATTCGCATGGCATATTGCGAACCGAAGACATCCACCTCACCCACGCCTTCAATACGCGCCAGATCCTGTTCCAGATGGGTCATCATATAATCGGACAGTTCAATATTGGAACTGTGACCAGCGCTGTCATACAAACCGATGACCATATGGGTATCACCCAGAGATTTGAACACATTCACGCCTTGGCGCTGTACATCTTCAGGCAAACGGTTAATGGCGCTGTTAATCGCATTTTGCACCTGCACCTGTGCGGTATCTGGGTCTGTGCCATTTTCAAAACTGATACTGATACGGCTGCGCCCCGAAGAATCACTGCTCGAGCTAAAATACAGCAGATGATCCAGCCCTCGAATCTGCTGCTCCAGCACCTGGGTCACGCTCTCCTCCACTGTTTCTGCCGAAGCTCCAGTATAAGTGGCACTCACGGTAATGCGAGGCGGGGCAATATCCGGATAACGCTCGACCGGTAAACCTAAAGTGGAAAAAATACCAAACGCCATGACAATAATGGCCAGGACTCCAGCAAAAATAGGACGTTCAATAAAAAATTTTGACAGCATAGATTTGGTCACATGATGGGGTTGAGCCAAGATTTGGTTGAGCACTTCTGAAGGCGCTTTACCCTAGCAAATTTATATTGATATTCAGTGACTAAAGCCAAAAATACAAGAAAATATTACATAAAGATGTGTTGAACGAAAAATAAGGAGAAAATGTGGAGATAAAAGATTTATCTCGCTCTAGCATCATTTACATTGTCGCTATTTTGCAACCTGTCATGAGAATGCAAGTTTTTCCTTCAACACTACGCATGCGTCAAATAAAATAGCAGCATCATCAGAGGACCGCATGCTAAGAAAAACACTGATACTGACCAGCATTCTCACTTTAACTGCTTGTAATAGTGATGATCGTGATAATCAAACGCATAATCCCACTCCAACGCCGACACCACCGGCCTATGTTGAACCTGAAATTATTATTGTCGGACATCGAGGCGCTAGCGCCTTGCGTCCTGAACATACCTTGGAGGCTTATCAAAAAGCCATTGAGGATGGTGCAGATTTTATTGAGCCTGATCTGGTTCCAACCAAAGATGGTTATTTGGTTGCTCGTCATGAAAATGAAATTGGCGGTACGACCAATGTCAGTGAACTGCCACAATTTGCAGATCGTAAAACCACCAAAATCATTGATGGAGTCAGCTTAACAGGCTGGTTTACCGAAGACTTCACCTTAAGTGAACTGAAGCAGCTGAAAGCCCGCGAACGTATTCCAGATATTCGGCCACAAAACACTCAATATAATGATCAGTTTTTAGTGCCGACGATAGAAGAAATTATTGAACTGGCTGATCAGCACTATCAAAAAACAGGAAAAATTATTGGGCTGTATATTGAGACTAAACACCCAACCTATTTCCAGGATTTAAATCTGGCCATGGAAGACCGTTTATTGAGTAGCTTGGCGAAATATGAATATTCGCGAAGTATTGCCCCAGTCTATCTACAATCTTTTGAAGTTAAAAATCTGCAATATCTACGCAGTCAGCTAGATCGTTTAAACACCTTGCAACATGCAAAAATCATTCAGCTCTACAGCGGACAGAGTTCTCAGCCTGCTGATGCACTAAAAGCAGGTCTGGGGACTACTTATGGTCAATTGGCCAGTGCAGAAGGACTTAAAACGGTTGCGCAATATGCTGATGGTGTGGGACCAAGTAAAACCTATATCGTCAGTAATCAGGGAGTAATCACCAATTTTGTGAGTCTGGCACATGCACAGGGCCTGAAAGTACATCCTTATACCTTGCGCCCAGAAAATGATTTTTTACCTGATCGCCTCGATTGTAGTCCAAATCCTGCTGAGAAGTGTGAAACAGGGGCGTTGGCCGAGTTTGAAATCTTCTTTAAAGCCGGTGTTGATGGTGTCTTTACAGATGATCCTGGACTAGGACGTCAGGCTGCAGACCTGTTTTTAAAACAGTAAAAATTCTCATATATTAAAAAAGACGCGGCATGCGTCTTTTTTCTACTCTCAAACAAAACAGCCTATACGATATGCTCAAAATTTACGGTAATGCCCATCAGTAAATGAATTAACTCGGCCTGTGAATTACACTGGGTTTTTGCATAAATATTTTTAAAATAGGTTCGAACGGTACTTAAACTGAGCTGACAATATTCAGCGATCTTTTCTAAATCATGCTCATTAATAAATAACTCGCATAACTCAATTTCCCGGTTTGACAAGTGATATTGCTGTTTTAAAAAATCTGCAGCTAAATAATATTTTTGCTCGGTTTCAGTCACAAAAACCGCGACATAGGCCTGTTCTGGTAGTCCTTCAGTATTCTTTAGCTGGCTTAAATTAAAAGGAATAATGGTGAGCATTAATGTCGTCTGATCTGGAGCAGACAAGGCCATAACCCCACCCGGCTCTTTGTTCCATTGACTTAAATTCGAACCTGCCCCCTCAATGAGCTGATCGAGTTTGGCCTGAAAGCCGCGGCCCACTTTTAAATGATTATAACAGTCCAGCTCAATCAGGCTGGAGCGATTAAGAATTGCTTGAGCCTTTTTATTAGAATAGATTAAACAGGACTGCTGATCGAGTAGCAGCACGCCCGTTTTTAAGTGATCTAAAATATGGCCTAAAGCCAGTTTCTGCTGCTTGGCCTGACAAAGCTGCCGATGAATTTGTAGTGCCCGGCGTAAATGCTTACCGATCCGCTTAAGAAATTCATGCTCTTCCGGACTATAAGGCTGAGCATCGGGCACCCGGTGAATACCCAAGACCGCCCAACGATGTTGCCCCTGATCGAGTAAAACAGCTGCGATATGACAAATCCCGGTTGGTTCCAGACAGCGCTCATAAAAGATATATTCATCTGTGCCCGGCATCTGGCCATACGACTGCAAGTTTTGCTCAATGGTATCCCCCACCCCGGTTTGCTGCCATAACGGCGCATGCAGTTTCATATCAATGACTTTAATCCGTTCATCCTGATAGGCATCAATACAGGCTTGCGGAATATTATAAGTATGCACAAAGTCATAACTTGGACTTAACTGGTCCAAAGCGGTAAAAATCGCGGTTTTACTGTTGGTGTAGTGCACAATGGCTTCAATTACTTGCGGCCATAAACGCGTATCCATCGCGGCATCATAAATTAACCCAATGATCTGGTGTTCTTGTTCTTTCATCTCTCCCCCAGCTTAATCATTAAGCCCTACCAATTTAATACAAAAGCTCATCATACATTTAATTATTTTTGAACCATTTATCTATTTCTTACTTTTTTATGCATTAAGTTTAGTTTTACTCCATTGTGTTTTTTATTGACCTGCATATAAAAAAATCCCCGCAATTGCGGGGATTTTTATGATCGAATGACCAGCAGATGTATTACATCATGCCGCCCATACCACCCATGCCGCCCATGTCAGGCATTGCTGGTTTTTCTTCCGGGATTTCAGTGATCATGCACTCAGTTGTGAGCATTAAGCCCGCAACAGATGCAGCATGCTCAAGTGCAGAACGGGTTACTTTCGCTGGGTCAAGAATACCCATTTCAAGCATGTCGCCGTATTCACCAGTTGCAGCGTTATAACCGAAGTTACCTTCACCATTTTTCACAGCGTTGATCACAACAGATGGTTCATCACCTGCGTTTGCCACGATTTGACGAAGCGGCGCTTCGATTGCACGGCGCAGGATGTTGATCCCTACGTTTTGGTCATCGTTGGCACCTGTTACACCGTCAAGTGCTTTGGCAGCACGTACCAGTGCAACACCACCACCAGCAACCACACCTTCTTCAACTGCAGCACGAGTTGCGTGAAGTGCGTCGTCTACGCGGTCTTTTTTCTCTTTCATTTCAACTTCAGTTGCAGCACCGATCTTGATCACTGCTACACCGCCTGCCAATTTAGCAACGCGTTCTTGAAGTTTTTCTTTGTCGTACTCAGAAGTCGATTCTTCGATTTGCGCACGGATTTGTTGAACACGCTCAGCGATTTGGCCTGCGTTACCCGCACCATCCACAATCACGGTATTTTCTTTAGATACAGTTACTTTGTGTGCAGTACCTAAGTGTTCAAGCGTTGTTTGGTCTAACTGCATACCGATTTCTTCAGAAATCACAGTACCACCAGTTAAAATCGCGATGTCTTGCAGCATTGCTTTACGACGGTCACCGAAGCCAGGTGCTTTCACCGCACATACTTTGATGATGCCGCGCATGTTGTTCACAACAAGCGTTGCAAGCGCTTCACCTTCAACATCTTCAGCGATAATTAATAGTGGCTTACCGGTTTTTGCAACTGCTTCAAGAACCGTAATCAGTTCACGGATGTTGCTGACTTTCTTGTCTACCAGCAGGATGAACGGGTTTTCAAGTTCAGCAGTCAATGTATCTTGTTTGTTGGCGAAGTATGGAGAGATATAACCACGGTCAAACTGCATACCCTCTACAACGTCAAGCGCATCTTCAAAGCCTGAACCTTCTTCAACAGTGATTACGCCTTCTTTGCCCACTTTTTCCATTGCTTGTGCAATTAAAGCACCTACAGTGGTGTCAGAGTTTGCAGAGATCGAACCGACTTGTTCAATTGCTTTCGAATCAGATGCAGGTTGTGCAGTTGATTTGATTTCAGCCACTAAAGTTTTCACCGCGATGTCGATACCGCGTTTCAAGTCCATTGGGTTCATACCCGCAGTCACTGACTTGATGCCTTCGTTCAGGATGGCTTGCGCCAATACAGTTGCAGTTGTGGTACCGTCACCTGCAATGTCATTGGTTTTAGAAGACACTTCACGAACCAGTTGCGCACCCATGTTCTCGAACTTGTCTTTTAACGTGATTTCTTTCGCAACAGAAACACCATCTTTAGTGATGTGCGGTGCGCCGAAAGAACGGTCGATCACCACGTTACGGCCTTTAGGACCTAAAGTTACTTTCACTGCATCTGCAAGAATGTTGACACCCGCAATCATTTTGCTACGAGCTGAATCACCAAATTTTACGTCTTTAGCTGACATGATTTACTCCAATTTTAAATCTTAACTAAATCTGATAACCATTGAGTTAGTGAGAAATTAGCCTTCTAAAACAGCTAAAATGTCAGACTCTTTCATAATAAGCAGTTCTTCACCGTCTACTTTTACAGTGGTGCCGGCATAGGTACCAAACAATACTTTATCGCCAACTTTCACATCTAATGCACGTACGCCATTGTCTGTGATTTGACCATTACCAACTGCAATGATTTCACCCTGAGCAGGTTTTTCAGCAGCAGAACCTGGCAATAAAATGCCGCCAGCAGTTTTTGTTTCTTCTTCGACACGACGAATTACTACACGGTCATGTAATGGACGAATGTTGCTCATAAATAACTCCATCAGACTAAGTCTTCGTTAGATAACTGATGACGACTTATTTATTCCTTTGGTCATCATCAAAATGAATTTTAGATGTCACTTTTGTGGGGATGGAAAAAAACGCTTCAAGGGGAAAAATGAAAAAAAATCTGTTTTTTGTCTTTTTTTTCGCCAGCCATCAGACCACTGTCGCTTTATTCCCCATATTTCTAATACGGTTCAAATTTTTGTGTGCGTTCATTAAAAAAATAGGCCTGAATTTCACCGCTGTCATGAATCACATTAAAGCTGTTATTAAAACGATGATGCAGACGATAAGACAGCGCCGTGCCGGCATGAATATCCAGCACCGGATGACTGGCCTGCAAATGATAAATCTGGTTTAAATCATAGACTGCGGACTGATGCAGATGACCATGCAACAGCCCGAACAGGCCATGCTGACTCCAGCTTTCCAGCGCCATTTTGCCAAGCATTGGACAGTCTTTTACCCCATGCGGATCATCCGGCGGGGTATAAAACGGTTGATGCGCAGCAATCAGCTTGATTTTATGCGCCGGCGCCGCGGCCAGAATCTGATCGACCAGCTGGATTTGCGCCAGCGAAATATGCCCGCGGGTATGGTAACGCCGCCGGATACTGTTTAAACCAATCAGAAAAAAATGCTCGGTTTCCAGCACAGTTTCCATCTTGCCAAAAAACAGCTGATAACGCGCAAATGGATTGACAAAACGGGTCCATAAATCGAATAGCGGAATATCATGATTGCCCGGCACCACCAGATACGGCCGCTCCAGGCTGTCGAGAAACTGCTTACAGTCATAAAACTGTTTAAAACGCGCACGCTGGGTTAAATCACCACTGACCACTATCGCTTCAGCCTGATGCTCCAGGCAAAATTGCCGGATGGCTGCCATGCAGACCGGCTTTTCGGTGCCAAAATGCAAGTCAGACAGATGCAGAATCATAAGGCACCATCATATTTAAGGCATTTTTTTCCACTGTGACTATTAGCGGTGGTCGCATCCGGACAATTTCACCATCAATGGCCACCTGCATGGTTTTTAGTTGTGCATGAATCACCACCTGATCTGCAGCAAAAGTATATACATCGGGCGCTTGTTCAATTTCCCCTTTCACCAGCTGCCATAAAATTTTAAACAGGGTCAGCTTATCGCTTTTCGCCACCACAATGCCGGCCACCTTGCCCTGTGCCACCGCTGCAGCAATACGCAAATTCATCTCCGACAATTGCAGCTGGTTATTGCCAAAAAATACCAGCGGAGTTTTCACCGGAAACAGCTTGCCATCGACTTCAACTTTTAATTTCAGCTCCTTGCGATGGCGAATCATTACATCCAGACCGGAGGTATAGGCATGTAAAGGAAAGCGACCCAGATAGCGGTTATACAGCTCCCGTTTCTGGATAAATAAAGGATATAGCCCCAGGCTGGCATTGTTTAAATAGATATGTTCATTGATCCGCGCGATATGCGCCTTGCGTGGCCGGCCGGTTGCAATCACATGCGCTGCCTGAATAATATCCACCGGAATATCAAATACGCGGGCCACATAGTTAAAGGTACCTAAAGGTAAAATGCCCATGGGAATATCGGTATGAAGCAGTTTGGCGGCCACGGCATTCAAGGTGCCATCTCCTCCTGCAGCTACCACCACGCCATAATTGTCCGGGTCCTGATGACGTAAAAATACCTGCGCCATTAATTCATCAAAACTAGAATACTGTTCGATATCAAAGGACTGGATTTCAAAACCGTATTGGGAAAAAATCTGAATCAGCTCTTCATATACCTCGGTTTTATGGGTCGCATGAAAGCCTGATTTTTTGTTATACACAATAGACAATGGCTTGAATTGTTCAGACATTTTGTCCACATCTTTAAAGCATTTGTTCTAATTTCAGCCAATTAAGTGGAAATTTAAAGCACCTTTATGTAAAAATCGAATTACCACCATTTATTTAATCAATAATGATTCTCAGAAAAAATTTAGATATAAATTATTGTTTTAAAAAGAAATAAATAAATTAAATAATATACATAAATATAAAAAATAAATAAGACACCCCCTTATTTAAACATTATCTTTTTGTTTTTTATAAACTTATCATTTAGATTGCATTAACTACCAAAATAATTCCTTTAGTCCTTTAGTCTTATTTTTTTCGTCATTTTGTGCTTTAATACAGCCACTTTTTTTTCATATTTCATCTGAGCGGTTCATTTCATCTCTCAGATTGTACTTTGTACAACAGTTTGTACACATTTTAGATAGGCCTCACCATGACCCAAGTGAACGCACCAGAATTCGTTCGTCACCCTAAGCTTATTGCTTGGGTGGAAGAGATTGCTAAATTAACAAAACCAGCAAAAATTGAATGGTGTGACGGTAGCGCAGAAGAATATCAACGTTATATCGACTTGATGATCGCTAACGGCACAATGCAAGCGCTTAACCAAGAAACTCACCCTGGTTCTTATCTTGCAAACTCTGATCCTTCTGACGTAGCTCGTGTTGAAGACCGTACTTACATCTGCTCTGAAAACCAGGAAGATGCCGGTGCGACCAACAACTGGGAAGCGCCTGCAGTAATGCGCGAAAAATTGAACGGTTTATTTGACGGTTCAATGGCAGGTCGTACGCTGTATGTGGTTCCATTCTCAATGGGTCCACTCGGTTCACACATTGCACACATCGGGATCGAGTTAACTGACTCTCCTTATGTTGCAGTCAGCATGTCTAAAATGGCTCGTATGGGTAAAGCTGTTTATGACGTATTAGGTACAGATGGCGAATTCGTTCCATGTGTACACACTGTAGGCGCTCCGCTTGCCGAAGGTGAAAAAGATGTTGCATGGCCTTGCAACAAAGAAAAATACATCGTGCACTATCCAGAAACACGTGAAATCTGGTCTTACGGTTCAGGTTACGGCGGTAACGCATTGTTAGGTAAAAAATGCCTGGCGTTACGTATTGCATCGTTCATGGGTCGTCAACAAGGCTGGTTAGCTGAACACATGCTGATTCTTGGCGTGACCAATCCTCAAGGCGAAAAACACTACATCGCAGCGGCATTCCCATCTGCATGTGGTAAAACCAACTTCGCGATGCTGATTCCACCAGCTGGTTATGAAGGCTGGAAGATTGAAACTGTAGGTGACGATATTGCCTGGATCAAACCAGGTGAAGATGGTCGTCTATACGCAATCAACCCTGAAGCTGGTTTCTTCGGTGTAGCACCTGGTACAAACACCAAAACTAACCCGAACTGTATGGCGACGCTGCACAAAGACGTGATCTATACCAACGTTGCTGTGACTGACAATGGCGAAGTATGGTGGGAAGGTCTTTCTAAAGAAGCACCTGCAAACCTGACCAACTGGAAAGGTCAACCACATACTGGTGAAGAAAAAGCAGCGCATCCAAACGCGCGTTTCACCGTATCTGCAGGTCAATGTCCTTCAATTGATGCTGACTGGGAAAATCCAGCAGGTGTTCCAATCTCTGCATTCATCTTCGGTGGTCGCCGTGCAGACACAGTGCCTCTAATTTCAGAAGCATTTGACTGGGTTGATGGCGTGTATAAAGCGGCAACCATGGGTTCTGAAACCACTGCTGCTGCGGTTGGTCAACAAGGTATCGTTCGTCGTGACCCATTCGCAATGCTGCCATTCGCGGGTTACAACATGGCGGACTACTTCTCTCACTGGTTAGAAATGGGTGAGAAAGTGGGTGCGAAAGCTGAAGCTGCAGGTAACAAACTGCCTGGTATCTACAACGTGAACTGGTTCCGTCGTGATGCTGAAGGCAACTTCGTATGGCCTGGTTTCGGTCAAAACATGCGTGTACTTGAGTGGATCATTGACCGTTGTGAAGGTCGTGCAGATGCTGTAGACACTCCAATTGGCCGCGTTCCAACTTACGAACAGCTGAACTGGACTGGTTTAGATTTCTCTAAAGAGCAATTTGAAACCGTGACTGCACAAGACAAAGATCAATGGATCAAAGAACTGGAAAGCCACACTGAGTTATTCAATAAACTGGGTGATCGTTTACCAGAAGCATTGAAAAAACGTCAAGCTGAGCTTTTAGAAGCGGTTAAATCTGCTTAATTGCTGATTAACATGAAAGAGGTCGCGAAAGCGGCCTTTTTTATTGCCTGCCTATACACGCTACATTTTACCGGCAATAAATTTCAACACATCATTGAGGAAAGCAGTCGTCCCCAGGTCAGGCTTTTATGGCATACTTGAAAGTATAAATTAGAGATCATGAGCCATAATAGCGATGAACAATACTTATAAACTTTTAGGACTTGCCTGTACGGTTACCCTGCTCACTGCCTGCCAGAGTGGGCCACGCGAATTTAATGGCAATGTCGGTTATCAGATCGAAAGCCGCACTGACAGCACAGCCACCTTGGCTTACACCCTTGCAACACGCAACAATCAGCAATTAGATGAACAGCGCCTACAACGTGCCTGCCAGAAAGTGCTGGCCAGCAATAAAGTCTTTAAATTAAATATTCTCAGCGTCAATGAAATTGCCAACCCGGCGGCCGGTAATAATCTTACTGCTCCAGGACGTCAAATTGGCGATACCCGTGCCACCTTTAGCCTGTCGAATACCCCTGGCCTGCACAGCAGTGAAAATCCGGCCACACGTGATGCCCTCACTGCCCGCCCAAGCACTTTAACTGTGGTGCGCTATACCTGCTCTTAAGCTTCTGCAAGCCAATAAAAAAGACGCTGTTTACAGCGTCTTATAAAAACTGACATTACGAAATTCGGGCGACTCATCTAAATCGGGCCAAGTGGTGGCACTACGCTCATCCAGCTTTTCATATTTGGGATGGCTAAAGTTTTTCACCCGGCTGTCCGCCACCCACACTTCTGGGGCAAATTTTAAAAACTCATCCAGGAAAAAACGGTTGCATTGATCGTATAGCACATCCGCTGCGAGTAGTACATCAACCTGCTCGGCTTTGTAGAGATCATCCAGATATTCCAGCTCGACGCCATTAAGTTCGGCATTGGCCCGACAGGCATCCAGACTGACCTGATCAATATCACAGCAGATCACCCGCTTGGCACCTGCCATTTTGGCAGCAATCGCCACCACACCTGAACCTGCGCCAAAATCCAGCACCACTTTATTTTTCACATGATGTGGTTCAGCCAGCAACCACTGCGCCATGGCCAATCCTGAGGCCCAGCAGAAAATCCAGTACGGCGTATCATTCCAGATCCGGCGGATGACTTCATCATCGAGTTTATCGGTGGGAAAAACCGGCGGAATCAACCAAAGTGAAATCGGTGTTTCAGGCAATTGCTGTGCCTGCAGTTCACAATGTGGAATCACATCATGCAAAGCACTTAATAGATGTTCAGGGGCTTTAGGAAATTGAAAGGTGCAGCTCATTGGTTTTTTATTCTTTATGTATTTCAGCAAAAATCTGATGTTAGAGGTTTTACCCTCATCCCAACCTTCTCCCTGAGCCGTATACGGCGCAAGAGAAGGAGTATCCATTATTTTTACAATGAATTTTCCCTCTCCTGAGCAAGATTTAAAGCACTGCTTTTAAATCGAAGCGCAAGAGAGGGTCAGGGAGAGGTCAATTTATTAACCCAAAGCCTTCTCAGCCGCTTCTACGGTTTGACGAATCAAGGTTGTAATCGTCATCGGACCAACACCACCTGGCACTGGTGTGTAAGCAGAAGCGATGTCTTCGATACCAACGAGTTGGATATCACCAACACCGCCGCCTTCACGTGGGTGGAAGCCCGCATCAACAACCACTGCACCTGGCTTAATCCAGTCTTTCTGAATCAATTCAGCTTTACCAACTGCGCCCACAATAATATCTGCCTGCTTCACGAATTCAGCCAGATTTTGTGTGCGTGAGTGGCAGGTAGTTACGGTTGCATTGGCTTCTAGCAGCATCGCCGACATTGGTTTACCCAGAATAGCCGAACGACCAACCACCACCGCATGTTTACCCGCGATTTCGATGTTGTTTTCTTTCAGAATAGTCATAATGCCCGCTGGCGTTGCAGAACCATAGGCCGCTTCACCCATCGCCATACGACCATAACCCAAGCAGGTTACACCATCGACATCTTTTTCAAGCGAGATGGCATCGAAACAGGCACGCTCATCAATTTGTGCCGGTACCGGATGCTGTAACAGAATACCATGTACATCAGGATTGGCATTGAGCTTTTCAATTTCAGCCAATAACTGCTCAGTGGTGGTTTCCTGTGGAAGCTCGATTTTTAAAGAGTCCATACCGACACGGCGGCAGGCATTCCCTTTCATACGTACATAAGTTGCAGATGCACCGTCGTCACCTACCAAAATAGTCGCCAGAATTGGGGTACGACCTGTTTTCGCCTTTAATGCTTCTACGCGTGTTAACAAGTCAGCTTCAATTTGCTTTGCTAATGCACGACCATCCAAAACTAATGCCACGGCACATCTCCAAATGTTGATAGGAATCAATTTTGCAAATAATACATGATAATTTAGGCAATTTTCTTTCATATGCCGAATTTATGTGCATATGCGCGATTTATAGTATTGTTTTTTTTCCAGAGCTTGCTAATATGTGCATCACCAAGACGTGGCGGGGTGGCAGAGTGGTCATGCAGCGGACTGCAACTCCGTGGACGCCGGTTCGATTCCGACCTCCGCCTCCAATCTTGGTAAAAATGCCCGAGTGGTGAAATCGGTAGACACAGGGGATTTAAAATCCCCCGCCCTCAAAGCGTGCCAGTTCGAGTCTGGCCTCGGGCACCATTTTAACAGATCTTAAAATGGTGCAGTAAAGAATCCAGCGTCAAGCTGGTTTTTTTATGCCTGCAATTTAGCTTCTGCGTTGACCCTGTCCATGACCCCACAACAGCCCCTGCTTTTTCTACAACAGCTACAACAACACCATCCGGCTGCATTTAAACGCAATTTTCTGCTGTATGGCGCAATAAAAATCAAAGGCATGCTGGATGAGTGGAAAGAAATCCTCCCCTGGGTGCTGGCCCTGCTGATTTTTATTCCGCTGTCGATGGTCCTTGCAGATGTGATTCAGCAGCACTTGCCACAGTTTGATGCCGCACAAAGCAAAAGTATGGCAATTTTAGCGCTCATGTTGCTGTTGATGCTCACGACACCCTATGTGATTTATCAACTCAAACACAGTGCAGCGGCCTTATATCGCATGCTCCGCCATACCCCAATCAAACTGGCGATCGTGATTTTAGTGCAGGCGCTAAATGTCTATTACTGGCAAAGCGTGCTATTGCAAGGGATACTGTTCTTTTTTGCCCTGAGTTTTGGCTTTGTACGTTTTTATAAAGAAAACCTGTTTCGTCATGAGGCTACACCAGAACAGCAATACTGTTTGCAGCAGATTCGCCGTGCAGCGTACTGGTCATATCGTCAGCTTCGTAATACCCACCTAAAAATGTACTTTTATCCCAAAAGTTCAGCACGCTATGCAGACCTGGCGGTACAGCGGATGAAATATGCCAATCTGCATCAGCAAATCATGCAGGTTGAACACAAGTTTGCGCAGCAGATTAAATTTATTGATCTGGACAGTTATCTCAACGAAATCAGCCAATAAAAAAACCGGGACAATCCCGGTTTTTTATAGAAACAGGGTTTAAGCACTGGCCGGCAGGTCTTTAATTTCCACCAGAGCCGGCGTGTATTGCAGACGGTGATAACGCGCATCATCCAGTTGATAATCTGCTGCTTTGACCGTGTTCACGAATTTCCACTCGGCCAGCATCTCATCTGCCGTAAAGCTGACGGTCAGATAACCTCGCTGATTCAGGTTGCAATAACTCAGCTCATCAATCAGGGTATTAAAGGCAAATTCAAATTCGTATAGCTTGGCCGCCGGAATCTGCAGATATTTTTCCATCCCCGGAGAGGACACCGAACTGGTGGCCAGCTCCACCCCGACAAAGTTCTGCTGGGCATCATACAGCTGTGCAGACCAGGCATTATGAGTATCGCCCGCCAGCACCACCACTTTTTTACCCAGTTGACCCAATACGCTATACAGTGCTTCACGCTCATAAGCATAGCCATCCCAAGCATCCAGATTATACGGCACCACGGTCAAAATACGGGCCTTTTCCTGTGCGGTTAAAGTGGGATCGCCCTGTAAATAACGGCTTTTCAATGTGACCAGTTCTACCAGCATCCGCTCGACATTGGCCAAGGTCTCTACGGTTGCCTGACCACTGTTGATTTGCCCGAGCACCTGCAAGATTTCCGCCGGAATCAGCATTTTCGCCATCAGCACCTGTTGCCCCAGCACATTCCAGGTGGCTTGAGATTGAGTCAGCTGCTGGGCCAGCCAGGCAAACTGAGTACGTCCAAGCAAGGTACGGTTAGTGTCAGTTAAATCTGCGCTAAATCGGGCGGCATCCAGACCGGTCGCGGTTAAATAATGGGCATAATCCAGCTGCTTGTGACGTGCTAGTACCCGCGTATCCAGCATATTCAACTGCACCAGCTGACCGAAATTGAACTGGCGGTAAATATTCAGATGGTCATTTTCAGAGACCGGACGAATTGGCATCCACTCAAAATAGGCCTGCAATGCAGCCAACTTGCGTGCAAAGAAATCACCTTCGTTGTCCTGATGATTCTCCGCCCCTTCCATCCAAGTGTCATTGGTTAGCTCGTGGTCATCCCAGATTACAATAAACGGATGACGCTGGTGCACTGCCTGCAAATCGGCATCTCCACGATACAGAGCATAACGCTTGCGATAATCATCTAAACGGATAATTTCCTGATTATTATCGGCGGCCAGGGTACGTCCCAGTTTTTCCGCATCTTCAGTGGCATAACCATCGGCGCCATATTCATAAATATAATCACCCAGATGGATGACCACATCCAGATTTTCCTTGGCCATTTCCTTATAGACATGGAAATAACCGGCCGGATAGTTGGAGCAGGAACAGACCGCAAACTTTACAGCAGCAGTATCAAGCGGCAAGGTTTTGGTTTGGCCTAC
The DNA here is from genome assembly GCF_013420185.1 of Acinetobacter sp. YH01025. NCBI lineage: Bacteria > Pseudomonadati > Pseudomonadota > Gammaproteobacteria > Moraxellales > Moraxellaceae > Acinetobacter > Acinetobacter sp. YH01025. The sequence goes on along the minus strand of NZ_VOYR01000001.1, from coordinate 133,011 downwards.
CGGTGAGCTTTGCGCGCCATAGCGGAAACGGTAGAAATAGGTCTGATTGGCTTCTAAACCGTCTGCATCAACTTTGACGGTAAAGTCCTGCGCCTGTGTGGTCAGCACTTTGCCCGTATTTACAATGTGCTGAAACGCCTGATCGGTCGCGATTTCCCACTGTACTTCCAGACGCATAGCCGTATCTTCGGGGCTAAGACGGGTCCATAGAATCACCCGGTCTGCCAATGGGTCACCACTGGCCACACCATGTAAAAATTGTATTTGTGGCGCATCAGGAGATGGATGCTCTGGATCATCATCGCCACAGGCAGTTAAGCTGAGTGGCAAAGACAGTGCCCCAAAACCAGCAATGGTTTTTTGAATCAGTTCACGACGGTTCATGTGCGTTGTCATACGGTTTTCCTGTTGTTTTTATTTGATCTACCTTAGAAAACCGAGGTTTAGCTTTGATCTCATTTTGATGAAAAAATGATGACAGTCGTTTCCTTCCCTGCCGAGAGTTTAGGCTAATACAATGATTTGCTTGAAAAGAAAGCAATTGTAAGCAAATTTACTTGCCAAGTTTTCCATCCTCCTCTATTATTGCGCACATGCCCGAGTGGTGAAATCGGTAGACACAGGGGATTTAAAATCCCCCGCCCTCAAAGCGTGCCAGTTCGAGTCTGGCCTCGGGCACCATTTTAATAGATCTTAAAATGGTGCAATAAATTACCCAGCGTCAAGCTGGTTTTTTTATGCCCGAAATTTAATAAAACAGATTGAATAGAAAGAGAAGAAATATAAAAAGAAGGATGAAATATCAGGTCACCCTACTCACCTTGCCAAGCTGTTTTTCAAGCATTTATGCCGCCGATGAATCAAGCATTTAATATGATCAAGAAACGCCCGTACAGCAAAGCAACCTGCTGAGTAGGTCTTGCAGGTAGATGAGAGGACTAAAGCATATCCGAAACAGAGCTGCTATTTACTGTACACTCTGTAAGATTGAGCGATAGAATCATCTCAAACCCAGATCACCCCATTATAAAAAAAGAGAGCGGCTTACCACTCTCGATTCGATACCAGCTCTTCCATTTCCAGCTCGAAATAGCCGGCATCTTGCAGCACCATCATCATCGCTTCGGCAATATAGTCCGCCGCAGTATCATCCAGTGATGAGTCCAGATCTTCAAATTGTGGTTTCATCTTGTTGATGACACTTACCGTTTCATGGGCGAAGTGATAAATATCCGCCTCGGACAAATTCGGCTTGGCGACTTTTTTCGCAAACTGTTCAATGGACTGTTTGATTTCAGCGACCAGAATATCGGGATAATAGTCATCGTCAAACATGGGGAGAAGTAAATCTGTAAACATACAGGCACTCAAAACTACAAAAGGTCAAATTCAAGACAGGCTATATAGCACAAAGCCCCTGAAAAGCCAAACTGAGCGAGATTTGAATACCTATATGATATAAAGCAGGCTGGTATAGAGCAGCCCTTAAGCCAATTGCATCGCCTGCCAGATTTTAATGGCATCGGCGGTAGCTTTCACATCATGCGCGCGCACCATACAGGCACCCTGCTGAATACTCAGCAAATGCGCAGTGGCTGAACCAACTGCACGTTGCTGTGGCTCTGCGGCATCCAGCACACTGCCAATAAAACGTTTACGCGACAAGGCAGATAAAATTGGATAACCCATGTCAGTCAGTTTATGGAACTCATTTAGCAATTGCAGATTTTGCTGGACATTTTTGGCAAAACCAAAGCCCGGATCAATCATAATGTTTTCAGCCTTGACCCCGGCATCCAGTGCATCCTGAACCCGTTGCGAGAGTTCACGAATAACATCTGTAGTGACATCTTCATATTGATCCAGATTATTCATGGTGGTTGGCTCACCGCGCATATGCATGATGATCACCGGAATATTTAATTCAGCTGCGGTTTCCAGCGCCTGAGGACGGGTTAAAGCCCGCACATCATTCCAGATATGTGCACCGGCCGCTACTGCCGCACGAATCACTTCCGGCTGTGAAGTATCAATTGAAATCACCACATCCAGTTTGGCCAGCTCCTCGACCACAGGCACCACCCGGCGGATTTCTTCATCAATTTCCACCACCGCTGCGCCGGGACGGGTCGATTCACCCCCCACATCAATGACGGTGGCACCTTCAGCAATCATCTGTTTGGCACGGGCAATCGCCTGCTCTTTTTCATTGTGCTGCCCCCCGTCACTAAACGAGTCCGGGGTTACATTCAAGATTCCCATCACATGCGGCTGAGACAGATCCAAAGTTAAAGCTCCAAAGCTCCATTGACGCTGCGGTAATGGCATCAGCTGCATGTTTTTCTCCTCATTCACAATAAGGCAAATATTGTCTTATGGATAATTCAGTAAAGTAAAGCCTTAGATGTCAAACTGCGGCTTATTTGCATATTGCAACAGCTTGGACAGTCGGCTTAATTTCACAAAAGGGATCATTTTTTTCGTCCGACAAAACAGCTGATAGATCCCCTATTAAAGACAGGAGATTATGACTGACCCTGATAACGCCCCGGCCGATGATTGAGGGCCAAAAAGATACCCATAATCACCGCTGCCAAGATAGACCACAACACCTGCTGATATGGCATCACCCCAAAAGCCAATGCAACGACCACACAATCAATGGCCATTTGTACCTTACCGGCACTGATGCCAGCTTTGTCTTGCAAATACAGCGACAAGATGGTGGCGCCACCCAAACTCGATTGATGCCGGGCCAAAAACAGAATACCAGTTCCCAGCATTAAGCCACCGGCAATGGCGGCAAAAAGTGGATGCAAATAATGAATGTCCAGATATTGCGGCACAATATAGGTCAATAAAGAAAGTAAGGCCACACAAATAAAGGTTTTCAGCGTGAAGCTTTTGCCCAGTCTGCGCCACGCAAACCAGTAAAACGGCAGATTAATCAGAAAATACAGCAAACTAAACGACCAGCCAGTTGCATAGTGCAGCACAAAAGCAATCCCTGCGGTACTCCCGGTCAGCAGACCTGCCTGTTCATACAGAATCAGGGTAATTCCGACAAACAGCGTTCCTGAGAACAGTGCTAGGCTGTCATCCATATAACTATGTTTAAGCGGATGCATCGATGGTAGAGGCGCAGCTTTTAACGCGCTTGGATTAGATTGGTTATTCATGTTGAGAATCCCCTGTTCACCCTGTACTTGTGGTCTGTGGTGAATAGCATGTGTGTGCTTGTGGCACGTGGTATTTTTATTGCGTTTTTAATATGACAAAGGATAAAAATTTCTACAATCTTTAATTGTTGTCTTTTCTCCTGTCCGGGTTTATGGCTTGCATAGACCTTTCATCTAACCAATTGGGTCAGGTACCCATAAATACATGCAAATTTCATGCATAAAAAAACCACCCGAAGGTGGTTTTCTTAAAATATTCTTAGTTGGCTGGCAATGGTGGTGGTGTGCTTGGACCATTGCTTGGGGTTACATCAATCACCGGATTTTCTGCAACATATACTTTTGGTGGCTGTGGTTCACGGCCTTCCATAATGTCACGAATCTGCTCACGATCAATGGTTTCCCAATCCATCAGCGCTTTTACCATGGCATGGGCAATCTCTTTGTTGTTTTCCAAGATATCCCAGGCCACTTTATATTGCTCATCCAGAATGCGGCGCACTTCACGGTCCACTTCCAGCTGTGTCGCTTCAGAAATGGTCCGGCTACCCAGGCTGCCCATGAAGGATTGCTGTGAATCATCTTCATAAACCATCACGCCTAGTTTGTCCGACATACCGTATTTGGTCACCATGGCACGTGCCATTTTGGTTGCACGCTCAAAGTCGTTCGATGCACCGGTAGATTGCTGATTAATGAAAATTTCTTCAGCAATACGACCACCAAACAGGATTGAAATTTCTTTCAGCATCTTGTCTTTGTAATGGCTGGTCTGATCAAACTCAGGCAACTGCCAGGTTACACCCAGCGCCCAACCACGCGGCATAATCGTAACTTTATGCACAGGATCCGTACCCGGCAGCATTTCCGCCACAATGGCATGGCCTGCTTCATGATAAGCCGTCGCACGACGTTCTTCTTCACGAATCACCATCGATTTACGTTCAGGACCCATGTACAGCTTGTCTTTGGCGTCTTCAAAGTCATGCATGTCGACCGTGTTCTTGTTACGACGTGCAGCAAATAGCGCTGCTTCGTTCACCAAGTTGGCCAACTGTGCACCCGAGAAGCCCGGTGTACCACGTGCAAGGACTTTTACATCCACACCTGTGGTTGAAGGCAATTTTTTCAGGTGAACATTCAAGATTTGCTCACGACCTTTAATATCGGGTAAGCCCACCATCACCTGACGGTCAAAACGACCTGGACGTAATAAAGCTTTATCCAGTACATCGGCACGGTTGGTTGCGGCAATGACGATAATACCTTCGTTGCCTTCAAAACCGTCCATTTCGACCAGCATCTGGTTTAAGGTCTGCTCACGCTCATCGTGACCACCACCAGTACCTGAACCACGGTGACGACCGACCGCATCAATCTCATCAATAAAGATAATACATGGCGCGTGGCGTTTCGCCTGCTCGAACATGTCACGGACACGAGATGCACCGACACCCACGAACATTTCTACGAAGTCAGAACCTGAAATACTGAAGAATGGAACTTTCGCTTCACCTGCAATCGCTTTTGCAAGCAGGGTTTTACCCGTACCCGGAGGACCCACCATCAGGACGCCCTTAGGAATAGTTGCCCCCAGACGTTTGAATTTGGCCGGATCTTTCAGGAAGTCAACGATTTCCACGACTTCCTGTTTTGCTTCATCACAACCCGCAACATCAGTAAAGGTGACTTTAATCTGGTCTTCAGACAGCATTTTTGCCTTTGACTTACCGAAGCTCATCGGACCGTTCTTACCGCCTGCACCGCCACCCATGTTGCGCATAAAGAACATGAATAACAAAATGATTAAGAGCACAGGGAAACTTGCAATCAGCAACTGCATCAACAAACCTTGACGTTGAGGTGCAGTACCTTCAACAACAACGTTGTTTTCAATGAGGCTCGGCATGAGTTCAGGATCTTGAACCGCCGGACGAATACTTTCAAATGGTGAGCCATTGGCTTTTTCACCACTAATTCTTTCGCCATCAATTGTAACTTTTTTAATTTGACCAGCATCCACCGCCGCAACGAACTCGGAATAGTTCATTGACGTTGGCTTATCACTGCCATTGATGTTACTGAAAATCAGAATCAGTACACCAAGTATAATTAGCCACAATACGGCATTCTTGAAGAGATCGCTCAAAGCTTTATTCCCATATCAATCTAATTTGATCATGCCCTTTACAGGGTGACCTTAATGTTAAAGCTGAAGATCAGCCTACAAAACTCTTAAAAACGTACAAAATGCACAATTTTTAACGGCTTGGCAAGTAAACTTTATTTGAATGCCTTCTTCCGGCCCTGTCCGATCAAAAACACTTCTTTCGAACGTGCACGAGAAGCTGCCGGTTTTGCAGTCTTTAATACATCGAAGCTGTCGACGACCTGTTTGCGAAATTCATCGAAGCCAGAACCCTGGAACACCTTCACAACAAACTGTCCGTTTGGCCCCAGCACTTTTTGCGCAAAGTCCAAAGCCAGTTCACATAAATAGATTTGTCGTGGCTGATCTACTGCTCTATTACCTGATGTATTGGGGGCCATATCGGAAATTACAACGTCTACAGTCCGGCCATTTAAAATATTTAACAATTTTTCAAAAACTTCTTCCTCACGGAAGTCACCTTGCAGGAAGGTCACATCTGGTAAGGCATCCATAGGCAAAATATCCGATGCAATCACCAGCCCTTTGTCACCGACCAGTTTGCCGGCAATTTGCGACCAGCTGCCGGGCGCAGCCCCCAGATCGACCACCGTCATGCCGGGTTTGATAATTTTATATTTTTCCTGAATCTCTAGCAGTTTATACGCAGCACGCGCACGATAACCTTCCTTCTGGGCTTTTTTCACGAAAGGGTCATCCAGGTGCTCTCTCATCCACGCACGACTACTTTTGGATAATTTCTGGTTGGTAATGCGTGTTGCCATAACTCTCTAAATATTAAAAACCTTCTAATTTATAATTGTACGTGAAAATTGCCGCGCTTGCAGTACAGATGTGTAGTTAAATGGACGTAGAGGGTGTGATTTTTTCTATTATTTGCATCGATTATTTGCGCAGATTTTACAGCGTTTCAAATTGGGATTTGCTATACTAAGCCGTTTTTAAAATCAGGTTATTTTTATGGCGGCTTTATCTATTCAGGAACGCAAGCGTTTACGTCAAATCGGTCATGCACTCAATCCGGTTGTGATGATTGGCGGACAAGGGCTTACTGAAAATGTCATTGAAGAAACCACGCGTGCGTTAAACGACCACGAACTGATTAAAGTGAAAATTGGCGGTGAAGACCGTGAAGCACGTGCAGCTGTAATTGAGGCAATTGCAGAAGCGACTGGTGCAGAAGTGGTACAGACCATTGGTAAAATTGCCCTGCTGTATAAAAAAGCCAAACCGCAAAATCCAAAATTATCGAACCTGGTTCGTCACGCGCATCTGGCAAAATAATTTTTCCTTATGGCAAGTTATGAACTGAGTGCTTTTGATCGCCGTTTTCAGGCCATCTCCCTGGTCGGGGCGATTGAGCAGCAAAGCCCGTTTAACCTGAATATTGGTTACTGGCTGCGTGATCCGAACCAGTATGTGCAGTGGCCCGATCTGGTGTCTGCGCATCCGCGTCAGGATTTTCTCTGGCAGAACACCTGTTTTGAAGTGTTTATTGGGGTTCATGGGGAAGATTTTTATCGTGAAATTAATCTTTCTCCATCTCAAGCCTGGCAGGCCTATCAGTTTGAGGAATATCGCTATCCGGAAGATATGCCGCCGCAAGCCGCCTATGATATTGAGCTCAACCAGCTGAAACGCACCCATTATGGACTGAATGTCAGTCTGGACTTGGGCGAATTCATGGCCAAGCATAAATTAAAGTGGTCGGATCTGTTCATTGGTTTAACTGCCGTGTTAAACACTTCTGAAGGTGAACACTATTACGCCATGCAGCACAGCAGTCCACAGGCCGATTTTCATAACAAGCGCGATTGGCTGCATCAGTTCTAGGCATTATGTCTGAACTAAAACGCAGTATAAAAAAGTGAGGCACATGACCTCACTTTTTTATTGCCTGCATCGCACGCACCCGCTACAACACGCCTTAGCTTTTAAGGGTGGTGTCGGTTTCAGAAGCAGGTGCCGCCTCTTTTGCTGGTACAACTTTTTTCCAGGTTTCCAAGGTATGTTCTTTGGAGCGCTTGAAGGTTTCAGTTAACTGGTCTTTATGCTTGACTGAAATCTGGCTGACATCGGCTTTAAGCTCTTTGCCAATTTTATTCAAATCTTCAATCACCGCATTAAACTCGGTTTTCACGAACTCTTTTAGTTCACCAAGATCTTTTTGTGAGCTGCCAAAATGCCCCTTGAGCGATTCAATTTTCTGCAGTAGCTCCTTCTTGAGCTGACTGAGCTGCTCCTGCACGCTGCCATTAAATTTTTTCGCTTCGGTCTGCAGTTTTTCCTGGGTCTCCCCGACTGCTTCAGTAACCTGCTGCTTGGCCTCTTGCGCTGCCTGTTCAAGCTTTTCAGTGCCTTCTGCCACCACGTCTTTTAAGGAGTTTTTAGCCGCTGGCTGTTTTTGTTCTGCTGTCATTGCCGTTCACCCGCCTGTTATTATGAAAGACCACAGCATAGTAGAAACAGATAAAATTTAAGTTTTGATTTGTTAGACAATTATTAAATGCTTACATTTCTGTGACATTGCGTGACAAACATGCTTTTGCACCAAAAGAATACTTTTTTATTGGATATTCCGCTTCAAGAACGTGGACTTTTTCAGAGTTGGTGCGTATAATGCGCTGTTAAGTTCAAGCGAGCAGATGTGAGGAGGGTAGGTTGTATAGTAGCCTTCCTTTTTTTTCGTCTACTCGCTTTTTTACAGCCTAAATTTCAGGAGCTTTGGTTTGAGCACCCCCGCCATTTTAGCCCTTGCCGACGGTACGATCTTCAAAGGAACGTCAATCGGTGCATCGGGTAGTACGACTGGTGAAGTCGTTTTTAACACTGCCATGACTGGCTATCAAGAAATTTTGACTGACCCGAGTTATGCACAGCAACTTGTGACTTTAACTTACCCGCATATTGGTAACACAGGTTGTAATGAAGAAGACGCAGAATCTGGTCGTATTCATAAAGTATGGGCCAACGGATTAATCATTCGTGATTTGCCTTTATTGCATAGCAACTTCCGTTCTACACAGTCTTTAGCGGATTACCTGAAGCAACACAATGTGGTTGCCATTGCCGATATCGACACGCGTAAACTGACTCGTATTTTACGTGCAAAAGGTGCGCAAAACGGTTGTATTCTGGCTGGTGAAAATATCACTGAAGAAGAAGCAATTGCAAAAGCACGTGCATTTGGCGGCTTAAACGGTTTAGACCTTGCAAAAGAATGCTGTGACCCGAACGGTTTTGAATGGACCGAAGGCTCATGGGAACTTGGCAAAGGCTTTACTCAACCTGAACTTAAATTCCATGTGGTTGCATACGACTACGGTGTCAAAACCAACATCCTGCGTATGCTGGCAGACCGCGGCTGTAAACTGACCGTTGTGCCTGCACAAACCCCTGCTGCTGACGTACTTGCGTTAAATCCAGATGGCGTGTTCCTGTCGAACGGCCCTGGCGACCCAGCTGCTTGTGATTATGCAATTGAAGCTGTAAAAACTATTGTTGAAACCACCAATCTCCCTGTGTTTGGTATCTGTTTAGGTCACCAGATTCTTGCTCTGGCTTCTGGCGCAAAAACCATGAAAATGGCGCACGGTCACCACGGTGCCAACCATCCTGTACAAAACATCGAAGATGGTACAGTGATGATTACCTCGCAAAACCACGGCTTCGCAGTGGATGAAAGCAACCTGCCAGCAGTCTTGCGTGTTACCCACCGTTCACTGTTCGATGGTACTAACCAGGGTATCCACCGTACAGACAAGCCGGCATTCAGCTTCCAGGGTCACCCTGAAGCCAGCCCAGGTCCACACGACTGTGCCCCACTGTTCGATCATTTCATCGAACTTCTTGAAGCAGCTAAGAAGTAATTAAGGAGCAAATAATGCCAAAGCGTACGGATATTAAAAGCATCTTAATTATTGGTGCTGGTCCTATTGTTATCGGTCAGGCCTGTGAGTTTGACTACTCGGGTGCTCAAGCCTGTAAAGCGCTGCGTGAAGAAGGTTACCGCGTCATTCTGGTGAACTCGAACCCGGCGACGATTATGACTGACCCGGCAATGGCGGATGCAACCTATATCGAGCCAATCACCTGGCAAACCGTTGCAGCGATCATTGAAAAAGAACGTCCAGATGCAGTTTTACCAACCATGGGCGGCCAGACTGCACTGAACTGTGCCCTTGCTCTGGATGCCAACGGTATTTTAGAAAAATACAATGTTGAGCTGATTGGCGCGACTAAAGAAGCGATTGAAAAAGCAGAAGACCGTAAACTGTTTGACGAAGCAATGCGTAAAATTGGTCTGGAATGTCCAAAAGCTGCGATTGCGGAATCTATGGAAGAAGCGCTGGACATTCAGGCGCGCTTCGGTTTCCCTGTGATTATTCGTCCATCATTCACCATGGGTGGTTCTGGTGGCGGTATCGCGTACAACCGCGAAGAATTCCTTGAAATCTGTGAACGTGGTTTCGACCTGTCTCCGACTCACCAGTTATTGATTGATGAATCACTCATTGGCTGGAAAGAATACGAGATGGAAGTTGTTCGTGACAAAAACGACAACTGTATTATCGTCTGTTCAATCGAAAACTTTGACCCAATGGGCGTGCATACTGGTGACTCCATCACAGTTGCTCCGGCACAAACATTGACCGACAAAGAATATCAACTCATGCGTAACGCGTCTTTAGCGGTACTGCGTGAAATTGGTGTAGAAACCGGTGGTTCTAACGTTCAGTTCGGTATTAACCCGAAAGATGGCCGTATGGTTATCATTGAAATGAACCCGCGTGTATCGCGTTCATCTGCCCTTGCGTCTAAAGCAACAGGTTTCCCGATTGCGAAAATCGCAGCGAAACTGGCAGTGGGTTATACCCTGGATGAGCTGAAAAACGACATCACTGGCGGTACAACTCCTGCATCGTTCGAGCCATCAATTGACTACGTTGTAACCAAGGTTCCACGTTTCAACTTCGAAAAATTCCCGCAAGCAGATGCAACACTGACGACTCAGATGAAATCTGTGGGTGAAGTAATGGCAATTGGCCGTAACTTCCAGGAATCTGTCAACAAAGCCCTTCGTGGTCTAGAAGTCGGTGCTTCTGGTTTTGATGAAAAAATCGAAGTGGGTACTGAAGGTGCGCGCGAGAAAATCCTGCAAGAACTTAAAGTTCCAGGCCCAGAGCGTATCTGGTACGTAGCGGATGCCTTCCGTCATGGCTTCACTTTAGATGAAGTATTTGAAGCGACCAAAATTGACCGCTGGTTCCTGATTCAGATTGAAGACATCATCAATACTGAAAACCAGATCAAAACTTTAGGTTTCGGTGATTTAAACGCAGACAACATCCGTGCGTTCAAACGCAAAGGTTTATCGGATCTGCGTATCGCCAACCTGATGGGTATTTCACAAAAACAATTCCGTAAACACCGCTGGAACCTGGGCGTGACTCCGGTTTACAAACGTGTGGATACATGTGCGGCAGAATTCGAATCTGATACCGCTTATATGTATTCAACTTACGATGAAGAATGTGAATCGAATCCATCTGCGAAAGACAAGATCATGGTCATCGGTGGTGGTCCTAACCGTATTGGTCAGGGTATCGAATTCGATTACTGCTGTGTACACGCGGCGCTTGCGATGCGTGAAGACGGTTATGAAACCATCATGGTGAACTGTAACCCTGAAACGGTTTCTACTGACTATGACACCTCAGATCGTCTGTACTTCGAACCAATTACTTTGGAAGATGTGCTTGAAATCGTGCGTACCGAGAAGCCTAAAGGCATTATCGTACAGTACGGTGGTCAAACACCGCTGAAACTGGCGCGTGCGTTAGAAGAGGCTGGTGCACCAATCATTGGTACATCTCCAGATGCGATTGACCGTGCCGAAGACCGTGAACGTTTCCAGCAAATGATTCAACGTCTGCAACTGCGTCAACCAAACAACAGCATCGTAAAATCTGCTGAAGAAGGTATTGCTGAAGCGGCGAAAGTGGGCTATCCACTGGTGGTACGTCCATCATACGTACTAGGTGGCCGTGCGATGGAAATCGTGTACAACGAAGAAGAATTGAAGCGTTACTTACGTGATGCCGTTCAGGCGTCGAATGATGCCCCTGTTCTTCTTGACCGCTTCCTGGATGATGCGATTGAAGTTGACGTAGACTGCGTATCTGACGGTAAAGATGTGGTGATCGGCGGGATCATGCAGCACATTGAACAGGCGGGTATTCACTCAGGTGACTCTGCATGTTCGATTCCACCTTACTCGTTATCAAACGAAGTACAGGACGAAATGCGTCGTCAAACCGTAGCGATGGCCAAAGAGCTGGGCGTTATCGGTTTAATGAACGTACAGTTCGCGGTAAAAGGCGATGACGTTTACATTCTGGAAGTGAACCCACGTGCTTCTCGTACCGTGCCGTTCGTATCTAAGTGTATCGGTGAATCATTAGCGAAAATTGCTGCACGTTGTATGGCGGGTCAATCTCTGGAGTCACAAGGCTTCACAACCGAGATTATTCCTGAGCACTTCTCTGTTAAAGAAGCGGTGTTCCCATTCAACAAGTTCCCGGGTGTTGACCCAATCCTTGGCCCTGAAATGAAATCTACAGGCGAAGTAATGGGTGTGGGTAAAACTTTTGGTGAAGCATTCTACAAAGCTGTGTTAGGCTCGAATGAACGCTTACCAGGTTTGCCAACCGAAGGCGAAATCAAGCATGCATTCATTTCGGTACGTGATTCTGATAAACCACGTGCAGCAGGTATTGCCAAACAGCTTGCAGACTTTGGCTTCAAAATTATCGCTACCGGCGGTACTTATGATGTGATCAAAGCCGCAGGAATTGAATGTGAACGTGTGAATAAAGTAACTGAAGGTCGTCCGAATATTGTGGACCGCTTGAAAAATGGCGAAATTCACCTCATTATCAATACCACTGAAGGCAAACAAGCGCAGCAGGATTCATTCTCAATCCGCCGTTCTGCCCTGCAAGGTAAGGTCTATCATACGACTACCCTGAATGGTGCCGATGCGGTATGCCAAGCGTTAGCCATTAAATTGCCGATGGATGTTTATCGTTTGCAAGATTTAAGCAAAGGTTAATTGTCTACCGAGAAGTCCCGTCACCTCTCGGTGGCGGGCTTTTTTTCATTTATAGAGCTGTATTTTTCTAATATTCAACTTGAGGGACAACAATGCAACGTTATCCTATGACTCCTGAAGGCAAAGTCGCCTTAGAGAAAGAATTACACCAGTTAAAAACTGTTGAACGCCCACGTATTACTGCTGCGATTGCAGAAGCACGTGAACACGGCGACCTAAAAGAAAATGCAGAGTATCATGCAGCACGTGAGCAGCAAGGTTTCTGTGAGGGGCGTATTCAAGACATCGAAGGTAAACTCGGTGCTTGCCAAGTCATTGATGTAAAAGAACTTGAGCAAAATGGTCGTGTTGTATTTGGGGTAACAGTAACCATTGAAAACCTTGACACAGAAGAACGTAAAACTTACAAAATTGTAGGTGATGATGAAGCAGATTTTAAAATTAATAAAATCTCTGTGAACTCTCCAATCGCGCGTGGCCTGTTGGGCAAAAATGAAGGCGATGACGTAAAAATTGTCACCCCGCAAGGTGAAGTTGAGTACGAAATCGTCAGCGTTGAATACATCTAATCCTTAGATGGTTTGACATCCCAAAGCCCCTCTTCTGAGGGGTTTTTTATTATCTTTCAAACAAAAGTTCACGAAAAAATTACAGCAAATGTATATGCTTTAATAGTCAATATTTTTCTATAAATTTTAAAATGCAGCTTATTTGGTTCCGTCAAGATTTAAGAATTCATGATCATGCAGCTCTTTGGCATACTCGCGAAGCTGGCCCTTGCATTGCCTTAGTCGTGCTATCGCCAAAACAATGGCAAGTGCACAATGATGCGCTAATTAAAATTGACTTCTATTTAAGACAACTGAATTATCTAAAAAATGAACTTGCCACGTTAAATATTCCACTTGTTATTTTAACTATTCCATTATGGAAAGACCTGCCAAATCAATTATTAAGCTTATGCCAAAATCATAATATTCAAGCTGTTCATGCCGATATAGAATTGGGTGTAAATGAATTAAAACGCGATGCTCAAACTCAACAGCTATTAGAAAAGAATAATATTCGTTTTGAGTTGTATCATGACCGAACTATTTTCCCTGTTGGAAGCATTCGTAATAAAACTGGTCATCCATATCAAGTATTTGGTGCATTTAAAAAGCAATGCTATGAGAAACTCAGCATAAGCTTGCCACAATGCTACCCAACTATTGAGGTTCAAAAACCAATTCCACAGCACAATGACTTTACAAGAGAAGTTCCACAATTAAGTGATATTTACTCAAATTCAGAAGAAAAAGTAATCAGCGAAAACCTACAAAATCTTTGGCAAATTGGTGAGCATCATGCTTGGGAACTTTTAGATGAGTTTATTGAAAATCAAGTTGAGTATTATCATATTGAACGTGATTTCCCGAATTTGAATAGCACGAGTAAACTTGCAGCTTATTTAAATATTGGCATTCTTTCTATTCGCCAATGTTTACAAGCTTTGTTTCGCCACAGTCACGGCTGTATGGAATTTGAAAACAATGGGCAACAAATTTGGTTAAATGAACTCCTTTGGCGTGAGTTTTATCAGCATATTTTATTCGACTACCCTCGCGTATCGAAAAACTTACCATTTAAATTAGACACTCAACGCATTGTATGGCGCAATGCTCCTGAAGATTTACAGGCTTAGCAGCATGGGCAAACAGGTATCCCAATTGTAGATGCTGGCATGCGACAGTTACTTGCAACGGGTTGGATGCATAACCGTGTTCGTATGATTTGCGCGATGTTTTTAAGCAAAAATTTACTGATAGATTGGCGTTTAGGCGAATCATGGTTTATGCAGCATTTAATTGATAGTGATTTGGCTGCCAATAACGGTGGATGGCAGTGGTGTGCATCTACAGGAACAGATGCTGCACCGTATTTCCGTATTTTCAACCCTGTAAGTCAGTCGCAAAAGTTTGATGCAAATGGCGATTATATTCGTCAATGGGTACCTGAAATTTCACATTTAAATGCGAAACAAATTCACGAACCTTATGCGAAAAATCCACAACTAAAATTGGATTATCCAAAGCCGATTGTAGATTTAAAAAGCAGTCGTGTTCGTGCAATTGAGGCCTTTAAGCATTTGAGTTAACTTCGGCTATAATGGCGTTACGCTTGTTCTTTGATTGCTCTTATGGCTGAACCCTTAATTAATTCCCCTGTTAAGCATTGGTGTGAATTCGAATTTATTTCTAAAACTATGAAAAACCCTAATATTCACATTAAGGGAAACTATTCTTATTATTCTGCTTATTGGGATCAGGGTTTTGAGCGTTGTGTTGTGCGTTATTTGCATGACAAGCCTTCTACGCCTGAGAAGCCAATTGATCAGCTTTATATTGGCAATTTCGTGTGTTTTGGGGCGGAATGCGTGATTATGATGGGCGGTAATCAGTTACACCGAACTGACTGGATTTCTGCCTTTCCGTTTGATACGCGCAGTTTTGTACCTGCTGGCGATACTGTTATTGGTGATGGTTGCTGGATTGGCTCACGTGCCATGATTATGCAAGGCGTGACGCTGGGTGAAGGTGCAATTGTGGCAACTGGTGCGGTCGTAACAAAAGACGTTCCACCTTATGCCGTGGTGGGAGGAGTTCCTGCCAAAATTATTAAATATCGCTTTCCACAAGAAGATATAGAAAAACTGCTTTCCCTTAAAATTTACGAGATGGATGAAAAGCAGTTTTTAAAGATGCGGGAACAGTTGCAGACAGAGGATGTTGCTGCTTTGGTTGATTATTTCAAAGACTGCTGATTATTCCCTTGGACTTTTGCTTAGGCCAAGCATCAGGTCAAAACTTTCATCTAATCGATATTAAAACTCAAAAAACCTGAGCTAAACACATTCTAAAGCTAGACTTAATGAAATAAGCCTTCAACTTTAGTGTAAACTGCTGATTAATTACTCAAAAACATGTTAAATTAGAAAGGCTTAAACTTTCTTAAAAAAATAATTATCCCTATGAAATTACTGGGTTTTATTATTTAAAAATAAGCGCTAAGATAACATTAAGGCAATAGAAAGTGTTCCCTCAATTTTTTATTGTTGAATGACACAATAAGGAGAAATAACGATGGCATTTCAACACATTTTAGTTCCAGTGGACGGTTCTGAAACTTCTTACGCAGCAGTTGCCAAAGCAGTCGAGCTTGCCAAAGCTTTCGGCAGTAAAGTAACCGTTGCACAGGTGTTAACACTCGATCCATATATTGCATCAGAATACATTTCAGCAGGCCAGACCAATGACCTGATTGAACGTGCGCGTGTGTCTATTCTCAAAACACTGGATGAAGCCAAAGCAAAATTCCAGGAACAAGGTGTAGCAGTTGAGTCTCGTCTGCTTGAAGGTCAAGTGATTCATCGTGAAATTGCACGTGCTGCAACTGAAATGAATGCAGACCTGATTGTGATGGGTTCTCATGGCCGTACCGGTTTGAAAAAGTTATTCCTCGGTAGCGTCGCGCAAAGCGTACTGGGCGAAGGTAATGTTCCTGTACTCATCGTACGTTAATCTTTCCTCCAGAAAATTCCCTGTACCTGCGGGTATGGGGAATTTTTTATTTTTAGGGCTGCCATTGATACTGCTTTAAGCTCACCTTGTTATTCAGGACCACTACACCCTCCTGTATCAGTTTTAACGCCTGTATATTTTCACCCTGCGCATTGATTTTGCTTAGGCTAATTTTCCCTTGCGCATTTAGCACCCGATGCCATGGCAACACATGCCCCGGTGCCAGATGTTTCAGTACATAACCCACCAGACGCGCATGTTTCGGCAAACCGGCCAGTTTTGCAATCTGACCATAGGTGGCAACTTTACCAGGTGGAATCTGGGCAATCACCGCGGTGATATAAGCGGCCAACTCCTGACTGGGACGTGCTGGAATAGACATAAAAAGAATCTTAGAGTGTTGAAATCTATTGGGATGAAAAGCTGTGCTGGTTAGAAAAGCTAGGCTTAAAAAACTAGAGGACATGCAGTTGCACATCCTCCTGTATTCACCTTGAGTTAAAAAGCGGATGCAACACTTTAGATGGCTTGTCCAAAGGTATCGCAATCATTCATATTGCCCGACTTCAGACCAGTATTAAACCATTGCACGCGCTGGGCACTGGTACCATGGGTAAAGCTATCCGGCACTACTTGTCCGCTCGAACGTTTTTGCAAATAGTCATCGCCAATTTTATGTGCGGCATCCATCGCTTCCTGTACATCGCCCTGTTCCAGGAATTGAGTACGCTGATGGTTATGATGCGCCCAGACACCGGCCAGACAATCGGCCTGAAGTTCCTGACGAACCGATAACTGGTTGCCTTCGACCTGACTGGCACGCTGACGCATCTGCTGTACCTGTCCGGAAATCCCCAGAATGGTCTGAATATGATGGCCGACTTCATGTGCAATCACATAAGCCTGGGCAAAATCTCCAGCCTGATCCTGACGCGATAATTCGGTCTGGTTCTGCTCGCCGGAAATTCCCATCTGGGTGCGCATATCTTTAAAGAAACCAGTATCTAAATAGACTTTCTGATCGGCCGGGCAATAAAACGGCCCCATGGCAGCGCTGGCATTGCCACAGGCGGAACTGACCGCACCATTAAACATCACCAGTTTGGGTGGCACATATTGCTGGTTCAGCTGCTGGGCAAACACCTGCGTCCAGGTATCTTCGGTATCGGCCAGAATGGTACCAATAAACTCCATCGATTCCTGCTGCTCCGGCGTCGGATTTTCCAGACCACGCGTTTCCGCGCTCTGCCCCTGATTGGTCACCTGTTTGGTGGCCTGATAGGCTGTTTGCGGATCGACCCCAAAAAACTTCCAGGCCACAAAAGCCACCACCAGACCCAGAATACTGATCCCGCCGGCTTTGGCACCGCCACCACCGCGACGATCTTCTACATTGCTACTGACGCGACGACCTTTCCAACGCATAGCAATCTCCTTATTATCTTTATCTCTTGGCTAGAATTTTACATAGTTTAAGAGGCTTTGGAACGTGGCCAGACCTTTTTCACCAGACCAATTAGCGCCACCACAATCAAACCGGCAATAAAGCCCACAGCAAAATTGATCAAGGTTGGAGTAAGCGCACCAAAAATACTGCCGATATTGGGAATTTCCTGCACGTATTCCACACTGTCTTCGGTAAAGTGATGTACCAATGGAATAGCGTGGTTGATAATCCCGCCGCCCACCAGGAACATGGCCAGAGTCCCGACAATCGACAGGATTTTCATCAAGATTGGCGCAAAGGCCAACAAGCCGCGCCCGACCGACTGTTTAAAATTAGAAGCCTGTTCCGAGAGATGCAGCCCAATATCATCAATCTTGACAATAAATGCCACTAACCCATAGACCCCAATGGTCATGGCGATGGCAATAATACTCAGCACTGTGACTTTTACACCAAAGGCCGCGGTAGCTACAGTACCCAAGGAAATGACAATAATCTCTGCCGAGAGAATAAAGTCGGTCCGGACTGCCCCTTTGATTTTTTCATTTTCAAACGTGGCCAGATCGGTTTCGGTTTTAATTAATTCCTGCTGCGCTTCTTCGGCAGTTTTGGCTTTTTTCTTGTGCAAGGAATGCAGGACTTTTTCAACCCCTTCATAACATAAGAATAAACCGCCCACGACCAGTAACGGGTTAATCAGCCACGGCGCCACCACGCTAATCAGTAGAGCTAAAGGCACCAGAATCAGTTTATTGACAAAAGAACCTTTGGCCACGCGCCAGACCACCGGCAGTTCCCGCTCCGAACGTACACCGCTGACCTGCTGGGCATTCAGGGCCAGATCATCACCGAGTACACCGGCCGTTTTCTTTGCGGCCATTTTACTCATGACCGCCACATCATCTAAAACAGTGGCAATATCATCTAATAATAGTAATAAGCTACTCGCCATAATTTTTATCCTTATCGTGTTCTAGGCTTATTCTAAGGAGAAATCTTCCAAAACTTTGTATTTACTTCATTAATAAATCTTTAAAATTTCCAGACAATTGTTGATTCTGTTCGGCTTATCCCGTGACATTCAAAAATATTATGCCGTACAATGTAGCCCAATCATCGGTATAGAAATGTCGTAACAACGACTTGGAAGAGATAATGAGTAATCAAGATAATCGTCCTGTTATTTTGACTGGCGACCGTCCAACCGGACAACTTCACCTCGGTCATTTTGTAGGTTCTTTACGTTCACGTGTAGGTTTACAGGATTCTCACCATCAACATCTTTTACTTGCCGATGCTCAAGCCCTGACTGATAACGCCGACAACTTTGAAAAAGTACGTCGTAATATTATTGAAGTGGCGACCGATTACCTGGCCGTGGGCATTGACCCGACCAAAACCACCATTTGTGTTCAGTCTTGCCTGCCGGCCTTGAATGAACTGACCATGCTGTATTTAAACTTTGTCACTGTGGCACGTTTAGAGCGCAACCCGACCATTAAATCTGAAATTCAGATGCGTGGTTTTGAACGTGATATTCCAGCTGGTTTCCTGTGCTATCCAGTTGCCCAAGCGGCCGATATTACCGCGTTTAAAGCGACTGTAGTGCCCGTGGGTGAAGATCAGATTCCTATGATCGAACAGACCAACGAAATTGTACGCCGCATTAACCGTCAGGTAGGTCAGGACCTGCTGCCTGAATGTAAAGCACTGCTGTCGAATGTTGGCCGTTTACCTGGTTTTGATGGTAAAGCCAAAATGTCAAAATCATTGGGCAACACCATTGTGCTCGATGCTACTGACAAAGACATTAAAAAAGCAGTAAATGCCATGTACACCGACCCGAACCACCTCCGCATTGAAGATCCGGGCCAGGTTGAAGGCAACGTGGTATTTACCTACCTAGATGCTTTCGATCCGAACAAAGAAGAACTGGAAGAATTAAAAGCCCATTATCGCCGTGGTGGTCTGGGTGATGGTACCGTGAAAAAACGTCTGGAAGGCATTTTAAAAGAGCTGATTGGTCCAATCCGTGAACGCCGTTTAGAACTGGCCAAAGATCCGGATTACATCATGGATATCTTAAAGACCGGTACCGATAAGTGCCGTGACATTACTCAAGCCACTTTAGATGAAGTTAAAGCCGGTTTAGGGGTGTTCCGCTTCTAAGCCCCATGCTGATCTTGAAAAGCCTTTCCTCGCGAAAGGCTTTTTTATGCTACGTTTACAATGATGGAGAAAATATGGAGAGAAATGTCACACAATTTTTATAGAAGCAACAATCTTTAACATGAATTTACCTGAACGCTGCTGAACCCTGCCTCATGCCGGCGTATTCTAGTCATATGTTCTAGGAGCAATCCTAATTCATAACATTTCTCCTTTACCGAAACTGTGCAAGCAGATTCGTTGTTCTACGCAATGATCACCCCAATCATTGCGTATTTTTTTGCCTAAAATATGCAGGTTTTTTAGACAAAAACGCGGCCTAATGCTATGCTAGGCGCATTCAATAATAATATATATTTTGAATATCAATAATTTAAACACAACAGAACAATAGAGTATTCAGTTATGTGGGATTTGCTCACTCACCCTTCCAATCTGATTTTTAGTGTCTGTATCTGCCTGCTGTTTTTCTTTGCCCTGCTGGAAGTGTTTCTGTTACTGGCCGGTGGCGGCAGTCAGGGCATTCTGGACCAGTTCCTGCCAGATGACTTAATTCCGCATAAAGATGTAGAAGTGAATATTGATGGTTCTAGTGGCCTGTTGGTCCAGTTTCTGGACTGGCTGTACATTGGCCGGGTACCGCTGCTGATCTGGCTGATTATTTTCCTGACCTTATATGGTTTGTCTGGCCTGATTTTACAATCAGTGCTGTTTCAATGGATCGGTCAATATATTACAGCCTGGATAATGGCACCGGCCTGTCTGTTTCTGAGCATGCCCCTGGTGCGTTATAGCGCCATGCTGATTGCCCGCATTTTACCGCAAGATGAAACCACCGCCATTTATAGTGACGAGCTGATTGGCCGCACAGCCACCATTATTTTAGGTGTGGCTACTCCCAATTCTCCGGCAGAAGCCAAAGTGCAGGATCAGCATGGTCTGACCCACTATATTCTGGTAGAACCGGAACAGGACGAAAGTTTTCAACAGGGTCAATCCGTAATTTTAACGGGGAGAACCAAAATTGGCTTTTATGCCATGCATTTAAATTAACAACTGAAAAACACAAGAGATAACAATGTTAAGTTCAAATATGTATAACGTCTTGATTATTGCCGGAATTATTTTCCTGGCCTTATTTGTGATTGGTTTAATCCTGGCCCGCCTGTATCGCCGCTCTAGCAAGGAAATTTCCTTTGTGCGTACCGGTTTTGGCGGTGAGCATGTCATTCTCGGCGGGGGGGCGATTGTGTTACCGGTGCTGCATGAAATTATTCCGGTCAATATGAATACCCTGCGTCTGGAAGTGCGCCGTGCTGAAGATCAGGCCCTGATTACCCGCGACCGTATGCGTGTCGATGTCATGGCCGAATTTTATGTGCGGGTTAAACCGACCGCTGAATCTATTGCCACCGCAGCACAAACGCTGGGGCAAAAAACCATGTCCCCGAATGAATTAAAAAATCTGGTCGAAGGTAAATTTGTCGATTCTTTACGTGCCGTAGCCGCAGAAATGGCGATGGAAGAACTGCATGAAAAACGCGTCGACTTCGTACAGAAAGTACAGCAGGTGGTGTCGGAAGATCTGTTTAAAAACGGTCTGGAACTGGAAACTGTATCTTTAACCGGACTGGATCAGACCAGTTTCCGCTACTTTAACCCGCAAAATGCTTTCGATGCCGAAGGTCTGACCAAATTAACCGAAACCATTGAAGACCGTCGTCGTAAACGTAACGACATTGAACAGGATGCCGACTTAGCCATTAAAGCCAAAAACCTGGAAGCCGAACAGGCGCGCCTGCAGATTCTTCGTGAAGAAGAATATGCCAAGTTACAGCAAGAACGTGAAATTTCGGTACGCCGTGCTGAACAGCTGGCGGAAATTGCAGCCCAGGAAGCAGCCAAAAAACGTGAAGCGGAAGAAGCCCGCATTGCTGCTGAACGTGAAATTGAACTGAAACGGATTGGCTCAGCACGTGATGTCGCCAATGAAAATATTTTAAAAGAACAGCTAGTCCAAAAAGCCCAAGTGGAACAGAAGAAAACCATTGAGCTGGCCGAACAGGACCGCGCCATTGCCATTGCGGAAAAATCCCGTGCCGAATCTGAAGCCAAAGCGCAGGCCGATTTAGCCCGTGCTCAAGCGGTAAAAGCAGAAGAAGAAGTGATTACCGTACGTGAAACCCAGCGCGCAGAACGTGCCAAGGCAGTCGAGCTGGTGGCTGCCAAGCAGGCCGCTGAAAAAGATGCGATTGCCATTACTGTTGCTGCTGAAGCGGGCAAACAGGCGGCGGTCGATGAAGCGGAAGCGGTGCGGATTACCGCAGAAGCCAATGCAGAACAGCTGCGTTTAAAAGCGCGTGGTGAAGCCGATGCCAAAGTCCTGCTGGCACAAGCGATGGAAAAACAGTATCAGGTTGATGCTGAAGGTACCCGTGCAGTCAACGAAGCCAATAACATCCTGTCGACGGAACAGGTCGAAATGCAGGTACGTCTGGCCATGCTGAAATACCTGCCAGAAATTATCCGTGAAAGCGTCAAGCCAATGGAAAATATTGATGACATCAAGATTCTGCACGTCAATGGTTTAAATGGGATGGGCAGCGCACATGTCGATGGCAGCGAACACGGTCATGGTCAAGTGGCCCTGTCTGATCAGGTGGTGAACAGTGCCCTGCGCTATCGTTCGCAAGCGCCGTTAATTGACAGCCTGATGAGTGAACTGGGTATTCATGGCGGTGATATTAACGGTCTGACCCAAAGCCTGAAATCTCAGCCGAAAATCAATCAGGAAACTTCATCAACTTAAATGAGGTGAATAAAAAAACGCAGCTAAGGCTGCGTTTTTTATGGCTGTTTTTCAATGTTCTATGATGAAGACAGTGGCTGATGAACTTCAAATTTTTCCAGCTGTCCATCTTGATCATAATGTAAGGTCAGATTTTTGGCCTGCTGCAAATACGCCATTTCAGTTGTGTCGACCTGAAAACTTTCCGCCAGCTGCTCAGTCTGAATATGCTCCGGAAAAGCCCGGCGCTCATTATCACGAAAACGCAGCCAGTTATACACAGCCCAGATCAGCAGAATCAGAATAAACACCATAATCGCCAGCCCCAGATAAAACAGGCTGAACGAGCTTTGCGGCGCCGACATCACAAACAGCTGCTCATATACGGTATAGCCCTGAAACAGCCACAGCAACATAGTGATCAGAGGCAGGAATAACCAGATCCAGGCCAGCCAGCCCAGAAAGAATAGTCCATAGCCTGCGGCCTTGTTACGTACATAGCGCGGCTCATCAATATATTCTGGTAGCTCCAGCTGAGCTTCATCCTCAATCATTTTAAATTTAGCCATGCTCGTGCTCCTTGGTAAAACCACGGTCCGGGCTGACCCAGCGTGCACGTTTCTGCTTTTTCAGCAAAGTTTTTGGCACAGACACCACCGTGGTCAGCGCGGTAATCAGCCAGAAAAATAGCGGATACCAGATTACCCAGAAATAGGTTCTCAAGGTACGGTTTTTATCATATTGATGATCGATCATTAAGCTGACCAGAAACTGCAGCAAACAGGTCAGGCCCAAAATCACCCCGTACCACTGCGGCAGAATCGATTGAATCGCCCACTCACCCGGCAAGGGGAAAAACAGCCCATAAAAATACAGCACAAAGATGCCCATAATCACATAGGCCCATAGCACGCTGATGATCGATTCAATCACAATCGGCCACATCCGTCTAAGGCGCCATTTAAACAGTTTTGGCACATAGGCAATCAGCACTTCAATCCCGCCTTGTGCCCAGCGCAAGCGCTGTTTCCAGAGACCTTTAAACGTTTCCGGCATATAGATATAACACAGGGCTTTGGGCACATATTGCAAATCCCAGTGGTCGAACTGCAAACGCCACGAAACATCAATATCTTCCGTAATCATGTCATCACGCCAGTAGCCAATCCGGTCCAGCGCGGTTTTACGAAAACCGGCAATCGCACCTGATACGGTAAAAATCCGGCCATAGGTGCGCTGCGCGCGTTTAATCAATCCAATAATCGAGGAAAACTCACCAACCTGAATTTTACCCAGCACACTGGAGCGGTTAATAATCCGTGGATTACCGGTAACCGCCCCGACACGCGGGAAGCTGGTCAGCTGATGCATCATCCAGAATACCGCGTGTGGATGCAGCAGCGCATCACCATCAATACAGACCAGAAATTCATAGCGACTGACCATTGCCCCGGCTCTTAAGGCATAGGCTTTGCCCTGGTTTTCGGCCAGATGGACCACCCGCAGCTTTGGATATTGCGTGGCCAGTTCATCCAGAATTGCTGCAGTCCGGTCCTGACTGCCATCATTGACTGCAATTACTTCAAATTCCGGATACTGGCTTTGCATGGCAAACTTGATGGTACGTCTGACCTGCTCTTCTTCATTGAAGCAAGGAATGATAATACTGCAGCCTTCATCGCTCGGTTCAGGGAAATGATCCTGACGGTATTCCCGTTTAAAATAAAACCAGATCCCGCCTGCAATCCACAGCCAGGCCATCAGCAAGGGATATAAAAATGCAAAACCAAAATAAAAATCATTAAAACTCAATTTCGAGAACACTTCCATCATTGCGGCTCTCCCTGTTCCAGGACATAGGGATCACGATAACTCAGCGGACTTGCATTCAGGCTCAACGCCCGGTACAGGTGCTGATGCACGGCCTGCCCATGGGTCGGCTGATAATTATCAATACCAATTTTTTGAATGCCCTGACGTCTCAGCTGCTGATATATCTGCTGATAATGTCGCCACTCTGTTGCAGTGCTATCCGAATTGATCTGCAAGTTAATCATCAAATGCTGCTTTTCCCGCTCATTTAACTGGTTTAAAGCCTGATGCAGATTTTTGATGGCTTGGGGGGATGCCAACGGATCGACAGCCAGATACAGGAAATCGGCATGATCCGGCAGTTGCTGCAGCAGTTTTTTCAGTCCGTCAAGTGGCTGATTCTGAATCTCCAGCTTTAATGCAGTCTGATAGTTGTTACTGATATTGGCATAGTATTTACCCTGGCTTTTGGTCCGGTTCTTGATGCTCAACACCTGTTGCAGCTGTGCCTGACAGCTTGCACTCCATTCAGCCTGAAATACGGCGCAATGTAACGCATCGCCGGTTTCAATCATCAGCCCTTCAATCGAGCTGTTGTTTTTCACCAGATCTGCGGTCAATTCTGCCAGATCATAACCTTGCCGGGTTTCCAGACTCAGCGGCATTTCTGCATATACCCGATTAGCAATCCGGGTCCGGGCCTGCCATACCACCCGGTTCAGCAAATCCTGAGCCACCGGCAAGCTTCGATTCGGAAAATAAGCCACATCAATTTTACCATCGGCATTCTGATCGGCCACCGCATTTAGGACCAGCGTATTGGATTGAAAGGCATTGACCTGATTGAGCAGCTGGCTCAAATGTGCTTCTGATGCGGTGATATTGCTCCCTGCCAGATCTGCCAGGTTAATGCGTAATAAACTTTTACGCTGCTTATGCGGCGCCCGGCTATTCATTAAGAAGTCTTTAATTTCACCAAACACTTCTTCTGGTGATGGGTTTTCCGTAATCAGGGCACGCTGATAGGTGGTATCGGCATCGGCCAACGTCAATACACTGCCCAGACTAAACGACATTGGTAGACCGGCTTCACGGGCCAGCGCTTCAGTTTCCTTGGTCACCGCACCATACGGCCAGAAAATGGCACGGGTATTGATTCCCAACTCACGATCCAGAATCTGCTTTGATTGACGCAAGTCTTTTACCACTCGCTTCGCATAGGCGCGATCAGATTCATAACGCTGCTGGGCCGGGAAATATTCACGGGTAATCGCGGCTGGCTGCTGGTTTAGCTGCGGATTGGCAATAATCCCGTGATGCAAGTCATCACTGTGTGAGGCAAACTCGACCAGACCGGATTGCTGCATTTCACGCATCTGCGGCCAGTTCATCAGGTTGCCCTCCCCATAGGCTTCATAGGCATCTTTGGTATTGCCATTAATCCAGCTGGTCGGAATGGCAAAAACAGCCGGAACCTGATGCAGCTTTAATAAGGGGAAAATATGGCTATAGCTGCTGAGTGCGCCATCATCAATGGTAATTAATACTGCTTTTTCCGGTAAGGCTGTCTTGTGCTGACGGGCCCGCCAGACATCTTCTAGCCGAATGGGCTGCCAGCCATGTTCTTTAATCCATTGCAGGAACTGGGCAAAGTTATGGGTACTGATGGCGTATAAATCACGGTCACCCTGTTTGGCAACGTCATCACGCACATCATGAAAAGTTAAGGTAACAAATTCATAGGCCTGCGCATCAAGCGGCGCTGTAGTTGCTGCTGGCGCTGTGCTGGTCTCGGCCTGCACGGTCAAAGGAGAATAAACACATGCAGCGATACAGGCACTCAGGAGTAAAGCGGGTTTCATTTGCATTAGAATCGTCCTTCAAAGCCGAATACTGCATAGGTTTTTTCTTCTGTTTTGCCATCGTATGGATGGCTGCCCCAACCAATGCCATAGTGCAGTTTCCAGGTTCGTGACACATGCCAGTCATGGCGATACAACAGGTTATATATCGGCTCATTGGAATAGTCTTTCTGTCCAAATGTGCCCAGCGTCAGTTCAAAATGCTGATTAAAATGTTGCTCATAACGACGCCAGGTCATCCAGTCATGTTCCAGTTTCAGCTCTAAACTATGGCTGGATTCAGGATTAAAATAATCCACGGCGACGGGCTTATTTTTTCCATAATAGCCGCTGAGCGTGGCACGACTCAGATGATGCGGGGCCTGATAAAACTGCTGGCTAAAATAGGCCTGATATTCCTGACGGGTGTTGCCATCATCAATATCGGTCAATTGAAATTGTGCACCGGCTTTACGCGACTCGTTGGCCTGCCAGTTAAAACCCGCCCGATACGACTGTCCTTCATGTGCTTTGGCCATTGCCTGCAACGGAATATCGGCCTGGGTATTCACCGCCAGATGATATTGCCAATGATCATTTAACCAGTGTGACCAGTCCAGTGCAGCGCCCACACGGTCTTCATCTAAAGATTGAGACAGCAACAGGCTGGCATACTTGCGATCTTTGGACCAGGCCACACCCAGACCTAAACGCGGATCATCCAGGGTGCCATCTTCATAACGCCCCTGCCGATGCTGATGGTCAATAAAAACCTGATAATGCTCATTTAGCCACGGGCTGTTAAGACGGGTCCAATGAGTACGCTCTTCTGAACCTTTTAAACGGTTCAGCAACTGTTCCTGATCGGAACGACTTTCAGAAAAATAACTTTCATGCTGAATGCTGAAATGATCGCGATCCTTTAATTCTTTGCGGCTTAATTGCACACCGGTATCATCTGCAGCCGTCTGTAACAAGGCCTGATTCAGCTGACGCCAGCCCCTAATATCATTCAGGGCTTGGGCATTTTGCATCTGGTTAATCTGGGTGATTTGACTGACCTGATCCAGGCCATTCCACTGCTCCAGTGTTTGTTGGGAAGTCAGTGGTTTTTCACGCCAGCGCTGAATTTGTGCCAGATTGTTCTGATAGGCCAGATTATTCGGTGCAATTGAAACCAGGGTTTCAAAATACTGCTCGGCTTTGGCATGTTCGTTGCGGTAGGCATAGTTCAGCCCTTTTAAAGCCAGATACTGCTCCCGGTCTTCATGGGTACTGCGGTCCACGCCTTTGGCCTCGCTATAACGATAACGCGGTAACTGACGGTCCATGTCCTGAATCAGCTGATCAGCCTGCTTGAATTTTTCCTGTTCGATATAGGCATAATACAAACCAGCATACACCGTATAGTCTGCATAGTTCTTTTCCTGAAACAGGCTTAAATACACCGGTTCAGCCAGTTCCGGTTGTCGGGTGGCCAGATAGGCATCGGCAATGGCATGGCGTACATAAGCCGGCCAGTTTGCAATTGGCTGATGCTGCTGTTGCACAATTTTCAAGACCTGCTGATGACGCTTACGCTGTCCCAAGGCATACAGATAATCGGCATAGAATGCGCGCTGCAGTTCGGCGTCAGCTGCCACCTGTGGTTCATGTGCAGCCATATCGGCCAGTACCGCATCCAGCTCGGTATAGGCTGTTGCATATTCACTGCGCAGTTGTGCCGTTTTATAGGCCTGTACTGCATTCTGAATCCGGGTAGAAAACTGGTGCTGTTTGACTTGCAATAATAAACGAGGATGGCTCTGTGCTAACTGTTGTTGCAGCAGATAGTTCTCTGCTGCATGATGCTTGCCATTAAGCATCAGCGACAGTACATATTGTTCATGGCCTGCAATGCTGCTTTGCTTTTTTAATCCGGCTTCGGCTGCCTGCAAGGCTTGTACCGGCATATTCAGGATACGATAGGTATAAGACAGTAAACTCAGGTCATCGGCACTAAGCTGTTGCCATTGCAGGTTTTTCAGCAACGTTTTAGCGGCTGCTGCCTGACCCGACTCGGCTTCCAGTACCGCGTGCCAGACTTTGCCGCTGGCCTGGGTATTTAAAGGCTGAAACCGGGCCAGATACGCTTTGGCCTGAGCGTACTGCTTGGCATCACGGAGCACCTTGATAGCGCTGACCTGGGCATAGGCAGGAAAGGTTTTAGGTTGAATCTGCTGCGTTAGGCGGTATAAATCCTGTGGATGTACCACAGGCTGACCATAGGCCAAAACTAGATAATCCGCAATTAACTTTTGATCTGTGGGAAATTGAGCTAATAACGCCTGCAAGCGATTGAGTCCAGAGACCACCTGCCCGGACCGAACCATCTCCACCGCGTGCTCACGTTGCTGATCAAGCGTATTGGCATGAGCAGAAGAAAAAAATAAAAAAGAGCAAAGCGACAGACACTGAATCGGCATGATCGTTGTTATTTTGATCATATAAATTCTCAAGTTTCTGATAATTATTGCTCGATATTCTATTAAAGTGTGATGTAAATCACAATTACCAAGGCAATCATTTTATTTGTTTTGTATGCTTTACTTTTTCCTCAATAGAAGCGTCATCATTATCTATGTTCTTTGCCATAAAAAACCCCAAGAACTGGGGTTTTTTAGTCAGGTAGGTTTTACACCAAACCTTTGGCCTGCAATACTTTCAGCATGGTTGAACCGAGCTCGGCCGGGCTACGGGTATAAGCCATTCCGGCACGTTCAAAGGCAGCAAATTTCTCCTCTGCGGTTCCTTTACCGCCAGAAATAATCGCGCCAGCATGGCCCATGCGTTTGCCTTTTGGTGCGGTTACACCGGCAATATAGCCCACCACAGGCTTGGTCACATGCGCCTGAATGTATTCGGCTGCTTCTTCTTCGGCTGTGCCGCCAATCTCACCAATCATGATAATGGCTTCAGTTTGAGGATCGTCCTGAAACAGTTTCAGACAGTCAATCTGGTTCATGCCCGGAATCGGATCACCGCCGATGCCGATACAGGTCGACTGGCCCAGACCCAATTTGGTGGTTTGCGCAACCGCTTCATAGGTCAGCGTTCCTGAACGCGAGATAATCCCGATTTTCCCTGGCTGATGAATATGACCTGGCATAATCCCGATCTTACATTCGCCCGGGGTGATAATACCCGGACAGTTCGGGCCAATCAGGCGTGTACCATTACCATTGGTTTCCAGATAGCGTTTGGCTTTTAGCATATCTAGGGTCGGTACACCTTCAGTAATTACCACAATCAGTTCAATACCGGCATCGACTGCTTCAACAATCGAGTCCAGTACAAAAGGTGCGGGTACATAAATCACCGAAGCATCGGCCTGAGTTTCACGAACTGCCTGCTTCATGGTGTTAAATACTGGCAGGTCTAAATGGGTTTGACCACCTTTACCTGGAGTTACACCGCCGACAACACGCGTGCCATAATCCAGCGCCTGAGCCGAATGAAAGGTTCCGTTTTTACCAGTGAAACCCTGAACCAATACTTTTGTGTCTTTATTTACTAATACGCTCATGATGCATCTCCTTAAGCTTTTACCGCAGCAACAATTTTTTCTGCAGCATCGGCCAGGCCATTTGCAGAAATTAAGGTCAGGCCAGATTCATCCAGTAATTTGGCCCCCAGTTCAGCATTGTTTCCTTCCAGACGTACCACCACCGGCACGCTGACATTGACTTCCTGAACTGCTGCAATAATCGCTTCCGCAATCATGTCACAACGTACAATCCCACCAAAAATATTGATTAATACTCCCTGAACCGAATTGTCGGCCAGAATAATTTTAAATGCTTCAATCACGCGCTCTTTGGTTGCACCGCCACCGACATCAAGGAAGTTGGCCGGTTGACCACCATACAATTTGATGATGTCCATGGTTGCCATGGCAAGACCGGCACCATTGACCATACAGCCAATATTACCTTCTAGCGCTACATAGTTCAGATCGAACTCAGAGGCTTTCAGTTCGCGCTCATTTTCCTGACTCTTGTCACGCAGCGCCGCCACTTCCGGCAAACGGTACAGCGCATTGGAATCAATGCCAACTTTGGCATCGACACATAAAATTTCACCGTTTTCACGTACAGACAGCGGGTTAATTTCAAACAGGGCAAAATCGTTTTCAATAAAGGCCTGATACGCCGCGGTCATGATTTTGACAAACTGGTTGATTTGTCCATCTTTTAAGTTCAGGGCAAACGCAACTTCACGTGCCTGAAATGGTAATAAACCGACTAGAGGATCAACTTCAACTTTAATAATTTTTTCTGGGGTTTCTTCTGCGACTTTTTCAATTTCGACCCCACCTTCGGTTGAGGCCATAAAGGTCACGCGACGGCTAGAACGATCCACCACGGCACCTAAATATAATTCACGCTCTACCGGATAGACATCCTGGGCCACCAGAATACTGTTCACCGGCTGGCCATTGGCATCGGTCTGATAAGTGACCAGTCGAGTACCGATCAGCTGATTGGCATACTCTGCCGCTTCTTCAGCCGATTTCACCACTTTCACACCACCCGCCTTACCACGGCCACCCGCATGCACCTGGGCTTTCATGACAGCGAATTTGCCACCGAGCTGTTCAAATGCCTGTACTGCTTCATCTGCATTGGTTGCAAGCAGACCTTCCTGCACCGGCATACCA
This sequence comes from Acinetobacter sp. YH01025, assembly GCF_013420185.1. Lineage (NCBI taxonomy): Bacteria > Pseudomonadati > Pseudomonadota > Gammaproteobacteria > Moraxellales > Moraxellaceae > Acinetobacter > Acinetobacter sp. YH01025. The sequence continues at coordinate 102,232 of NZ_VOYR01000001.1, read as the reverse complement.
TATTTTTTTAATAGCGCTTTGGCTTGGTACTCATGTAGATTCATTTATTTACCTTTTACTACTTTTCACGTTTTTTTATGACTCGCTAAAACTCCAACATCCATCGTCGTGAGTATTAACATTTATACAGTTTTATCGTTTTAGTTTTAGATGATTATTCAAACAAAAACAACCACCAAATGAAAAAGAGCGGTCGAAACCGCTCTTTTTTTATTTATTTACGCTTACGCTGAATCGCGTGGATGGCACGTCCATCGACGGCCAGTGCCGCTTCGTGCACCACCTCAGAGAAGGTTGGGTGACCGAATGTCATTAATTGTAAATCTTCAACTGAAGATACAAATTCAAGCGCGATCATACCTTGGTGAACAATGTCAGACGCCGCAGGTCCAATCACGTGCATACCCAGTAAACGATCTGTTTTAGCATCGGCAACGAACTTCACGAAACCAGCACCTTCACCGGCAGCTAAAGCCCGGCCGTTGACTGCGAAACCGAATTGACCGGTTTTCACTTCATGACCTTTTTCTTTGGCCTGCTCTTCTGTTAAACCTACCCACGCCGCTTCAGGGTGTGTATAGATGACAGAGATGATGGTGTCATAGTTCACTTGAGCAGCATGACCGTGAATACGTTCAACTGCCATTACGCCTTCTTCCATGGCTTTGTGTGCCAGCATTGGACCGCGTACCAAGTCACCAATTGCGTATACGCCTTCAACAGAAGTCGCACACCAGTCGTTCACTTCAACCAGACCACGTTCAGTCAGTTTGATACCACAGTCATCAGCCAGTAAGCCTTCAGCATACGCACGACGACCCACACACACGATCAGCTTGTCGAAAGTCTGTTCTTTCTCTTCGCCGCCTTGGGTGTATTTTACAGTTACTTCACGACCGTTGACTTCAGTGCCAGACACTTTCGCGCCTACACGGATATCCAGACCCTGTTTGGTCAGCAGTTTCTGGTAGTCTTTTGCCAGCGCTTTATCCGCCATTGGCAAGAAGGCATCCATTGCTTCAAATACAACAACTTCAGCACCTAGACGACGCCATACTGAACCAAGCTCCAGACCGATCACGCCGGCACCAATCACACCTAAACGCTTCGGTACTTCAGGGAACTCAAGCGCGCCAGTAGAGTCAACAATAATGTCTTGATCAACAGGAGCTACCGGAATGTTCACTGGTACAGAACCAGACGCAAGAATTACGTATTTTGGTTCTAGAACCTGAGTTTCACCTTCGTGAGGAACAAACTCAACTTTCTTACCCGCCAGTAATTTACCAGTACCTTTTAACCATTCGATACCATTGCCTTTCAGCAACTGGTCAATACCGCCAGTCAACTGGTCAACAATCTTGTCTTTACGTGCCAGTAATTTAGACAGGTCAAAGTTTACTTCACCTGTCGTAATACCATGATCAGCCAGGTGATGAACGGTATCTTCATAACGGTGTGAAGAATCAAGCAGTGCTTTAGACGGGATACAGCCCACGTTTAAGCAGGTACCACCTAAAGATGGTTTACCTTTGTGGATGCGTTTTTCGATACATGCCACTTTAAAACCAAGCTGAGCCGCACGAATGGCTGCTTCATAACCGCCTGGACCACCGCCAATAACAACTAAATCAAATTGTTGAGACATTTTTATCTCCAATCAATCTCTCTAAATCCCCCCTTTTGCTCAAGGGGGAACCTTTCCCCTCTTTTTTAGAGGGGTTAGGAGAGATTTTTAATTAATAAATTATAAGTCAAGGATAAGTTTAGCTGGCTCTTCTAACAATTCTTTGATTGTTACAAGGAAACCTACCGCTTCTTTACCATCGATTAAACGGTGGTCATAAGACAGCGCTAAATACATCATTGGCAAGATTTCAACCTGACCATTGACTGCCATAGGACGTTCCTGGATTTTGTGCATACCCAGAATAGCAGTTTGTGGTGTATTCAGAATTGGCGTAGACAGCAGTGAACCGAAAGTACCACCGTTAGTAATGGTGAATGTACCGCCAGTCATGTCTTCAATCGCAAGTTTACCTTCACGTGCTTTCGCAGCATAAGCACCAATGCCAGATTCAACTTCAGCGTAGTTCATACGGTCTGTATCACGTAATACAGGAACCACCAGACCACGGTCAGAAGATACAGCTACACCGATGTCATAGTAACCGTGATAAACGATATCGTCGCCATCAATTGATGCGTTGACTGCTGGGTAACGTTTTAGCGCTTCAGTCGCAGCTTTTACGAAGAATGACATGAAGCCAAGACGCGCACCGTGGCGTTTTTCAAATGCGTCTTTATATTGCTTACGCATTTCCATGATTGGTTTCATGTTCACTTCGTTGAACGTCGTCAACATTGCAGTTTCTTGAGTCGCTGCAAGTAAACGTTCAGCTACACGCTTACGTAAACGCGTCATAGGAACACGTTTCTCGATACGCTCGCCTACTGCTGCAGTTAAAGGCGCAGCCGCTGGTTTCGCCTGATGGTTTGCCACATCTTCTTTGGTGATGCGACCGCCACGGCCTGTACCTTGTACGTCAGCAGCGTTGATACCTGTTTCAGTCAATGCTTTACGCACTGCTGGTGCCTGGTCCGCAACTGGTTGAGCACGCTCAACTACAGGTGCTGCACCTGCTTCAGTTTTCGCAGCGGCCTGTTCAACTTTCTCTTCAGACTGAACTGCTTGAGTTTGCGCAGCGCCAGATACAGCACCTTCTTCAAACTGTGCAATCACTTCATTTGAAAGTACAGTATCGCCTTCATTTTTAATGATTTGAGCAATCGTACCGTCTGCAGGAGCTACAACTTCCAGAACAACTTTGTCAGTTTCAATGTCACAGATCACTTCATCACGTGATACTGCTTCACCTGGTTGTTTGTGCCAAGTCGCGATTGTTCCATCTGCAACTGACTCTGGAAATACCGGTGCTTTAATTTCGGTTGCCATTACTTCGAATCTCCTGTTATTCAACTACGATCGCAAGCGCGTCATTGATGAGCTGAGCTTGTTGTTTTGCATGCAAATATGGTGAACCACACGCTGGAGCGGCAGAAGCCTCACGACCAGCAAAGCTGATACGAACCTGTTTACCAGCTTTCATCACGTCATCATATAGACGCGGCGCGATGAACAACCAAGCACCTTGGTTCTTCGGTTCTTCCTGAGTCCAAACCAGTTCTTTCACGTTTGGATAAGCTTCAAGAATTTCCGCAATGCGTTGTTCTGGGTATGGATACAACTGTTCAATACGAACAATTGCCGTGTTGTTCAATTCTTTTTCACGACGTTTTTCAAGCAGGTCGTAATACACTTTACCACCACAAAGTACCAGACGGGTCACGTCGGCCTTGTTGATGTTGCTGTCGATTTCGTCAATCACGGTCTGGAAGGTACCAGTTGCCAGCTCATCAAGAGATGAAGTTGCCAGCTTGTGACGCAGCAATGATTTCGGTGACATCACAATCATTGGCTTACGGATTGGACGAATTGCCTGACGACGTAAAGCGTGGAAAATCTGTGCTGGTGTAGTCGGGGTAATCACTTGCATGTTGTCTTCAGCACACAGCTGTAAGAAACGTTCTAAACGTGCAGATGAGTGTTCCGGACCTTGACCTTCAAAGCCGTGTGGCAGCAACATGGTTAAACCACATACACGTTCCCACTTGGTTTCACCAGAGGCGATGAACTGGTCAATCACCACTTGCGCACAGTTAGCGAAGTCACCAAATTGTGCTTCCCAAATGATCAGACCGTGTGGAATCGTGGTCGCATAACCATATTCAAATGCCAGTACCGCCATTTCAGACAATAGCGAGTCATATAAAGCAAAACGCGGCTGGTTTTCTTTCACATGGCACAATGGAATATAAGTTTCGCCATCAACCTGGTTATGCAGTTTGGCATGACGGTGCGAGAAGGTACCACGACCTACGTCTTCACCAGTAATACGTACCAGGTAACCCTGATCTAGCAGTGTTGCATAGGCTAGAGTTTCAGCAGCACCCCAGTTCAGCGGCATTTCGCCGGTCTGCATTTTCAGACGTTCGTCAATCACTTTAGACACCTGACGCTGCATCACGAAACCTTCTGGAAGTTTACGCATGCCTTCACCAAGCTCTTTTAAGCGCTCAGCCGGGAAAGTGGTATCCCATTCGTCAGTGTATTCATGGCCCAGGTACGGCGTCCAGTCCACAAACATTTTCTTGTTCGGTTCAAGAACCAGCGCATTGGCAACGTGATTACCTGCTTCAAGATCGGCACGGTAGTCTTCAACCATTTGGTCTGCAGCAGCGCGATCTAATACGCCCTGTTGTACTAGTTGGTCTGCATACAAAGTACGTGTAGTGGCTTTCTTGTTGATCACCTGATACATCAGTGGCTGGGTTGCAGATGGCTCATCCGCTTCGTTGTGACCACGACGACGGTAACAGAACAGGTCAATCACTACGTCTTTACGGAAAGTATGACGGAAGTCGTGTGCCAATTGCGTTACGAAGATTACTGCTTCAGGATCATCACCATTCACGTGGAATACTGGCGCCTGAACCATTTTCGCGATGTCGGTACAGTATTCTGTAGAACGCGCATCACGTGGATCAGAGGTAGTGAAACCAACCTGGTTGTTAATTACGATGTGCACAGTACCACCCACGGTATAACCGCGTGTTTGTGACATCTGGAAAGTTTCCTGGTTCACGCCCTGACCTGCAAATGCAGCATCACCATGTACGATTAATGGCAATACGTCATCGCCACCAATGTCTTTACGACGTACTTGACGGGCACGTACCGAACCTTCAACCACAGGTCCAACAATTTCAAGGTGCGACGGGTTAAACGCCAATGCCAAGTGAACTTCGCCACCTGGGGTCATTACGTTAGATGAGAAACCTTGGTGGTACTTAACGTCACCCGAACCTTTCTTGTGTAAAGATTTACCTTCGAACTCGCCAAACAGGTCAGCCGGGTTTTTACCCATGATGTTAACCAGCAAGTTCAGACGGCCACGGTGTGGCATACCAATCACGACTTCTTTACAACCAACCGCACCGGCACGTTGAATTAGTTCGTTAACCATTGGAATGAAAGATTCACCACCTTCCACACCAAAGCGTTTTGCACCAACGTATTTATTACCTAAATATTTTTCCAGACCTTCAGCGGCAGTTAAACGCTCAAGGAAGTGTTTTTTCTGTTCTGCATTGAAGCCATACTGACCACGGGCACTTTCAAGACGCTGTTGAATCCAGCGTTTCTCTTTGGTGTCAACAATGTGCATGTACTCTGCACCAATTGAACCGCAGTAAGTTGCTTCCATCGCTTCAACCATTTCGCCCAGCGTGGTATCTGTTTTACCAATCGCCAGGTTGCCTGTGTTGAATACGGTATCTAAATCAGATTTGGTTAAACCGTGCGCAGCAAGATCAAGATCTGGCACTTCTTCGCGTTTTGCCAAACCTAGCGGATCTAATTTTGCTTTTTGGTGACCACGATTACGATACGCTGCGATCAGTTGCAGGACGCCTATTTGACGACGTTCATGCTCAGAGCTTACCGCGCTTTGAGCCACAGACTGAATACGATTTGAGTTGCGACCCAATAAAAGGAATTGCTCACGTACATTGCTATGAGGTTGATCACCTTTTGGGAATTTATCGAAGTACACTCTCCAGTCTTCACCAACTGACTCTGGAGACGTTAAATACTGCTCATAAAGTTCTTCAATATACGCTGCACTATCAGCGGAAAGTTCAGTGTCAAGACGCAGAGCGTCAGCAACTTCTTGCATTTGTGGACCCATTTCCTATTGCAAAAACATTTTTCAGGATGCTTTTTAAGCAAAACCCATGATTGATAATGTCAAATTGGTAACATGACATTCGTCCCCATTCGACAACTGTCATGAGGCGTTATCACTACATTAGGACTACCCAATGTGAATAATGAATCATAACGCCCTGATTGGCATCATCACTCATTTTATACTCGGCCAAAACCGAGCAATTTTTTTGCAAATCGACTTAGAAAAATTAATTCGGCAAATTAGCTTTTCTAAATAGGTTTACTCTAATTTCTGGCTTTCTACATCTCTTTAAATGTTGAAAAAATGTACATAAATTCAACCTCAATTTTTAAATATAGAAGTTTATTAATCGTAACATGATCTCCAACTCTCAATTGATTTTTTTGACGTATACCCCCTATAAATTGGCGAAATACAAGAAACATATTTTGCTCTAACATATGGTGCTTTATTTAATAATTAGAAGCAATTAAGACCAAAGTCCAACGGCTTCTTTATTCCATAAAACAAAAGAGAGCACATCTTTCAATCTGCCCTCTTCAACTTGCGTTATATAATAACATCTTGCACCACTTTTTGCAGTCTCATGCCCCATTTCTGGGCGTATTAAAACAAAATACCATCACTCTATTACACTTTTTTAGAAGATTGATTTAAAACTATTCACCTGCACTTTTCATACCCAGTTTGTATGCAGCAATGCATCTCATCAGACCAACCCCATTCAAGTGTTCAATAAAACAGCATAAAAAAAGCACATCCAGAGATGTGCTTTTTGAATTCACCAAACTGGCGTTCAGATTAACCCGCAGTATCCAGAAGCATGTTACGGATGTGACCGATTGCTTTGGTTGGGTTCAGACCTTTCGGACAAACTGACACACAGTTCATGATGCCTTTACAACGGAACAGCGAGAACGGGTCATCAAGACGCGCCAGACGCTCTTGAGTTGCAGTATCACGTGAATCGATGATGAAGCGGTAAGCATTCAACAGCGCTGAAGGACCCAGGAATTTGTCCGGGTTCCACCAGAATGATGGGCATGAAGTTGAACAGCATGCACATAAAATACATTCATACAAGCCATCTAGGTGCTCACGGTCTTCCTGAGACTGTAAACGCTCTTTTGGTGGCGCAGGCTGGTTGTTGATCAAGAATGGCTGAATCTTGTTGTACTGGTCGTAGAACTGATTCATATCAACAACTAGGTCTTTGATCACTGGCAGACCTGGTAATGGACGAATGGTGATTTCATTTGGTAAATCGTTCAGGTTCCAAAGACACGCCAAACCGTTTTTACCATTGATGTTTACACCATCAGAACCACAAATACCTTCGCGGCAAGAACGACGGAACGTTAAAGTTTCGTCTTGTACTTTCAACGCCAAAAGTGCGTCAAGCAACATACGATGCTTATCAGTCAATTCCAGCTTGAATGTTTGCATGTACGGTGCTTTATCCTTATCAGGATCGTAGCGGTAGATATGAAATGTACGAGTACCTCTACTCATCTTGTTTCTCCTGATTAGAATGTACGTGGTTTAGGTGGAATAGCTGCAACAGAAAGCGGCTTGTAACGTACTGGTTTGTACTCAAGACGGTTGTCTGCAGAGAACCACAGAGTGTGCTTCATCCACTCATCATCACGACGACCATAAGAATAAGTCGGGTGATCTGGTGGTAATTCAAAGTCTACAACAGTGTGCGCACCACGACATTCTTTACGCGCAGCAGCAGAAATCAAGGTTGCTTTTGCGACTTCGTATAGGTTTTCAACTTCTAATGCTTCTACACGTGCAGTGTTGAAGACTTTAGATTTGTCTTTCAGGTGGATATTGCGAACACGTGGTTCAAGCGCAAGAATCTGTTTCACACCTTCTTCAAGCAATGCTGAAGTACGGAATACACCTGCGTGATCCTGAACGATGTTACGAATTGCATCCGCAACTTCTTGAGCGTTTTCACCTGAAGTTGATTCGTCAAGTTTACGAATACGGTTCAGCGTGTTTTCAAGTACAGTTGTAGGTAGTGGTTCGTACTCGCCATCGTGCTGTTTAGTTACATACTCAATGATATGTTGACCAGCCGCTTTACCAAATACCACCAGGTCAAGCAGTGAGTTAGTACCTAAACGGTTTGCACCGTGTACAGATACACATGAACATTCACCAATTGCATAGAAACCTTTTACAGGTTTCGCAAAGTCACGGCCTTCTGCATTTGTAGAATATGTGTCAGTGTCTTTGTCGTAGTTAGCAACCAGTGGAGTCGTTTCACGAGATTCTGGAACAACAACCTGACCATGAATGTTGGTCGGAATACCACCCATTTGGTAATGGATTGTTGGTACAACCGGAATTGGCTCTTTGGTACAGTCAACGTTCGCGAATTTCTTGCCAATCTCGAATACAGATGGCAGACGTTTCATGATCGTGTCAGCACCCAGGTGCGTCATATCCAGCAAGATGTAGTCTTTGTTTGGACCACAACCACGGCCTTCTTTAATTTCCTGGTCCATAGAACGTGATACGAAGTCACGTGGCGCCAAGTCTTTTAAAGTAGGAGCATAACGTTCCATGAACGGTTCGCCAGAATCGTTACGAAGGATACCACCCTCACCACGACAGCCTTCCGTTAACAATACGCCTGCGCCCGCAACACCTGTTGGGTGGAATTGCCAGAATTCCATATCCTGTAATGGAATACCTGCACGAGCAGCCATACCAAGACCGTCACCCGTGTTGATATACGCGTTAGTAGAGGCACGGTAAACACGACCTGCACCACCAGTAGCGAATAGCGTCGCTTTAGCTTGGAATACCGCAATTTTACCTGTTTCCTGGTCAATTGCAGTTACACCCAGTACGTCGCCTGCTTCGTTACGGATCAAATCAAGAGCAATCCATTCTACGAAGAATTGAGTACCCATTTTCACGTTGCTTTGATAAAGTGTGTGAAGAAGTGCGTGACCTGTACGGTCAGCTGCAGCACATGCACGTGGAACCGCTTTTTCACCGTAGTTTGCAGAGTGACCACCGAATGGACGTTGGTAAATTGTACCGTCTGCGTTACGGTCAAATGGCATACCCAAGTGTTCTAATTCATAAACCACTTGTGGCGCTTCACGCGTCATGAATTCAATCGCGTCTTGGTCGCCTAACCAGTCAGAACCTTTAACCGTGTCATAGAAGTGGTAGTGCCAGTTATCTTCTTGCATGTTACCAAGAGATGCACCAATACCACCTTGCGCTGCAACTGTGTGCGAACGTGTTGGGAATACTTTGGTCAGTACTGCAACTTTCAAACCCGCTTGAGCAAGTTGGTAAGATGCACGCATACCTGAACCACCACCACCAACGATGACTGCGTCAAAAAATTGGTGTGGAATATTTGAATAATCTTCTTTAGGGTTAATCGCGCCCATGATATCTTCCTATCAATTCGCCCAGAAAATCTGGATTGCCCAGATTGCGTATGCAAAAACAGCAATAATCACTGCTGAAGTCAGCACTAGGCGTAAACCTGAAGCTGAAGGACCCATCTGACGAGTAGTCACGTAATCTGTGAATACCTGCCACATACCAATCCATGCGTGTGCAACAAGAGATAAGACTGCCAATAAAGATAAAATCTTCATTGGTAATGTCATCATAAAGCCGTACCACTGTTCAAAGTTAAATCCGCCATTCAGCAGAATCCAACCAAATACCACAACGGTATAAACAGCAAGAACAACAGCACTTACGCGTTGGATAAACCAGTCGCGAGAACCTGAACCCGTTAAACCTGTAGCACTTTTCATTAGAGAACAATCCATACAAAGGCTGCGAGAATACCAATCGCAGACAAGACTAATGCGATAGTAGCTGCAACACGACCACTTTGCAGTTCCTCTGCAACACCAAGGTCAGCAAGTAAATGCTTGACACCAGCGATGAAGTGATAGATTAATCCGGCTACAAATACCCATACGATAAAGCGGACAAAGAAACCGTTAAAGATTTCCTGTACTTCTGCAAAACCTTCTGGCGAAGACAAAGACTTGTCTAATAACCAAAGAAGTACCGGTACGAGTAAAAATACGATGACACCTGAAAGACGGTGTAAAATTGATGCAATAGCCACAGGTGATTTTAAGTTTACTGATAAAACTTGACCCATGGACAAATTGACAGGTCTGTTGCTTTTCACAGCGGGCATCCTGTAAGTAAAAACTCCATCCGGAGTTTGTTGGAATTAATTCGAAGGAAAGCTGGCATTGCTAGGCATTCGAATGCCTATATTCAAAACGACACTGAATTATAAAACGTCAACTATTAAAATACAAACAACCGCACTGGGCTTTTTGAACAAAAAATCCTTAAATAAGAATCATTAACAAATAGGTAATTTATGAAACACATCAACCGGATACATCTTTAAGGCATCATCTCACTGTTTTTTATTAATTTATTTTATATTTCTGCTATTGGTTTTAGCTATAATTGCAATTTTCACCGGACTGAAATATTTAGACTAAAGCAGCACAGTAAATGTCTAGACACTATATTATTGAATCTTTTCACTTTATCTTTGGGTGCCTGAATATTTTTTCCTTGAATATTTGCTATCAGGCAAACAACATGAAATATTTTCAGCGCCCTGCCCGTGCTTCCCGCTTCAGGCCGGCATTTGGATTTTGAGTCTTGCAAAAGCTGACAGATTGCTCTGACTTTACTTGCAATTTCAGCGCATCAGAACAAGTTAACTGGCTGAATGGCTGATTTAATCAGCTATTTTTTAACCAGTTAAACCTAAAAAAATGACAGACTTAGCGCTTTTATTTATGAATAACAAAGCAGCAGCAGAACCGGCAAAGCCCAGCTAAGTTATGAAAAACAGATACATTTCGGAAAGCTTAAAATTCCAGCAGCCTGGCTTTTCAAGAGCTTTTAACGCTAAAAAATTGCTTACAATTAAAGCATTCCTATTATTTTTTTCTGCACCTGTCCGGGAATTTGACTTATTATAGCGCGTCGGTGCTGTGATTTTACTCAGTTTTTCATACGAATATTTTTTGACTAAGCTGCTGTGTCAGCGTCACTTTTTATCCATAAGTATAATTGACAAAATTTCAGTACACACTAATCTTATAGCAAATTTTCGATCCGTCTGATTCGCGCATTAAAAGATTGATACTACGAGTCAGATCAACATTCACCAGGACAGGAGATCTATTGAATGTCTGAAGCAACTGGCAAGAAAGCCGTTTTACAGCTTGATGGCAAAGAAATTGAATTACCAATTTACAGCGGCACATTGGGCCCAGATGTAATTGACGTTAAGGATGTGTTGGCTGCAGGTCACTTTACTTTTGATCCTGGTTTTATGGCGACAGCTTCTTGTGAATCTAAGATCACATTCATTGACGGTAACAAAGGTGTTCTGTTACACCGCGGTTACCCGATTGATCAATTGGCGACTAAAGCTGATTACCTGGAAACTTGCTACCTGTTATTAAACGGCGAGCTTCCAACAGCTGAGCAAAAAGAAGAATTTGACGCGAAAGTTCGTAACCACACCATGGTTCACGACCAAGTTAGCCGCTTCTATAACGGTTTCCGTCGTGATGCGCATCCTATGGCGATCATGGTTGGTGTTGTGGGTGCATTATCTGCGTTCTATCACAACAACCTGGACATCGAAGATGTTAACCACCGTGAAATCACTGCGATCCGTTTAATCGCGAAGATTCCTACTTTAGCGGCTTGGAGCTACAAGTACACTGTGGGTCAACCATTCGTTTACCCACGTAACGACTTAAGCTACGCTGAAAACTTCCTGTACATGATGTTTGCTACGCCTGCAGACCGTGACTACAAAGTGAACCCGATTCTTGCCAAAGCAATGGACCGTATCTTCACTCTTCACGCTGACCACGAGCAAAACGCGTCTACATCTACAGTACGTTTAGCGGGTTCTACCGGTGCTAACCCTTATGCTTGTATCGCTGCGGGTATCTCTGCACTTTGGGGTCCTGCGCACGGTGGTGCGAACGAAGCAGTTCTTAAGATGCTGGATGAAATCGGCACTGTAGAAAACGTTGCTGGCTTCATGGAAAAAGTGAAGACTAAAGAAGTTAAACTGATGGGCTTCGGTCACCGTGTTTACAAAAACTTCGACCCACGCGCGAAAGTAATGAAAGAGACTTGCGACGAAGTTCTTGGTGCATTAGGTATCAACGATCCACAATTAGCGTTAGCAATGGAACTTGAGCGTATCGCGCTTTCTGACGAATACTTCATCAAGCGTAACCTGTATCCAAACGTAGACTTCTACTCTGGTATCATCCTGAAAGCGATTGGTATTCCGACAGAAATGTTTACTGTGATCTTCGCGCTTGCACGTACAGTTGGTTGGATCAGCCACTGGTTAGAAATGCACAGCGGTCCTTACAAGATCGGTCGTCCTCGTCAGCTTTACACTGGCGAAGTTCAACGCGACATCAACCGTTAATCCGGTTCGCGTTCAACGACGAAAAAACCACCCGTTTGGGTGGTTTTTTTATGGACATTCAAACTAAATGCGCGTTTCGACCAGACCGAGGCAACGCCAATATTCAGCGCAAAAGTACGTTAAGCTACCTGATAATGCTCCAGATCTAGGCGCTGTAAACGTCGCTTTAACTCGGCCAGTGACCACGGCCAGGCGGCAAAGTTGCGACCATTCTGGTCCAGATAATAACTTTGACAGCCGCCACGGTTAAACACAGTTTTCTGCACATGAGTCTGTACTTTGGCATTGTGGTATTTCAGCACATCCGGCTTGATTTCAATGCGCTTTAAGCCCTTGGCTTTCATTTGCAATAAACCACTGACAATATAGTCCAGTTGCGCTTCAGCAATGCCAATAAAGGAATCATAGACCAGAATATTCGGCCCGAGCACCAAAAAGGCATTGGGTAAATGCTGGATACTGGTGCCCAAAAAGGCTTCGGGTGAACTGCTCTGCCACAGCTCGGAAAGTCGTTGGCCTTGGGCATTCTGCACACGGCGACCAATCGGTGGATGTGACACCTCAAAGCCCGTTCCCCAGATAATCACATCGACCTCATGCCGGTCACCATTGGCGGAAATCACCGTATTGCCTTCAATTTCCACCAAGCCATGCGGAATTAAAGTGCTATTCGGGGCCTGCAAGGCCGGATAATAATCATTGGCAAACAGTAAACGCTTACAGCCGACCGAAAAATTGGGGGTAACCGCCTGACGTAAAGCCGGATCTTTGACCTGTAATTTTAACAGCTGCCGGCTGAGTACATTCACGGGCTCCAACAAAGGTGGATGACGCAGGCCAAAATTAATCAGATTCAAAGATTGCGATACCGCACCGCGCCAACGCTGCTGGATGGCCGGAAACTTGGCCAGTGTACTTTTCATCACCTGATTCAGAGGCAGATCAGGCTTTGGCAGGACCCACGGCGCTGTACGCTGGAAAATATATAACTCTTTGGCCAGAGGCTGAATTTTCGGAATAAACTGAATGGCCGAGGCGCCGGTGCCAATGACCGCAATGCGTTTACCACGCAGGTCATAGGCATGGTTCCAGCGTGCCGAATGGAACATTTCGCCCTTAAAACTGTCGATACCTTTAATTTTCGGCAGTTGCGGCTCGGTAATCGGGCCGGTAGAGAAAATCACGGTTCTGGCCCGATATCGCCCTTTGCTGGTGTTGAGCTCCCACATCTGTTCAGTCTCATTCCAGCGTGCATCTTGCAGTTCATTATGAAATTCAATCTTGGCATATAGCTGAAAACGGGTCGCCACATCTTCCAGATAACGCAGGATTTCCGGCTGCTTGGCAAATAAATGACTCCAGCCATGACTTGGCGCAAAGGAAAAAGAATATAAGGCCGAGGGCACATCACAACCACAACCCGGATAGGTATTGTCCCGCCAGGTGCCTCCTACCCGGCCGGCTTTTTCCAGCACCAGATAATCCTGATAGCCAGCCTGATTCAGTTTATAGGCCGCTGCCAGACCGGAAATACCCGCCCCAATAATAATGGTGTCATAGACCCGGCTTGGCATAGTAGTTGATCTACCGCGCTGCTCAGTTGTTTGAGAATTTGGCTGATTGGCCCCTGCCCTTGCTGATGCTGCACTGGCACTTTTGGCTTTTCGACTAGGCTTTTTGAGCACAAGATCGGCCGGCTCAGCGACCGTTTGCAACGTGACTTGATCATCTTGTTTCATTTTTTTCTACTCAGGATTTTTGTACATATTTATTGAATAATGGATAACCCACACCCAGCAGCTTGGTATATAAACGCGGCGCGGCACGCTTGAACCACCAGAACAGTTTGGCATCTGGCTGTGGAATGGTATACAGCTCGCCCCGGTCTAAATTGTTTAAGGTCTGCGCTACCACCTGCTCACAGCTGACAAAGGCATGATGGGTCAGCAAATGATCTGCCAGTCCCGAATAATGCGCAGGCAAACGGCCATTTTTCATGATATTGGTCGGCACCAGCGTTGGGCATAACACATTGATGCGAATATTGGCGCCACGTAACTCGGCAGACAGGGTTTCAGACAAGGCCAGTACGCTGGACTTGCTGACGTTATAGGCGGTCATTTCCGGCACTGCGGTATAACCAGCAGCCGAAGCGACATTAATAATCGCACCACCACCCTGCTGTTTCAGTTTCGGTACGAAATAATGACAACCGTGGATCACGCCCCATAAGTTGACCTGCATACACCATTGCCAGTCGGCCAGGCTGACTTCATCAAACTTGCCACCCAGCCCCACACCGGCATTATTGATCAGCAAAGTCACCGGATGGCCCAACAGCTGTTCAGACTGTTCAGCCAGTTGCTGCACCTGCTCGGCCACACCCACATCACATTGCAACGCAAAGGCCGCAGTAGCAAACTGGTGTTCAATCTGCTTGGCGGTTGCTTGAGCCGCCGCCAGATTGATATCGGCACAGATCACGCTGCCACCACGCTTGGCCAGTTCCAGCGCAAAACTGCGTCCAATCCCACTGCCTGCACCGGTCACCACCGCATAGGCCTGCTGGCTCAGTCGCACTTTTTTTGCAAATAATCCCATCATCCTTCTTCATCCTTACACTTTGAGCGCCGGGGTAAATTCCTTGACGAAATACGGCGTTAACACCCCGCTTTCCGGATGCAGCAAACGTTCCTTGTAATAGGCTAAAAAGGCCGAAGTATCATGGTCATTCGGATGAAAACCGGGACGCAGATAATCCAGAATATGCGCCCAGCTACTGCCATACACGCCATCTTGCAGACCAAAAATCAGCTTGATGCTACGCGGCAGGTCTTTCCAGTAACTCAGGCTAAACAAATTAGACGGTTTGCGATAAAACGGCACCAGCAGCGAGGCAATGGAAATCAGCACCAGGATGGTGATGAGCGCCGGGAAGAAACCGGCAATGCGCAAGCCATAACTGTTGGATAAAGACTGGAACACATCATAGGCAATGTCTTTGTGTTCCGATTCTTCCAGCATGTGCCACATCCAGATGGCACGCTGCTTTTCATCATGCGACTGGAAGAAAATTTCCTCATGATTCATCATGTACTCGGCCAGCACCGCGGTGAAATGTTCAATGCCAGCCATCAGCGACAGTTTCATCGGCTGTGGCAAACGGTTAAAGCCGTGATCAAAGACAAATCTGGCCCAGGAACGGAACAGCTCAACCGGCAGATCGGCATCCCGAAAGGCATCATTCAGCTCTTCATGCAATCTGGAATGTAGCGCCTCCTGGCCAATTAGGGAGGTGACCCGCTTTTTTAGCACGGGATCATTTAACAGCTCACGATGATAACGCGCGGTGTCAATCACCAGATCTTCGCCATAGGTCAGGAAAATCGACAGCGAGGCAAAATAGGCACTGGCCAGTTCGGCATTCAAGTAAAATTTGGGGTCTATTTCTTCGGCCTTAAAGTCGAATTTCATATGCCGGATTGGGAGGGCAGCCGACTGTTTCTCGGCATCAAAAGGTGTCGCGCTGAAAAAATGGCGAACAGGCTGAGGTAAAAACTGAGCAATCTGCATGGCTATTCTCTTTGTTTTGTCCATTTGAGCCAGGTCAAGACACCGTGGTCATCGACCTGAATGAGACCAAAACTAAGCCAGCCCTGCATTGAAACCAGTTGCCAAAATCGTCATAAAATTGGCAAATCGTGACTTTAAAAAATATTGTCTGACAATTTGCTCACACTTTTTTCCGCAGAGCTCATTTCCTTGTCAATTGGGGTCAGCGCCTATTTGGACACTCTGTCACTGCGGTTACTGGGCAGATAACGCACTTTGCGTTCTTTGGACTGATAAATCCACTGATGATCGAACAGGCCCTGATTCAGATGTTCAAAACGGAAGTTACCAATCGCTACCGCATAAAAACCGGTGCCCTGCTGTTTCTGCTGCTCGACTTGGGCCATCAGTTCTGTCGGTAACTGCCCCATGATGAAATCGGACACCACCAGCACATCGGCATTGTGAAAATTTGGCTGGGCCAGCATCGACAGGGCATGTTCGATGGCGGGAATAACATCGGTGCCGCCATGAAAAGACTGGCTAAGAAAGTGAATCAGATCATCCAGCGAATAGCCTTCGAGTAAATTCAGGCTGGTCAGCTGGGTCGAGAAGTTAATCAGATACATCGGGCGTTTGGCTTTCATGGCCTGAATTGCCAGATACAGACTCATGGCTTTGGCAATCAGCTCCGGCTGGCCGTGCATGGAACCGCTGGTGTCCAGACACAAAATCATCGGGCCTTTTTGCCCCAGACGCTTGTGCCGTGCTGTTTGATCCTGAATTACCCGACTGCTGTGCTGACCTTGCAGGTTAAAGCTCATCAGGTTGGATTCCAGATATTTCAGGTCAAATAAAAGCGCCAGATCGGGATCGGCCAGTAAGGCCAGCTCGCTCGGCAGCGCCAGATTCAAATCCTGCGCCAGCTGAATGCCGGTAATTTCTTCGTGCCAATGCTGCTCCAGCAATTCCAGCTCCTGCTCTGGCCGATGCTGCTGCACGGCCTGGCGCGGATAATGTGCAGGCTGGGCAGAACCGATTTTCTGACACAAGGCTTGCAGCTCACGATCCTCCTGCAAATAGCTGGCCCATTGCTCAAACTGCTGGATATCCTGTGGTTGTAACTGGCCTCTGGAATAGTCAATAAAAATACCGGTTTCGATGCCGGTGGCATCTTTGTATTTGGCCAGTCGCTGCATCTGGCTGAGAAAATCGCGAATCTCATCCAGAAAAGCATCCCGCTGCAAGGCCAGCTGCTCAAATTCCCAATGAGCAATGGCTTCGGTCAGTTTACGTTGCCATTTTTCTGTTAATAACTGTGCCTGTAGCTCGCGCTGTCCGGCAGAGAAAGTAGCGCTTTGAGTCCAAAACGGGCTTAAATCAGGCAGCCCCAGCTGAGCCTGAAAATCCTGATATTGCACCTGCATCTGCTGAAACTCGGCGCTATTGATGGAGGGCTGCGCCAGCCAGTGTTCCAGTTGCTGCTGCACTTCCCTATAAGGATGCTGCTGATCGAGACTGGATTTGGCCTGATAGGCCCAGGCCCGGACTTTATCATCCAGATGCTGACTGACTTTCTGATCATCCAGCCAGTGTTTTAAGGAGGAGTCGGCTAGTTCCTGATACAGCTGTCCGGTCAACTGCTCTAACGCTGTATGCTGACGCTGATGCTGCTGCAGGTCTAGCCTTGACATAGCTGTTCCAGCCGCGCGCAGTCTTGCAGTTGCAGCTGATAGCGCTGTAACTGCTGCTGCACATGCTGTTGTAACTGGGCACTGTCGGCGGCGGCAACAAAGACTGAAGCAAAATGTGCTGACTGGGCATCAAAACGCTGCTGTAACAGGGCTAAGTCTTCGCTCAGTGCATTTTGTAGCTGGGCAAGCTCTCCCCGCAACTGCTGCACCAACTTTTCATCAATGACACGGCGTGCGCTGCCTTTCGGGTATTTAATATACGGTGTGACCACTTCTTCCAGCCCATAATAGCCGCCTTTTAAGGTACAGAGCCGGCCGCCATTAAAGTTACACACGATGCCGCGAATTTCCTCACCGGAAGCATCCACAGCAAAGAAATCCTGTTTGCTGTCCATTTTATTTAATAACAGATACAGCACTTTATCCTGATAATGATGATCCAGGTGAGTCACTGCTCTTAAGTACTCCTTGTCCTGAATCAGATAGCTTTCATAGACATCATCGGTATAGTAAAAAGCGTTCAGCATCTGCTGTTCCAGCTCGTCTTTGCGCTGAATTAGTGACTCCAATTGCAAATCGGCATGCAAGCCAATCTCCAGAATGGCCTGATCAATCAGCTTGTGCATCTCCCGAATATCTTCCAGCTGATTCCACAGGCAGGATTTCAGAAGATACAGATCACTGACCAAGACCTGCGGCCGGCCATTTAAAAATGCCGCAGCTTTGAGCAGATAGGCTACACGTTGCCAGCGCCGGTCCGAAATATAGACCGACAAGCCATCGACATGCTGCTGTAAATACTGGCGAATCAGATCAATCACCTGTAATACCAAAGCCGGCAGCTCAATTTCATGAATCTGTTCGCGCCATTCGGCCAGCTCGGCCTGGGTAATTTTAAGTGATTCATCAAGCTGTAAATGAGCACTGCCCGGTTTGGCTTGTAGCAGCTGATGAAAATTGCCGGCCTGCTGAATGGGTTCGACCACCAGACGCAAAATAAAACGGTCATACAGCGCATCCAGTCCCTGATTCGGTTCAGGAATTTCATTGGATGCACCAATCAGCACACTGAAGGGCACCTGCTGCAGCTGCTCGCCATTTTTAAAGACTTTTTCATTCACCAAAGTCAGCAAGGTATTTAAAATGGCCGGGCTGGCCTTCCAGATTTCATCCAGAAAAGCAAAATCGGCACAGGGCAGATAATGCTCGGTTTTACGGATATAGTGATCTTCTTTTAGAGCTTTAATTGACACCGGGCCAAAAATTTCTTCCGGGGTACTAAAGCGGTTCATCAAATATTCAAAATAGGCATCGACCTCAAAAGCGGCTGCAACCCGTCTGGAAATCAGGCTTTTGGCCGTGCCCGGCAAGCCGTATAAAAAGGTATGACTGCCGGCCACAGCGGCCAGCAAGGTTTGTGCGATCACCTGTTCACGTTCATACATCTGCTGGGACATTTGCGAAATAAGTGTATGAATACGTGCTTTCATCGAATACCTGAACGTGCGCGAAAAACTGCATTGTAACGGTTTGCGGAAATGAAGAAAAACCGGCAAGCCACCGCAGATGAAATTTTTGCTACAAATTTACCTGCCAGTTTTGTTATAACTGGGAAAATTGAATGGCCCGACCTGATCTTTCACCATGCTGTTACTGAAACTGTTACCGCTACTGCTACGCCTGCTTAAACTGGAGCAGTTTCGCTGCCGGGCTTTAACCCCGGGCGAAATTGCGTTATGCCAGCGCGTGTTCGGGCAGCTGATTGATTACAGCCGGGTCAGCATCATGAATCATCCTTATTTGCCCTGGCAACCGGCGCATATTCTGATGGCGCCGCAAGGTTATATTCATGTGCGTGATCCGCTGTACCGGGAAGATTATAGCCAGGCACCGCTTGCCTTTCAGGCGGTGCTGATTCATGAAATGACACATATTTACCAGCATCAGCAGCAGATTAATGTGCTGCTGAAAGGTGCGCTGCTGCAAACCGCTTTTTATCTGTCTGCCGGGCGGTATAATCCCTACCGTTACCAGCTGATTCCCGGTAAACCGTTTTTTGCCTACAACATTGAACAGCAAGGCGATATTGCCCGCGATATTTTTTTAAACAAGATTGACAATATTATTCTGCATCCACCGGCTTAAACTGCGCTGCAATAGCGTTTGCATATTGAAAAATGCCGGTTTTTTGTGCCATCAGGCCCGATTCACCGAACCCATGCTTTTGTTACTCAAGCTTACTAAATAAAGCATTATGCGCCTTCTCTCACGGCGCGAATTGCCGCTACTATGCAATTATCCTGAATATGCTCTAGCATCTGAATTAATTTAAGATAAAATAAACCCGTCTGATTTTTTGCATTGCAAAATAAGATTTTATCAAGTCGTATGCGTATTACTTTTTATACTTGAGCCAGTCGGCAGTACTTTTTAGTATCAGAATGCACCGCTGCCCGATCACCATAATTACAAGCGGCAGCCCGTGTATTCAAAACCCTATAGGAATAGGACGTAAATTAATGAAATCTTTTAAAATTGCCCTTGCACAGTTCTCTCCATACATTGGCAATCTCGAAGCAAATGCGCAAAAAATGCTTGAACAAGCAAATGAAGCGAAAAAACAACAGGCTGACCTGATCATTTTCCCAGAGCTTTCTCTGATTGGTTATCCAGCAGAAGATTTGCTGTTACGCCCAAGCCTCAAAAAACGCACGCAAAAAGCGTTTGAACAGCTCAGCCAGATTAAAGACATCGTTGTGGTATTTGGTTTTGTCAATGAAACTGAAGATGGCCAGCGTTATAACTCGGCTGCGGTAATGAAAGATGGCCAGATTCTGGGTATTTATAACAAGCAGAATTTACCGAACTACGGCGTGTTTGATGAAAAACGTTATTTTAACGAAGGTCATCAACATCTGGTCTTTGAATACTTGGGGCATAAATTTGGCGTACTGATTTGTGAAGATGTCTGGTCTTTAGCCACTGTACAGCAACTGGCCCAGCTGAATGTAGAAACCGTGCTGGTGCTGAATTCATCGCCATACGAAGTTGGTAAACCACAGCACCGTATTGATACCATGACTGCGCTGGCCAAACAGCTGAATCTGAACCTGGCCTATGTCAATCAGGTTGGTGGTCAGGATGATCTGATCTTTGATGGCACCAGCTTCCTGATCAGCAAAGACGGTGAACTTGCTTTACGTGCGCCAACCTATCAGGAACGCCTGTTTGTGGTGGAGTATGAAGCCGAACAGCAGCGCTATAAAACGGGCGAACAGGCGGCAGCCCTCGACACCATGGCTGAAATTTATCAGGGTCTGGTGCTGGCAACACGTGACTATGTACAACGTTCAGGTTTCCCAGGCGTGATTCTGGGTTTATCTGGCGGGATTGACTCTGCACTAACCTTGGCCATTGCGGTTGATGCCCTGGGTGCAGACAAAGTACAAGCGGTGATGATGCCGTATACCTATACCGCGCAAATTAGTGTAGAAGATGCTGCACAGCAAGCCAAAACCATGGGTGTGACCTTTGGCATTGCCGAAATTCACTCGATTGTGAACAGCTTTATGCAAACCCTGTATCCATTCTTTGGCAATAGCCCGGTTGATACCACCGAAGAAAACCTGCAGGCCCGTGCCCGCGGTACGTTGCTAATGGGCTTATCCAATAGATTTGGCAACCTGGTCCTGTCGACTGGTAACAAATCTGAACTGTCAGTCGGTTACTGCACCCTGTATGGCGATATGGTTGGTGGTTATGCAGTTCTCAAAGATGTCTACAAAACCATCGTGTTTGAACTGGCCAAATACCGGAACAGTATAAGCGAACAGCCGGTGATTCCGGAGCGTGTAATTAGCCGTCCGCCATCAGCTGAACTGAGCCCGGACCAGAAAGATCAGGACTCTTTGCCACCGTATGATGTGCTAGATGCGATCCTGTATGCCTATATTGAAGAAGACCTGAGCCAGGACGATATTATTGCCAAAGGCTTTGATCAGGCTGTGGTTGAAAAAGTGGTGCGTCTGGTTGACCGCAATGAATACAAACGCCGTCAGGGCGCAATTGGTCCACGCATTACATCACGTTCTTTTAGCCGTGAACGCCGTTATCCATTAGTCAATGGCTGGAAACCGGGCCTATAAGCCCCTGATCTGATCCATCCTAAAAACCTCAAGCCAGTCTTGGGGTTTTTTATTGTCTGCTGGAATGAGGCTACTTAGAATACGCATCTTCCCCTGCCATCTAAACCGATCCTATATTTTTGAGTTCTACGTCATTCAAAAAAACCAATATCAATGAATCGTCTAGGTTGACTAAAAACAGATAGACAACGGTCTATGTTTAACCCTATGTTCAAGATATGCATGAGCTAAAATTGGATGCAATGGATTTCATATGACACTAAGAAATACCCTGCAGACTTTAGAACAGATTTATCATTATTTAACTGAACGTCCGCATTTTCATCGCTATAGCCAGTATGAGCACCTGAACGCGTTTTTCGCCGAAATCCATGATACAGGCAGTATCGAGTTTGAAGCTGGGCAGTCTTATCTGTTTAAAGGTATATTTAATGGCAAGCCTAAAGTGATTGATGGTTCTAAAGCGCCGGCCCTTGCGCATAAACAGGAATTCTTAAGCTGGGTACAGCAACAGCTGAATTCCTAAGCCAGCATTTTATTCATCGCTGGTATCTAAATTGCGCGGAGAGTTTGCACAACATTTTTTTGGACTTTTTGAACAGACAAAAAAAGAGACCAAGCTGAGAGCTTGGTCTTTTAAAATGGTGGCTATGACGGGACTTGAACCTGTGACCCCCGCATTATGAGTGCGGTGCTCTAACCAACTGAGCTACATAGCCGTAAACTGTGTGCGCATTATCTAAAGTTCGGACTTTATCGTCAAGATATTTATCTACTCAAATGAACACTGTTTAAGCAAAACATGACGTTTTTATTAATTTTTAACCGGATTTGCAATTTTTTACTTGGGTCAAACCCTTTCGCTGACTATGATGAAACTTTCCAGGATCAATCATTTGAACACAATGCAGTTAAAAATATGGATCAGTAGTCTGCTAGTTGCGACATTATCGGGCTGTCAGCTGGTTGCCCCACTCATGGTGGACTATAACGGGGTACGCCGCGATGTCGCAGAATTTATTAATGGTCATCTCTGGTTCACCATTCCGCAAAAACGCATTCTGGTCGAGTATGCCAAAGGCCAGCAGAAGATTTTAACCGCAGATCGCCTAAGTCCTGAAGCACAACAGGCGCTTGCACAGGAACGCTATGAAGGCCGTTATTGTGCTGCACAAAAAATTACCGTGTCCAAACTGGATCAGGTCGATGAGAAAATTTTTGTCTATGCCGACCAGCAGCAACGCTGGCAACAGATTCAACAGCTACAGCAGACGCTGAAGCTGGATGTGCAGCAGCTCAACTGCGAGCACAGATTTTAAAGACAAAAAAAAGATCACATAAGGATGTGATCTTTAAAAATGGTGGCTATGACGAGACTTGAACTTGTGACCCCCGCATTATGAGTGCGGTGCTCTAACCAACTGAGCTACATAGCCGTAAACTGTGCGCGCATTATCTGCTGTAATGTTTATAACGTCAAGCCCTTCTACAGGCTAATTGTACAAAATTTGGTGAAGTGAACCGATAAGCCGGGTTCTGTCGAGAACGATCATTCCTCTAGGCGTACAATCACTCATACGCTCAAGCGACCTACCCGAATCCAGTACGGGCCGTACCTCAGGATTCCTATTTGGTCTTGCTTCTGGTGGGGTTTACCATGCCATGAACTGTTACCAGTCATGCGGTGCGCTCTTACCGCACCCTTTCACCCTTACCTTCGATTTCTTCCGAAAAAGAAACCTGAATGAAGGCGGTCTACTCTCTGCTGCACTTTCCGTCGGCTCACGCCGCCCAGGCGTTACCTGGCACCCTGCCCTATGAAGCCCGGACTTTCCTCCCCTGCTTTAGTCACGGAGACCTCCACAGCAGCGATCGTCTGGTTCACTTCGAGGGCGCATCTTAACAAATAAATGCACTAATTGCTCGTGCTTTTTTGATCAATCAGTTTTTGATACTTTTCCAGCAATTGTTCCTGGGTTTCGACATGATGGGGATCATGCGGAATACAGTCCACCGGACAGAATAACTGACACTGCGGTTTATCATGATGCCCGACACATTCGGTACACAGCGCCGGGTTGATTTCATAAATCAGCTCGCCCATGAAAATAGCCTCATTCGGGCACACAGGTTCACAGACATCGCAGTTAATGCATTCATCGGTAATATATAAAGACACGCTACCAACCTTGTTGATGTTTGCGTTCAAAGGCTTCGACCACGGTTTGCGGTACAAACTTGGTCACATCTCCTTTTAAACGCGCAATTTCACGCACCAGCGTAGATGAAATAAACGAATATTGCTCTGACGGCGTTAAAAATACCGCTTCAAAATTGGTATCCAGCTGACGGTTCATATTGGCCAGCTGAAACTCGTATTCAAAGTCAGACACTGCACGTAAACCACGCAGTACCGCCGTGGCCTGCTGTTCGCGGAAGAAATTCACCAGCAGGCCATCAAAGCCGACAAATTCCACATTGGGTAAATGGCTGAGTGAGGTTTTGGCCAGTTCTACCCGCTCATCTAGAGTAAACACCGGATTTTTATGATGACCAATGGCAATTGCGACCACCACTTCATCAAACATTCTGGCCGCCCGTGTTACTAAATCGATATGACCATTGGTGATTGGATCAAAGGTCCCCGGATAAATCACGCGAGTTTTAGACATCCATTTTTACTCTAGTTGGTTTTGTAGAGCCATATTTTAGCAAAAACTTGATTTATTGGTGAATAAACTCGGCCAATTTCACAAAAATCCTGCGATAGTGCTGTAATTCAGCGCTGATTTTGGAATTGTCAGCATGCCTGTGTTTGGGGCACAATAGGCCTAACGTTGGAAGTGACTCATTATGGCGAAAGCAACTGTAGTTAAAAAAAATACCAGTGGCACGATTGCACAGAACAAACGTGCACGCCACGATTATTTTATTGAAGAAAAATTTGAAGCCGGACTGTCCCTGCAAGGCTGGGAAGTCAAGTCTTTGCGTGCCGGTCGTATGAGCCTGACCGAAAGCTATATCACCTTTAAAAATGGTGAAGCCTTCTTATTTGGCGCCCAAATTCAACCTTTACTGTCGGCTTCGACCCATGTGGTGCCTGAAGCGACCCGTACCCGCAAGCTGTTACTGAACCGCAAAGAAATTGCCAAACTGCTCGGTGCGGTGAACCAGAAAGGTTATTCCTGTGTGCCGCTGGTCTGTTACTGGAAAGGTCCGCTGGCCAAACTGGAAATTGCCCTGGTGAAAGGGAAACAGCTGCATGATAAACGTGCCACTGAAAAAGACCGTGACTGGCAGCGTGATAAAGCCCGTTTAATGCATAAATAAGCACGTTTGAACACAAGTACTTGATGTAAAAATGCCTCCAACATGGGAGGCATTTTTTATTGCATCATTGGAAAGCAAACTTATTTCTGTTTTAAGCCCACCAGATAAGCGCCAAACTTCACCGCTGTTTCCAGGTCACCTTCTGGCGGGGTAACGTCAACGCTGGCATTGTCAGACTGGGTCATTAAGCCCAGAAAGCTCGACATCCGGTTAATATCATGCGGACTACGGCCTGTTGGCATAAACGGCAAGCCCGACCATAACATGCCATGCTGCATGGCAAATAAATTGATCTGCTGTAACACCGCCAGCTTGTCACCGCTTAAACCGCCGCCATTGGTAAAGCCAGCAGCAATTTTGCCCTGCCAGCTTCGCGCCAGCCAGCGTTTTGAAGATTGTTCCATAAACTGTTTCAGTGCCGAAGTCAGACTGCCCATATAGGTTGGACAGCCCATGACCAGAATATCGCTCTGATCCAGCACATCCCAATCGACCTCGCTCACTGCCATTAAATGTACTTCAGCTCCGGCTTTTTCGGCGCCCTGCACAATATGCTGTGCCACCTTAGCGGTATGGCCATAGGGACTATGATACACAACACAGACTTTTACTTGCGACACAGATGTTTGATCAGTAACAGACATGGAAACTTTAAAAACCCAATAATTCAGTCAAGTTTAGCATTGATCAGCGATAAAAACGAATGTTGCCATGCGTCCGGTTTTGGCCTGACGACGATAAGAATAATACTCCTCGGCCTGCCGATAGGTACACTGATCACCACCTAAAATGGTGGTTACCCCCTGCTCGGTCAGGATATAGCGGGCAATCGCATATAAATCGGCATAGAATTTTCCGGCCTGTTTCCCTGCCTGAAAGGCGCTGCTTAATGCGGGATATTTCTCACAAAATACCTGCTTTACTTCGGCCCCTACCTCAAAACACGGCTGGCTAATGGCCGCGCCTAACCAGGCCCAGGTCGGTGGGTGCTGCATGGCGGCAATGGTATTTTCAACAATACCCTGTGCCAGACCTTTCCAGCCGGCATGTAAATTGGCCACTTCAGTGCCATCCTGATTGCCCAGCACAATGGGCAGGCAGTCGGCGGTCATCATCATTAAGGCATGGCCTTTGCGCTGCGTGACCAGTCCATCGCCTTCCGGTGCATTAAAATGCAGCTCATCATTTATCACATGACACAAGGTGCTGTGGGTCTGGTTCATCCAGCTGATTGTATTAACACCGTATTCGGCCAGCTGTTCCAGTAACAGCATACGATGCTGCTGCACCCGTTCCGCTGCATCCTGTACATGCAAGGCTAGGTTAAAACCGGCCAGTTCCGGTACTTGCGCTGGCAAGGCCTGCTGATGCTGAATCCGCGTTTGCGCCACATAAACCTGTGCCGGTAATCCCTGAATAAATTGCATCTCAGCTCCTGTGTTCACTTAAAAGCGGCGTTGAGATCATACTTTCTCAACGCTGCAGAACGGTTTAATAGGCAGCGTTTTCGCTACGCAACACATCCACCAGCTGGCTGAAATCTTCCGGCCACGGCGCTTCAAACATCATGTCCTGTTTGGTACGTGGATGCACCAGCCCCAGTTTGGCCGCGTGCAGTGCCTGACGTTTAAAACCGCGCAAGGTTTCATTGAGCAGCTCGGAGGCTCCAGCCGGCACACGCACACGTGGCATATACACCGGATCGCCAATCAGACCATGACCGATATAGCTAAAATGAACCCGAATCTGATGGGTACGGCCGGTTTCCAGACGCGCCTGAACCCGGGTGAAATGCTGGAAACGCTCTTTCACGTTATAGTGGGTCACGGCGTCTTTGCCGCCCGGAAGCACTGTCATTTTGACACGGTCGACCGGATGGCGCTTGATCGGTTCATCAATGGTGCCGCCGGCAATGATATTGCCATATACCACCACGTCATAAATCCGGTACACCGACTTGTTGGCCAGCTGCTTGCTCAGGTCAAACTGTGCCTCAAGATTTTTCGCCACCACCAGCAAACCGCTGGTGTCTTTATCAATACGATGTACCAGCCCGGCACGTGACAATTCTGCCGATTTTGGATAATGGAACAGCAAGGCATTGACCAGTGTGCCGGTAATATTGCCCGCACCAGGATGCACCACCATGCCAACCGGTTTATTAATCACTAAAATATCATCATCTTCATAGGCAATATCTAAAGGGATGTTTTCAGGCTGACTGTTGGTCTGTGCTTCAAGTTCAACATTTAAACTTAACAGTTCATTGCCTTCGCACTTGTACTTTGGTTTGACAGTGTTACCATTCACCAACAAATGACCATCTTTTAGCCACTGCTTCAGTTTTTCACGTGAAAAATCACTCCAGATGAGGGCTGCAACCTGATCGATACGTTGCCCCAGATAGCTTTCATCCAGTTGAAATTGCAACGATAAACGTGTTGCAGTTGGGTCTGAAGTATGATTATCTGCATCCTCAGAATCATCAAGTAAATTGAAGTCAGTTTCAGGGATGTTGGAATTGGAAGATTGTGCTTGAGACATTTGATCATTCAGACAAAAGTGGTTTAATAGCGCAATTGTAGCTCATTGCCCGTAATAACAGAGGAATTTTTATGTCGCTACCACGTTATAAAATTACCATGCTAGCTCTTTCACTTGGCGTTGCATCTGCAATCGTGGGCTGTAGCAGTAATCCAAAAAAAGAAGTGGTCGATACAGGTCCGCAATCTAGCGAACAAGTTTATATTCAAAAAGCAGAACGAGCACTGGAACGCGGGCAATATACCGATGCTATCCAGCATCTTGAAGCATTAGAAACCTATTATCCTACCGGTGAATATGCCCAGCAGGCACAACTTGAGCTGCTGTATGCAAAATTCCAGCAAAAAGATTATGAAGGTGCAGTCGCACTGGCCGACCGTTTTATCCGGATGAACCCGCAGCATCCAAATGCTGACTATGCCTACTATGTGCGCGGCGTGGCCAATATGGAACAGAACTATGATGGTTTAATCCGTTATACCTCGTTAAAACAGGCGCATCGTGATGTCAGCTATTTAAAAGTGGCTTATCAGAACTTTGTCGATTTCATTCGCCGTTATCCATCAAGCACCTATGCTGTGGATGCTGCACAACGTATGCAGTTTATCGGGCAAGAGCTGGCAGAAGCGGAAATGAATGCGGCACGTTTTAATATTAAACGTAAGGCCTGGGTCGCCGCGGTGGAACGTTCACTCTGGGTAATCGAACATTATCCGCAAACCCCACAGATTCCGGAAGCAATTGCCACCGCAGCCTATGGTTATACCCAACTGGGTGACCGTGCCACTGCACAACAGTATATTGACCTGTTAAAACTGAACTATCCAAATCTGGTTAAAGCCGATGGCTCTGTAAACCTGCGTGCTGCACGGAATGAAGGTAGCTGGCTAAACCGTGCGACTTTGGGTATTTTTGGTCGTGAAGCACAGGCCACCACCGAACAGCAGCAAAAACTGGCCAACCAGCAGGAAGAACCACGTAGCTGGACCAACCGTTTAAGTTTTGGTTTGCTGGACCGTCCTGAAAAACAGGAAAACAGTGAAGCGGCCGAGTAAACATAATTAACATCCATGACTGTCTTAAATTTGATTTAAACATTCCATTGGATACGCGGATGTGGCAGGGATGCCACACGTTCCCCATCACAACAAGGATGTTGTGTATGGGGAACAAAGACTTTTGCCTACTTTGGGTCTTTCCAAAGTAGGAAATTCTCCATACAAAGCCCTTAACAGGCCGAATGAAAATAGAGGCCCAACACACTTAAAATAAAATTTTTTTCTTCCTTTTATTGTCCTAACATAAGTACAGCTTTGAAAAATAGCGAGTAAGGATAGAGCTTTTAACCTGTTTTTCAATTTTGCAAAATATAAAGCATACGTTACTATACTTGCCCTTTTATCTTGGCCACTTGCCTGAACACGCAAAACCGGATAGAAAGGAAACAATACACTGTAATCTCTATACCCTGTCGATCTGTTCGACCTACCGCTTAACCGACCCGATAAAAACAGTATGGCTATTCCTCAACACACGATTGATCAGATTCTGGATCGGACCGACATTGTCGATCTGATTGGTCAGCGCGTGAAACTGAAAAAAACCGGGCGGACCTATTCGGGCTGTTGTCCATTTCATCAGGAAAAAACCCCGTCTTTCCACGTTTATCGCGACAAACAGTATTATCACTGCTTTGGCTGTCAGGCCAACGGCAATGCAATTCGCTTTTTAATGGATATCGACAGCCGTAACTTTGTCGATGTCATGAAAGATCTGGCCAGTCAGACCGGTATCGAGCTGCCAAAAGACAATCAGGACAGCAAAAAACTGGTCTATAAACGCGAGGCCAAAAAACCGGCGCCACCGGCCAAAACTGCACCCGCGCCAGCAACACCCACACCGACCGAAACTGATCAAGTCCCTGCTGCACATTTTGATCCTTTTGAGCAGTTCCAGCCAGCAGATGATCCCTTTGCCGGTTTTGAACAATATCCGGATTTTGATCAGGAGCCGATCCAGGAAGGCAACCTGTTTGATCTGCTGGAAAATGTGGCGCAGTTTTATGAACAGCAGTTACCGCACAGCCAGTCGGCACAGCAATATTTTCGCCAGCGCGGTTTAAGCGCACAGACCATCCAGTTCTGGCGTTTGGGCTATGCACCGGAAGACTGGCAGCATCTGGAAAAAGCCTTTCCACAAGATATTGAAGGTTTAAAACTGCTGGGGCTAATTCGTACCAGCGATTCCGGCCGTGATTTTGACCTGCTACGTGACCGGGTGATTTTCCCGATCCGCGATCACAAAGGGCGTGTGGTCGGTTTTGGTGGCCGTGCGCTCAATGATGAAATCAAGCCGAAATATATCAACTCGCCCGATTCGGAAGTCTTCCACAAAAACCAGCTGCTGTATGGCCTATACGAAGGCCGCAAGCAGAAAGCCCAGGACTGGCTGATGGTGGAAGGCTATATGGATGTGATTGCGCTGCAGCAATATGGCATTTATGGCGCCGTGGCAACGCTGGGGACTGCCAGTAATACCGAACACCTGAATATTCTGTTTAAGCAGAACTCACGCATTACCATTGCCTTTGATGGTGATGCCGCAGGTCAGAAAGCAGCACGACGTACGCTGGAAATTGCCCTGCCCCTGCTGAATGATGGCCGTGAACTGAAGTTTTTTGTGCTGCCGGATGATCATGACCCAGACTCGCTGATCCGCCGTGAAGGTATTGAAAATTTCCGCCGCCTGCTCGATCAGGCGCCGCTACTGTCTGATTTTGTGTTTGCGCATTTAAGTCAAAACCATGATATCAGCAAGCCCGAAGGCAAAAGTCAGGTGATGGGCGAGTTAAAACAGCTGACTGAACTGTTACCGAAAACCGGCTCTTACCGTTATCTGCTGCAACAGTTTTTCCGGGAAAAACTCGGCTTTAACCGCAAATGGCAGCCACATACCAATAATGATGCCTCACTCAGCTTTAGCACCAAGGTTGATGCCGAAGAATATGTGGTGGCGATTCTGATCAACCATCCGTATTTATATATTCATTTTGAACCGTTACGCGCACTGATTCCGGCCGATCAGTTACTGGCCAAAATCCTGCAAATCTTTAACGGAATTTTTGATGAATTACCGGATGATCCAGAACTGGCCAAATACTATGTGCTAGGCGCCTGTGCGGCTTATCACTACGAATTACAGCGCATTTTACAGCAAGCCAATGTCGGCGATTACACCACTTCGCCAGAGAAAGCTGACAAGCTGGCCGAAGATTTTTCCATTAAACTGCAATACCACTTCTTGCAGCAAAAAATCCGCTCGAAGAAATTTAGCAGTATTGAAGAAATGCGTAATCTGAAACATCAGATTTATCAGATTGATAAAAAACGTTCTCTGACCTTACTGGAAGAATAAGCGGCATTAAAACAATGCTGAACCATCACAATGGCTTAGCGTTTAGATTTACGCCGTTTGGCACTGACCTGCTGCAGTTCGCTTTGCAGCATTTCAAAGTATTCCGGATCTTCGGCTTTGGCCGCCTGACGCAGCACAATCGAGGTGGGATGCAGCAATTTCTGGGTCAAACGGTAAGAAAATTCCTGTAACACCTGTGCCGCATTTTCACCTTTGGCAATTCGCGCCATCGCCAGTTGCAGTTCTTCCTGACGTAACGTTTCACCCTGCTCACGATAAGCCTGAATGGTACTGCCGGCACTTTTGACCTTTTGCTGGGTTACCAGTTCGGTCGCCAACTGATTCACCATCACCTCGGCTTCTACCGCGGCCTGACGACGCTGTGCCAGATTCTCATCAATCACGCTTTGCAGGTCATCGACACCGTATAAATACACACCATCTAGTGATTCGACTTTCGGGTCGATATCACGCGGAACAGCCAGATCGACCAGCAACATCTGCTGGTAACGACGCTTTTTCAGCGCGGCTTTGACTTCTTTATAGCCAATCACCTGATGCAGGCTGCCGGTACAGCTGGAGATCACATCGGCGCGATGCAAATGTTCTGCCAGCTGTTCAAATTCAATAATTTCAACTTCTACCCGATGGGCAATTTCCTGGGCCAGATTTTCAGCACGGGCGCGGGTACGGTTACAGATCATGACCTTGGCCACGCCCATTTCCGCCAGATGTTTGGCCACCAGGCTGTTCATTTCACCTGCCGCCACCACCAGCACGGTCAGCTTGTCCGGATGGCTAAACACCTGTAGCGCCAACTGTGCTACTGCATAGCCCATGGACACCGCATGACTGCCGACTGCTGTTTCAGAACGCACCCGTTTGGCCGCATAAAAGGCGTATTCAAAAATATGGTTTAAATCTTGCGAAACCGTGTGGGCATCTTTGGCCAAAGATAAGGCCGATTTGACCTGCCCCAGAATTTGCGGTTCACCGAGCATTAGGGAATCGAGGCCGCTGGCAACGCGCATTAAGTGGGTGACAGCCTGCGCATTTTCATAGCGATAAACGTGATTTTGTAGTTGTTTGACATCCAGACCATTTACCTGGGCGAGCCAGCCCAGCACCGTGTCTGCATGGTCAGACATGGCGTACACTTCAGTTCGGTTACATGTAGAAACCACCACCATGTCATTTAACAGGTGGCTCTGGCTTTGTTCGGCAAGTAATTGAGTTAACTTTTCAGGGTTAAAAGCAATTTGCTCACGCAATTCTACAGAGGCGGTTTGATGGTTGACACCCAATGCAAAGAAAGACATATCAGATCATCATTTCGCTAAATTTATGCTATTGTGCAATAACGGTGTCATAAAAAGCATTACTTGGATCAAGAAAAATTGCGTCAAACAACCAGCCGGCTTAGCGGCGCGACAATTAAGCAATATTCTACCACAATCTTACTCGTGGGTAGCATGGCTTCTAGTGCTCATATTAGAGCATCTGGAGATTTTTTCCATGCACCTACAAATCTGAATGCCATAAAACAAAGCATGGTGGCGGAATTTGCCCTCGCCTCAAATGACGTGGCCACCGCCTTACATAACTATACTGTACTGGCAATTAAAAGTAATTCAACCAGTATTAAACAGCGCGCACTGAATATTGCACTGGAACACAATGACTTAAATGCAGCTTTGGACATTGCCACCCACTGGGTGATTCAGGAACCGGAAGATGTTCCAGCCCTGTTTTATCTGGCGCATATTGCCCTGAAAGCGCATGAATATGACCTGGCCGCTGAAACCCTGGACAAGATTCTGGCCATTGATGCCACTGCCGATTTAGAACAGATTCTGGCCGGTATTGCCCCGGAGTCGCCAGAAGATCGTGAGTTTCTGATTCAGGCACTACGCACCAGCAAAGAAAAAGATAATCCCTCAATTCTGATTCTGATTGCCGGTTTAAAAGCCCAGAATGGCCAGTTAGAAGAAGCGCTGGAAACGGTCAACCGGGTGCTACGCAAACGTCCGAAAGTGACCGGTTATATCCTGCTCAAAGCCAGCCTGCTAAGTGCGCTGCAAGACTCAAAAGCTGCCCAGGAATGGTATGCCAAATCCAGCCGCAAACATAAAAACAATCTAGAAGTACGTCTGGCTGAAGCCAAATATCTGTTAAAAACCAATCAGCCGGAATTGGCCCTGACCAAACTGGAAGCGATGCTGGAAAAATGGCCAAAGGAAGATGAAGCCCTGTTTCTGGCTGGTCTGACCAGTATTGACTTGAAGCAGTATGAAAAGGCCGAGAAATATCTGGTCGAGTTGCGCTATTCCAACCAGTATCAAAATGAAGCCTATTACTATCTGGCGGTCAATGCCGAGCGTAAACAGCATTTTGAAACCGCCAAAGCCTATTACCGTCTGGTCGATGGCAGCCTGTATACCGTTTCGCGGCGCAGCATGATCAATATTTATAGCCAGCAAAGCCGCCAGCATGAAGCCTTACGCTTTTTAACCCAGGAACGGGTCAATTATCCGCAGCATGCCAGTTTTTTATATCAGGCTCAGGCGGAAATTCTAAAGCGCATGAACAACAAGACTGCCGCCTTAAGACTGCTGGATGAAGCCATCCGCAATTTACCCGATGATCCGGAACTGCTGTATTCAGAAGTGTTGCTGCTAGACCCTTATCAGGACAAAGACAAACTGGACCGCTTGCTGAAAAAGCTGTTACAGGTCGAGCCGAACAGTCCGACTTATTTAAATGCCTATGCCTATACCCTGGCGCTGCAAAACCGCCGGCTGGATGAAGCACGCCAGTATGTGGAACAGGCACTGGAATTCGCCCCGGAACAGGCCTCAATTCTGGATACTTTAGGCCTGATCAGCTATCTGCAAAATGATTTTGACACCTCTGCCCAGGTGCTGGAAAAGGCTTTTGCCTTAAGTGCAACAGTCAAAATTGGGGTCCGTTATGCCAAGGCGCTGTATATGCAGGGCAATTTGACAAAATTTCGTCAAGTTTTACAACAACTCCAACAAAAATATCCAAATGATCCGCAATTAGAACAGCTTCATTCGTTATTGTTACCGCAACACAGCCCTCAGAGTTAATACGCATGCAACTTATTTCCAAACTCAGTCTTAGTCTTGTCACGGTCAGCACCCTGGTGCTGGGTGGTTGTCAGCAGTTCACCCAACCGCAAACACCCGCAAGCCCAATGGTTGAGGCAGAAAATCAGTTTCATCTGCAAGGAAAAATCGGGGTACGCACACCACAGCAATCAGGCAGCGCCTTTTTTAACTGGCTGCAACAGCAGGAACAGTTTGATATTGAGCTAAGCGGCATTTTAGGCGTCGGTAAAACACAGATTTCCGGCCAGCCGGGACAAGTCACACTGAATAGCGCCAAAACCGGCACCATTCAGGCAGCAACAGCCGAAGAACTGCTGCAGCGGGCCACCGGCTGGCAAGCGCCAATCAGTCATATCATTGACTGGGTGCAGGCACGTCCGGCCACCACACAGGCCAAAGTCGCTTACGATAGCCAGCGTCGTCCAACCCAGTTTCTAGAAGATGGCTGGACCGTTGATTTAAGCTATAACGAACAGGCGCGTTTGCCAAACCGTTTAATTTTAAAGCAAACATTTGAATCCGGTCAGGAGAACCGTATTACAATGGTGATCCAAAACCGTTAATTTTGTGCTGTCATGATTCGTGTTCCCTCACCTGCCAAACTGAACCTGTTTTTGCATATTACTGGCCGCCGTGAAAATGGCTATCATGAACTGCAAAGCATTTTCCAGCTGATCGATCTCTACGACTGGCTTGAATTTGAGCCATTGGATACAGCCGAGATTCAGATCGACGGTTTAAATTCAGTCGATCTGGAACAGAACCTGATTTATCGGGCGGCGCAGATCTTAAAACCTTTTGCCCAAGCGCCGACCGGTTTAAAAATCCGGCTGGACAAACAGATTCCTATGGGTGCCGGACTTGGTGGTGGCTCATCCAATGCCGCCACCACCCTCATTGTGCTGAACCAACTGTGGCAATGTGAACTCAATTCTGAGCAGCTGGCCGATTTAGGGGTGCAACTGGGCGCCGATGTGCCGATTTTTGTCCATGGCCGCAATGCCTGGGCAGAAGGTATTGGTGAACACTTAACATTCATAGACTTAGAACAAAAACAGTACATAGTGCTAAAACCTGACTGTTTTATCAGCACTCAACTGCTTTTTTCACAAAAAACGTTGACAAGAGATACGAAGCCATCTAAATTTTGCGCCTATCAGTTGAAGCCATCTGATTTCGGAAACAACTTTGAGCCACTGGCCAGAGCCTTATATCCTGAAGTCGATGAAGCCATGCAATATCTGGATCAGTTCGGAGTTGCCAAGCTTACAGGTACAGGTGCCTGTGTTTTTATTGAAGTGACTTCAGAAATGAAGATTGATGAGATTCTGGCTCAGGCACCATGTAAAGCTTACCTGGTCCACAGTTTAGCCGAATCACCATTAATTCATTTCAAAGTTGAATAGGGGTATCGCCAAGTGGTAAGGCAGCGGGTTTTGATCCCGCCATCCGTTGGTTCGAATCCAGCTACCCCTGCCATTTTTCACCTGTAGATGTACTGTATTAGGGGTATCGCCAAGTGGTAAGGCAGCGGGTTTTGATCCCGCCATCCGTTGGTTCGAATCCAGCTACCCCTGCCATCTTACAGTCATCAAATTTAGGGGTATCGCCAAGTGGTAAGGCAGCGGGTTTTGATCCCGCCATTCGTTGGTTCGAATCCAGCTACCCCTGCCATTTTCTCGAAAAAGACAGAGCATTGGTTTGCTGTTCTGCTGTTAATTTACCTTGACATCGACCAGCAAAAATATTAAAGTTCTGCCGCATTAGGGGTATCGCCAAGTGGTAAGGCAGCGGGTTTTGATCCCGCCATTCGTTGGTTCGAATCCAGCTACCCCTGCCATCTATTTCCATACATTCCAACCGCCAAGGGTGCTTCATGCCCAATCTTGTCGTTTTTAGTGGAACTGCGCATCCACAATTCGCCCAAAAAGTCGTAAGCCATCTTCACATTCCTTTAGGTGCTGCCTCAGTCGGTCAGTTTTCTGACGGTGAAATTGCTGTAGAAATTACCGAGAATGTACGTGGTAAAGACGTTTTCATCGTTCAGCCTACTTGTGCCCCAACCA
The DNA here is from genome assembly GCF_013420185.1 of Acinetobacter sp. YH01025. Classification (NCBI taxonomy): domain Bacteria; kingdom Pseudomonadati; phylum Pseudomonadota; class Gammaproteobacteria; order Moraxellales; family Moraxellaceae; genus Acinetobacter; species Acinetobacter sp. YH01025. The sequence goes on along the minus strand of NZ_VOYR01000001.1, from coordinate 66,047 downwards.
ATGATAACCTGATGGAAATCCTGGTGATGGCAGATGCATTGCGTCGTGCAAGTGCTGGCCGTATCACTGCCGTGATTCCTTATTTCGGTTATGCCCGTCAAGATCGTCGTCCTCGTTCAAGCCGTGTGCCAATTACTGCAAAAGTGGTTGCAGATATGTTGACCACTGTCGGTATTGACCGCGTGGTGATGATTGACCTGCACGCTGACCAGATTCAAGGTTTCTTCGATATTCCTGTAGACAACATTTACGGTACGCCAGCGCTGCTTGCTGACTTACGCCAGCAGTCACACGACAACCTGATGGTGGTTTCACCTGACGTGGGTGGTGTCGTACGTGCCCGTGCTGTTGCCAAGCAAATGGGGGATATCGACCTTGCGATCATTGATAAACGTCGTCAAAAAGCCAATGAATCACAAGTGATGCATTTGATTGGTGATGTGAAAGATCGTGACTGCGTCATCGTGGATGACATGGTCGATACCGCAGGTACCCTGTGTAAAGCAGCAGATGCACTCAAAACTTTTGGTGCGCGTAAAGTGGTTGCTTATGCTACTCACCCGGTGCTGTCTGGTAAAGCGATTGAGAACTTAAAGAATTCTGTGATTGATGAACTGGTTGTTACTGACACCATTCCATTATCAGAAGAAGCTCAAAACCTTGGCAAGATTCGTCAGGTTTCAGTCGCAAGCATGGTTGCTGAAACAATTCGTCGTATTAACAACGAAGAATCTATTAGCGCAATGTTCGATTCTTATCTATAATAGTGCGCTAAATTTTCAAAAGCCCTGCTTTATGCAGGGCTTTCTATCACCAGATCGGTCGCAGGTCTGGTTTATTTAACCTGAAATAGGATGTCTATCATGGCAAACTTCGTATTAAACGCTCAAGCGCGTGAAGCAGCTAACCAAGGGAAAGGTGCGAGCCGCCGCCTTCGTCACGCTGCTCAAGTTCCAGCTATCATTTATGGTGGCGACGCTGAGCCAGTAGCAGTAACTTTAGAACTTCGTGAGCTTGTAAAAGCTTTAGAAAGCAATGCTTTCTTTGAAGAAGTTGTAGAAATCAAAGTAGGCGACAAAGTTGAAAACGTGAAAATCCAAGCGTTACAACGTCACCCTGCTAAAAACACACCAATGCACGCTGACTTCAAACGCGCATAAGTGTTAATGGTGTAAATTAGTGTCAAATATTTCACTGATTGTTGGTTTGGGCAACCCAGGTACTGAGTATGCCCAAACCCGCCATAATGCAGGCTTCTGGTTTGTTGAACGCCTTGCAGATCAATATGGCATCTCTTTAAAAGCTGATCCGAAATTCAAAGGCATCAGCGGTCGCGGTAATATTGAAGGTCAGGACGTTCGTCTGCTATTACCAACAACCTTTATGAACCGTTCCGGTCAAAGTGTTGTGCCCTTCGCCAAATTCTATCAAATCGCACCTGAAGCCATGCTGATTGCCCATGATGAACTGGATATGAATCCGGGGATTATTCGCCTGAAAACTGGCGGCGGTCATGGTGGTCATAATGGTTTACGTGACATCGTTCCACACACCGGTCCAAATTTCCACCGTTTACGCATTGGTATTGGTCATCCGGGGTCTAAAGAACGTGTTTCCGGTCATGTGCTCAGCAAAGCCCCAAGCCAGGAACAAGGCTTGATGGACGATGCCCTCAGTCACGCGCTGTCTCGCATGAAATTACTGGTCAATGGCGAGATTCAGCAAGCCATGAACCAGATCAATGCCTATAAACCCAACGAATAACCTAATAATTGTTGAACAATCCTGCTTGCCATCTGGCAAAATTGGGCGCAAAATGCGCTCGTCGGCTGATTCGGTCGCAGTGATTGATTCAACCATAAGATAAAGATCTTAGGTCCACTAAGGAGACGCTAGCCATGCTATCTCGTTTATTAAAATGCAAAATTCACCGTGCTTTCGTGACACATGCGGAACTTCATTATGAAGGTTCATGTGCAATTGATGGCAAACTTATGGATTTAGCTGGCATTCGCGAATACGAAGAAATTCACGTCTGGAACGTAACCAATGGCAAACGCTTTACCACTTATGCGATTCGTGGTGAAGACAATTCAGGCATCATTTCAGTCAATGGTGGCGCAGCACATCAGGCAGATGTCGGCGATATCATCATTATTGCGACTTTCGGTGATTTCACTGAAGTAGAAGCCAATGCGCATAAACCACGCCTGGTATATGCCAACCCGGACAACACCGTGAGTCACACCGCCAACTGTATTCCGGTACAAGTCGCTTAAGACCTAAGATCATCCTACGAAAAAGCCCGCACATTGCGGGCTTTTTTATGGCAGAAATATAAGTCATGGGTTACTTAAAACAGATACTGCCCTGCTGTGCTGATTAGTCCATACAGCGCAATCAGAATTAAAAGAGCACCACACAGCGCCAGTACCGGCCGATAACCGCGTGACAGCGTTAAACGGTAAAAACCCAAATACAACAAAGACAAAGTCAGAAAATCCAGTACAATCCAGCTGGCGGTCAGCAAGATTAGACTATCATTAAAATGATCGGTGACCTGAATAAATTGCGGGAAAAAGGCACTAAAAAACAGAATATCTTTCGGATTGGAAATCCCGACCAGAAAACCCTGCCGAAATCCGCCTACAGCGCTGGCCGTCTCCTGTTTCGGTCCGGCCGCTGCCCGGCTTTCCTTGAGAATGTCCACCCCCAAATAGGCAATATAGACACAGCCTAGCAGCTTAATTAAATCCAGCCAGAAGGCCTGAATATTGAAGATGCCTTTTAAAATCAGCACCGAGCAGGCAATTAACAGCAAAGAAGCTAAATTAGTCCCGACAATGGTCTGAAACGCCCGCCGGTAACCACCTTTGAGTCCGGCACCAATCACCAGCATCATCACCGGGCCTGGGGTGGCAATCATGATCACCACCGCCAGACAGTACAACAGATATTCAGCCATATTGATCATCTGTGGTACTCCTGCGCTACTCTTGCTTAAACCTTAGGATGAAAAACTAGTCATCCTCTTCCAGACTGACTTTTAATAAATGCTGGCTAATGCCATCGGCACGTAAAAATGCCAGGTCATAACTCGCAGTCGCCAGTGCCAGTACCCGACGCTCAAATTCCTGCCACAGTGGTTTAACCTGCGCGGCCTGAATACCAAGACCACTGTCATCGGCCAGATGCTTGTTTTTTTCACATAATTTGAGCGCATGATATAACTTGCGGCCTGCGCTGGCATCGGGACGTAAACGCACCCGCTTTGACAGGACAAAATGCTCTACCTGCGGCAAGCGGGCAAATGGCAACATTGGTACCAGAATCTGGTCCAGCTGGGCATCCAGACGCTGCCAGACAGCCGTTTGCTGTTCGGGGGTATAGCCATTCCAGCGTATCACTTCATGATTAAAACGACGACAACCACGACACACTGAATCACCAAATACCGTAGAGCAGCGGCCTGCACACGGGGTCAATGAGGCGATTCGACGATCCGTACTCAAAATATACTCCAGAAAAGCGCAGTAATGCCGGCCTGAATGCGGCCGTATTACTTTTGGTAAAATCATAGGCGAGGATAGGCATCATAGCCGACTCTATCGCAGATTTAAAACCATATTTCTGTTCTGGATTTCTCGCTATCTGGGCACTTTCACGCTAAAATATGCCCCTCAAATTTTTTATATCACATTGGAGTACTCCATGAACGCTACTGTAGAACAGCTTGCACCTGTAGAACAGCAAGCGACCTCTGGTTGGGTTGTTGCCGCACTTTATCAATTCAAAGAAGTTCAAGATCCTGCAGATCTACAACAACGTCTTTTAGACTTGGTAAACAGCATCAACCTGTGTGGTACTCTCATTGTGGCGGGTGAAGGGATTAATGGTACGGTGGCGGGCGACCGCGAAGCCATTGATCAGGTACATCAGTTTCTTTTAAACGAAGGCTTTAGCGCGATGGAATATAAAGAGTCGCACAGCGCCGACAAGCCTTTCCGTAAAATGAAAATCAAGCTGAAAAAAGAAATTGTGACTTTGGGTGTAGAGGTCAAACCACGTGATCTGGTCGGCCATTATCTGGACCCGAAAGAATGGAACGAACTGATTGCACGTGATGACGTAATTTTAATTGATACCCGCAATGACTATGAATACAAGGCCGGGACTTTTAAAGGCGCGATTGATCCACAAACTGAAACCTTCCGTGAATTTCCAGACTATGTGAAAAAAGAACTGGAACAGCACAAAGACAAGAAAATTGCCATGTTCTGTACCGGTGGGATTCGCTGTGAAAAATCCACTTCGTTATTGCTACAAGAAGGCTTCCAGGAAGTTTATCATCTGAAAGGCGGTATTTTGAAATACCTCGAAGAAACCCCGGCAGAAGAAAGCCTGTGGGAAGGTGAATGTTTCGTATTTGATGGTCGTACTGCGGTTACGCATGGTGTGGAAGAAGGTCAAAATACCAAGTGTCATGCCTGTGGTTGGCCTTTACTGCCAGAAGAAGTGGCAGAACCAAGCTATGAACACGGCGTATCTTGTAAATACTGTATTGATAAAACCACAGAAAAACAGAAAGCCGGCTTCCGTATGCGTCAATCTCAGATTGCAGCGGCAAAACGCAAACGTCTGTAATAATGTAAACCAGTACAAATAATTTTACAAAAAGCCCTATTTATAGGGCTTTTTTTACGTCTGTTCACATACCAGAATCAATTCAATACCAAAGCACCCTCTGGTACTAACAGAAGCCAGTCATGCTTAGGCTAAACTCCAAATCACAACAAAAACAATGCAGTTTTATTTTGACGTACAGATTCTCACCCATGGACAAGGATTGACTTATGCAAAGAACGATAACAACACGCTATAAACACCAATTCCGTACTGCCTTACTGCAACGAGCGCATCAGCAGCAAGATCTGCAATTGCACCACCTGAAACAGCAGCTTGAACAGCGTTCACACTTGTTTATTGTGGGGTTTGGCACCGTGCTCGGCGCGATTCTGGCAATGTTTATTGCCTATCACCTTTCCAATATCTGGAGTGGTTACCTGATTGTCGCTGTCTTGCCGCTGCTGGTGGCGTATGGGCTTCGAAAAGTCTATGTGCACACCCTGTCGCATACCGCTGAGGAAGATTTTTAGTTACGTTTCAGCTCTTTACTGAAAAACCAATCCTCTTTAGCATGAAGGTCTAATTTTTAGGCCTTCTTGACTTTATGAACCTGACCGAATGGATTATTTCCATTATGGAACAGCTGGGCTACTTCGGTATTGCCCTGCTTATGTTTCTGGACAACGTATTCCCCCCTATTCCTTCCGAAATTATTATGCCTTCTGCTGGTTATTCGGCCTCACAAGGTGAATTACTGTTTGTTGGTGTCGTGATTGCCGGCTGTTTCGGTTCGCTACTGGCAGCGGCCTTGCTGTACTGGATCGGCTATAAATTCGAACATGATGCAATTTTCCGCTTTGTCGACCGCTACGGCAAATACCTGTTCCTAAAATCGGCCGATGTCAAAAAATCACTGGACTGGTTCGAGCAGTATGGACATCGCATTGTCTTTGCCGGACGCATGATTCCGGCGGTACGCTCTTTAATTAGTATTCCCGCCGGCATGAGCCGGATGCCCTTCTGGAAATTCATGTTCTACAGCAGCCTCGGCACCATCATCTGGACCACTTTTCTGGCTGCGGTCGGGTTTTATTTTGGCGAAAATCAGGCGCTGATGCAGAAAATTTTTAGCCAGGTCGGCTATGTCATTATTGCAATTGTGATTGCGATTATCGGCTGGATTCTATACCGTAGGTATATGCGTAAACGCGCTTCGTGATGTGCATTGGCCGAGCTACAGGCCAAACTTGGGGATTCAATGAAACACTATTTGCTGCATTTGGCTGCGGTCTACAGCATTGCGCTGGTCCTGCTGACCATGGTTCTAGTTTATGGTTTAAATCTTGGGGTATTAACCCTTTTTCCAACACTGGTGGTGGTCGCGCTGATCAATGCCAAACATTTTGTAAAACGTGAAAAACGCCTGCCGACCTCAGATGAAAGAATTCAGCTGATTTGGGGCAGCAGTGCCGTGGCCATCATCATTGGCAGCCTGTTTATCTTTTTTATGGTGCTGATGAACCCCTATGCAGAGCAGATTATTCAATCGGCTGAGAAAATGGGACTGGCCCTCATGGCAGTGTTGATGCTATGTATGGTCGCCATCCATGGTGCGGTATTTTATGCCGCCTACGTCTGGTATGCCGCTTATTGCGCCAAACAGTAATAGTTAGTCGATTTTCAGACACTGTTAAATCAAATTATCCTGAAGTAAATTCTTTCGTGCAGATGGGTGACTTCCGGACAGCGCATCTGCATAGAAAATTTAACCGTATGTAAGTAAGCCCTGCTTTTCGTCACCAGAAACCGACATAAGTTATTTATCTTAACGTGAAAGGTGCAATTCTCCTGCCCGCGCCGGGTGCTGTCTGATCTAAGTTAAAACTCAAGCGATCCGATTGATCTTAATTTTTTGATTCATTTTACTTAGATCATCATCAGCCCCAAGAGGATACAGACATGACGAATCCAGAAATAGAAACCCAGCGCCAGCAGGAACAAAAACGCGAACAGGTCAAACAGCTGCCAAAACAGCAGCAGCAACAGCTGAATGCCAACCCGAAAACCGGTGAAACCGGCACCCATCCGGTGGGCACCGGTGTCGGTGCGGTCGGCGGTGCAGCCACAGGTGCCGCAGTCGGAGCCACCACCGGCCCGATTGGCGCAGTGGTCGGAGGTACCATTGGTGCCGTGGTGGGTGGTCTGGTTGGTAAAACCGCTGCGGAAGCCGAAAACCCGACCGAAGGTGATGAAGATATTTACTGGCGTGAACACAGCCAGAGCCAGCCTTACTACACCAGCCTGCAAAACACACATCCGGACTTAAGCTATGAGCGCGATTATCAGGCCGCCTATCGGGTCGGTTATGCCCAGCGTTCACGCTATGAACCGGGTACACGCTTTGAAGATGTAGAACCCGATTTACGCAGCGAATGGGAGTCCACCAAGGGCGATACCCGTTTGGCCTGGGAAGATGCCAAACATGCGGTGCGTGATGCCTGGAACCGTATGACCCGCTAATGTAATCCGGCTATAAAAAAACACCTCCGAGGAGGTGTTTTTTTATTTATTCGGTTTGCATCAGTTTGGAGTGTGATACATCAAATACAGTTCATTAAGGTTGTCCGGAATTTCTTCCGCCAGCTCATCCATTAACTGACCATTACGACGGAAGCTTTCCATTTGCGGGTCTTCTTCATCAATGCCGCTAAACACCATGATTGGTAAAGTCAGATCTACCAGCTGTTCTTCAAATTCTGGCGTGAACCAGGCTTCTTCATTCAGGAACATGGCATCCACAAAGCCCACACTCCAGTCGCCCAAGCTTGATTCTACATCTGCTTCTTCAATTTCGAATGGAAATTCAATGCCTTCTTCATTGGCCAGGTTTTGACGAATGGATTCGAGCCAGGTTTTCACCTGCGCTACGATTTCTGCCGGCACTTTTTTCTGGTTGCCTTCAAACAGTTCATCCAGCCATTGGTCAAATTGCGGGCCGACTGCAATGGCACACAAAAAACCATGAGTGGCAGCAAAATCTAGACCGTATTCGTTCTGGTCACCATCTAGATATTCACTCAACAGGTCTAAATCTAAAGCACTCATCTTAAATCCAAAAATCGTCTATACAAGGTATAGCATAGCATTTTCCGAAGACTTTACTGAACCCAAATTTCAGTCATCTTCGTCGTCAAAATCATCTTCGTCGAAGTCATAATCAAAATCCTTGAGATCACGCTCCAGTCGACGCTGTGCCAGCAGATCATCAATCAGGCGACGTTTTTCTAACGATTCTTTCGCACTGATTTTACCTGCCGCTTCATCGAAGCTGACATCATCATCACCGTAGTTATCATCTAGTTCAAAATCTGTTGAAGACACTAAAACTACCTCAGAATGAAAAAATGTGAATGGGTTTAGCCGCTATTTATCTGCCTTTGAAAAAGTTGTCAAGTTTTATTTATATTTTTTGTTTTTCCCGACTATTTTTGGCTTGTATTTCGCGCTAAAATTTGTGTATTTATGAAGACCTTATCTGAATAAGTATAGTTTAAAGCATATGACAAGAATATTTCGCGGACAAAACGGATGCCAGACTTGAAAACCGGGCAAGATGCCCCATATTCCTATTCAGTTTTGCTTTCAAACATTTTTATAAAATCATGCTTGATTGATCAAATCAGAAACTTTTACAGCAAATTGTGCTATCATGCACGGTTTTTCACTGCCACAGATTCAACGAAGAGTAAGCAAAGATGAGCGATATGACTTCCCCTACTTCGCAAGTAGCGGCTCTGATTAGCCGAGGCAAAGAGCAAGGTTACCTAACTTATGCCGAGGTTAACGATCATCTCCCAGACTCAATCACGGAAAGCGAACAGATTGAAGACATCATCCAGATGCTTCAGGACGTGGGCATTCCTGTGCATGAACGTGCACCTGAATCTGATGATGCGATGTTCGAAGACACCACAGAAGCTGCAGATGAAGTCGCTGAAGAAGAAGCAGCGGCAGTACTGGCTTCTGTAGAAAATGAGCCTGGCCGTACCACGGACCCTGTGCGTATGTATATGCGTGAAATGGGGACCGTTGAGCTGTTAACGCGAGAAGGCGAAATTAGTATCGCGAAACGTATTGAAGAAGGCATCCGTGATGTGCTGCATTCAATTGCGTACTGGCCAAATGCCGTTGAAGTGGTTCTACAAGAATACAAAGATTATGAAAATGGCGAACGCCGCCTGGCCGATCTGCTTTCAGGTTACTTAGATCCTGAAACCGATGAAGAAATTCCGGAAGTGCTGGAAGATGAAGCCGTGCTCGACGATGAAGAAGAATCGAGCAGCAAGAGCACCAAAACCAAAGATGTCAAACTTGATGACGACGATGAAGAAGAAGAGTCAGAATCGGATGATGATTCTGAAGCGGATTCTGGTCCGGACCCTGAAATTGCCAAAGTACGTTTTGCCGAGCTGACTGAAGCCTGGAAAAACGCCAAAGACGTCATTGCAAAGCATGGCCGTAACAGCAAAGAAGCGGAAGCTGCGTTACAGGCTCTGGCCAGCGTGTTCATGATGTTCAAATTTGCGCCGCGCCTGTTTGATATTATTTCAGAAATGATTCGTGGCACGCATGACCAGATTCGTGCAGCAGAACGTGAAGTAATGCGTTATGCGGTACGTCGTGGCCGTATGGACCGTACCCAGTTCCGTACGACTTTCCCGGGTCAGGAATCTAATCCGGCATGGTTAGACGAACAGATTGCCAAAGCTCCTGCAGAGATGAAAGGCTACCTGGAAAAAGTGCGTCCTGACGTACTGGCCTTCCAGCAAAAAATTGCCGACATCGAAAAAGAGTTGGGTCTGAATGTTAAAGACATTAAAGACATTGCCAAACGTATGGCGGTGGGTGAAGCCAAAGCACGTCGCGCCAAGAAAGAAATGGTCGAAGCCAACTTGCGTCTGGTGATCTCGATTGCCAAGAAATACACCAACCGCGGCTTGCAGTTCCTGGATCTGATTCAGGAAGGTAACATCGGTCTGATGAAAGCGGTAGACAAGTTTGAATACCGTCGTGGTTACAAGTTCTCGACTTATGCGACTTGGTGGATTCGTCAGGCGATCACACGTTCGATTGCCGATCAGGCACGTACCATCCGTATTCCGGTACACATGATTGAAACCATTAACAAGATTAACCGTGTTTCTCGTCAGTTGCTGCAGGAAATGGGCCGCGAACCGACACCGGAAGAACTCGGTGAACGTCTGGAAATGGACGAAGTGAAGGTACGTAAAGTCCTGAAAATTGCCAAAGAGCCAATTTCCATGGAAACGCCAATTGGTGATGATGAAGATTCGCATTTGGGTGACTTCATTGAAGACAGCAACATCACCTCTCCGGTCGATGCTGCAACTTCAGAAGGCTTAAAAGAAGCGACACGTGAAGTGCTGGAAAACCTGACTGAACGTGAAGCCAAAGTCCTGAAAATGCGTTTTGGTATTGATATGCCAACCGATCATACTCTGGAAGAAGTCGGTAAGCAGTTTGATGTGACCCGTGAACGGATCCGTCAGATTGAAGCCAAAGCCTTACGTAAATTACGTCACCCTTCCCGCTCTGAACACCTGCGTTCATTCCTGGAAAACGACTAAGTCAGCAGCGGCTTGAATTGGGATCAATCCATCCCCATTTAAGTAGCAATGCCAAAACGCCTGCGCCTTGCAGGCGTTTTTCAATCTTTTGAGGTAATTATGATTGACCGCACTCCCTCTCGTGAATTACAAGAGCATCTTTGGGTTTTTCCGATGGATTACCCGATTAAACTGATTGGTCTGGCCGGTGCAGAGCTGCGTCAAGCGGTGAACGATATTTTCGTGAAACACTTCCCGGACTTTGATGGCGACAAAATGACCGTGACCCCGTCGCGTACCGGTAAATACCACTCGATTACCGCACAGCTGCGTTTCGAGGAGCTGGAACAGGTGCATGCGGTCTATGCCGATTTAGCTGCCTGCCCGCTGATTAAAACCGCGCTTTAAGTTTCAAAAAAAACACGCTTCATGCGTGTTTTTTTATGGCGTACCGTGCAACCGCAGTAATTTAAAGCAGGCACACTCCTATTCCTATTCTGAATCATTATAATTCACATCAGCAGATTTCATTTTTAAGGACGCAGCCTGTGACCGATGCGCTTCAAAAACCGACCCTCATTATTCGCCAGTATTCGCAATTAACACCGTATCAAGACCGCTTTTTAGAGATGAAGCAGTTGACTGAACAGCGTGATGCCAATACCCCCGATGAGCTCTGGATTTTGCAGCATCATGAGGTGCTGACCCAAGGTCAGGCCGGCAAGGCAGAACATATTCTGATTCCCAGCCATATTCCGGTGGTACAAACCGACCGTGGTGGACAGGTGACCTGGCATGGTCCGGGCCAGCTGGTGGCGTATTTCCTGTTTGACCTGAACCGTTTGGGCTGGAATGTCCGCACGCTGGTATCGTATGCCGAAAACCTGATGATTGCGCTGCTCAAAAAATATGGTATTGAAGCTTATGCCAAAGCAGATGCGCCGGGTGTCTATGTCGCGGAGCGTAAAATTGGCTCATTGGGCTTTAAAATCCGCAAAGGCCGTAGTTACCATGGACTAGCGCTGAATATTGACTGTGATTTGAGTGGTTTTCAAACCATTAACCCCTGTGGGTATGCCGGTCTGGAAATGGTGCGCATTCAGGATTTAGTCCAAGACTATCCATCGTTTGAAACTTTATGCCGAGATATCATTGAAACTTTAGAGCACAGTGGTTACTTTAGTGAGGTTCAAACCATTCAAGCCTAAATGACTTTACTTTTGAATAAGAAATAAATTAGAGTATTTACTCTAAACCCAATAATAGATGTTAACAAAGGGACTCAGCGAGTGATTTCAAGCAAAACCGTGAAGCCCGCTTTGCAACAGGCCTATGTCAAACTCATGATGGATGTGATTGGCAGAGGTCTGGTGATGGCAAGCCAGGTCGATCAAGAAATAAAACAGGAAGTTGCAAAGTTTCCCGCAAATTTTATCCTGTCCATGAAAGTGTTTCCCAATGGACCTGCGTTCATTGCCCGGGTGACTGAAGATCATCAGCTCGAACTGCTGCCTGAACTGGATGGCAAACCCGATCTGGTCATTACCTTCAAGCATCTGACCCATGCCTTTTTGGTGTTCTCGTTTCAGGAAAGTACGGCACAGGCCTTTGCCCATGACCGCATGATTGCCGATGGTGACCTGTCTTATGCCATTCGTCTGGTGCGTTGCCTGAACAAAATGGAAGCCCTGATTTTGCCTAAACTGCTGGCAGAGCTGGCCGTCAAACAATACCCATCCGAACTTAACTTAAAAGAAAAACTCAGCGGAGCTGCCCATATTTACCTGAAAGTGGCTCAGTCCTATTTCCAACGGAGTGCATAACATGGCGAAGCCTTATTACGAATTTTTTTGTCCAGTCAAAGTCATTGCCGGCAATGCCGCACTGGAACACATTCCGTTTGAATTGGTGACTTTAGGTGCGAAACGCCCGCTGATCATTACCGACAAAGGCGTCCGTGGTAACAACCTGCTGGCCCCGGTTGAAGCGGCTTTTGAATCGACCGATGCTGAAATTGGCTATATTTTTGATGATGTACCACAGGATTCAAGTCTGGACACGGTACGTAAAGCGGCGCAGCTGTATCGTGACCACAACTGTGATGCCATTATTGCTGTCGGCGGCGGTTCGGTGATTGACACCTCTAAAGCTACCAATATTCTGGTGACGGAAGGCGGCGATGACCTGCTGAAATATTCCGGTGCGCACAATCTGCCAAAACCATTAAAGCCCTTCTTCGTGATTCCGACCACTTCAGGCACCGGTTCAGAAGTCACCATGGTCGCGGTGGTGTCAGATACTGAAAAGAATGTCAAAATGCCATTCGCCTCTTATTACCTGATGCCGCATGCCGCGATTCTGGACCCGCGCATGACCCAGACCCTGCCACCGCATTTAACGGCAATGACAGCTATGGATGCCATGACCCATGCGGTTGAAGCTTATAGCTGCATGGCCTCGAATCCGATTTCGGATGCCTATGCCACCGCCGCAATCAAGAAAATCAGCAATAACCTGTTTAAAGTGCTGGACAATCCAAGCGATGCCTATGGCCGTCTGGAACTGGCACAGGCCTCGACCATGGCTGGTATTGCCTTCTCCAATTCGATGGTGGGTCTGGTACATTCCCTCGGTCATGCCTTAGGTGCAGTGGCGCATCTGCCGCATGGACTGTGCATGAACCTGTTCTTACCCTATGTGCTGGAATACAACAAAGATGTCAATGGCGACAAAATTGCCGAACTGCTGCTGCCATTGGCCGGCCCGGATATTTATGCCCAGACTCCGGCGCATCTGCGTGCCGATAAAGCCATTGCTACCCTGCTGACCATGCGCGACCGTCTGTATGCCATGACCAAATTGCCACGCACCTTGAGTGAAACCGGCAAGGTTACAGAAGCGCAGCTGGATGAAGTGGCCGAAAAAGCCCTGAACGATGGCTCGATCATTTACAACCCGAAAGAAGCCAGTCTGGAAGATTTGAAATCTATCTTAAAAAAGGCTTGGTAATTTCCAGCAAATAGGCGAATATAGCCAAAATTTCTAGAAGCCTGATGTTTTTTTAAACATCAGGCTTTTACTATACCCAAGAAAAAGTTCTTATTTATTCAGATGATTGGCATATTTTCTGCTAAAAATTTCTGAAAAAGTTACTGACAAAAGCAACCATTTTGGAGTAGATTGGCGGACTTTTGTTTTATTGATAGGGGGGATCGTTCGTCTCAAACGATCCTTAGGAACATGACTGATCCTTGATCAACGATTAAGAGGATAACGCCGTTGACAAATATCTCTGGGACTCAATCGGCAGCTAAACTGCAAAAAACGCTAGGGCTCTGGCACATCATTATTATTGGTTTAGCATATATTCAACCAATGACCTTATTTGACACTTTCGGTTTAGTATCGGAAGAAAGTCATTTTCATGTACCCACCTCGTATATTTTTGCCTTGGTTGCAATCTTGCTGACCTCGTTAAGCTATGGTCACATGATTCGCCGCTACCCATCTTCGGGTTCTGCCTATACTTATGCGCAGAAATCCATTCACCCCAATGTTGGCTTTATGGTGGGCTGGTCATCCTGGCTCGACTACCTGCTGTCGCCAATGGTGAATATTATTCTGGCCGTGATTTATCTGGAAGCGCTGTTCCCGGATGTTAATCATTGGGTCTGGGTCATTGTACTGACCGCGTTTATGACCGGCATCAACCTGCGTGGTGCGCGTTTTGTCGCCAACTTCAACAGTCTGATTGTATTTATCCAGCTTCTGGTCATCGCGATCTTTACCTGGATGGTATTTACCAAACTGCAGGCCGGTTTTAATGCCGATGGCCCGATTAGTGCCGAACAGCGTTATCAGCTCTGGAGCCTGGAACCGTTCTGGAATGAGCTGACCTCAGTCGGTGCGCTGATTACCGGTGCTACCTTACTGTGCTTCTCCTTCACCGGTTTTGACTCCTTAAGCTCGCTGGCAGAAGAAACAAAAGATACCGAAAAGACCCTGCCAAAAGCGATTTTCCTGACTGCGTTAATTGCCGGGATCATCTTTATTGTCAGCACCTACTTCATGCAGATTTACTTCCCGAATGAACCGGGCAGCTACTTCAAGAATATTGCTGAAACTCAGCCAGAAATTCTGATGCTGGTGGGTGGTTCACTGTTCCAGTCCTATGTACTGACCTTCGCAATTGTAACGGTGATGGCTTCGGGTATTTCTGCACATGCCGGTGTATCCCGTTTGATGTACGTGATGGGCCGTGATGGCGTGATTAACAAGAAAATCTTTGGTCATATCAGCCCACGTAACTTCACACCGTCTTATAACATTCTGATTGTCGGTGCGGTGGCCTTAACTGCAGGCTTTATGGATCTGGATTTCGTGATTTCCCTGATCAGCTTTGGTGCCCTGACTGCATTCAGTTTCGTCAATCTGTCAGTCATTTCACGCTATGCGCTGCGTGATGGACGTACCCGCAACGTTAAAGATATTCTGAACTTTGTGGTGGTGCCGCTTTGTGGTTTTATCGCGGTGTTTGCACTGTGGCTTGAGGTTGATGAAACATCATTGAAATATGGTTTATGGTGGGCAATGGCCGGTATTTTATACCTGGGTTATAAAACCAAAGGCTTTAAACACCCTGCGCCACAACACAATGAATTTGACGATAAACTCTAAGTTTAAGTCATTTAAAAAGGTGCTTCGGCACCTTTTTTTGTTTCTACGTTTCAGGTCAAGTTTTGACGGCTTGATCCTGCTCACTGAAAAAATAAATAGCGATAAAAAAACCAAGATCAGTGATCTTGGTTTTTTTATTCTTCGCAATGATCTGCCCTAGCTTAAAGGCTGGAAACCCTGCTGACGCCAAGCTTCATAGACAATGACCGCTGTGGCATTCGACAGGTTTAAACTGCGAGAATTTTCTGCCATCGGCAAGCGAATCCAGTGCTCTTGTGGGAACATCAAACGCACATGCTCAGGCAAACCGCGGGTTTCTGGTCCCATCAACAAGGCCACAGGACGGTTTAAATCCGAAGTATGCGGGGTTTCTGTACCCTTGGTGGTTAATGGATACACGGCATCCACGCCTATGCCTTTGCTGGCCAAATTGGCCAGACAGTCTTCAATTGAATCCCACAGTTGCATCCGTGCCCATTCGTGGTAATCCAGACCGGCACGTTTCAGCTTTTTATCATCCAGCTCAAAACCCAGGGGCTTGACCAGATGTAACTGAGCACCGGTATTGGCACAAAGCCGGATAATATTACCGGTATTGGCAGGAATTTCAGGCTCATATAACACAACGTGGATCACTTTTTACTCACTATCTGGTTGATTTAAGCAATTAAACTTTCTTGATGGGACAAGGATGCTGTCAGGGTTAAAGCGCTACGCAGTATTGCCCTTTTGCATCTCCGGCAACCATGATTCATCATAGCTGCCACTTGACAGGCGCAGCCTTCGTCTTGCGCTCGGGCAACACGTTGTGTTGCTTTATCCTCTTTACTTAGGCATAGCCTTCGTCTTGCGCTCGGGCAACACGTTGTGTTGCTTTATCCTCTTTACTCAGGCGCAGCCTTCGTCTTGCGCTCGGGCAACACGTTGTGTTGCTTTATCCTCGCTCATGCCATTGTAGTTGTTCGCGCAGCTTCACCACTTCACCAATAATGGTCAGAGTGGGTGCCTGAATTTGATGTTCAGTAACTTTAGATGCAATATCCGCCAAAGTCCCGACCACCACTTTCTGCTCCGGTGTGGTGCCTTTAGACACCAAGGCCACTGGCATATCCGGACGCTGGCCATGGGCAATCAGTTTCTGGCAGATTTTTTCCAGTCCCACCAGTCCCATATACAGCACCAGAGTCTGGTTTTCATAGACCAGCTCGCTCCACGGCAGTTCCGGTGAACCTTCTTTTAAATGCCCGGTCAGGAAACGTACGCTTTGTGCATAGTTGCGATGGGTTAAAGGAATGCCGGCATAAGCTGAACAACCCGAGGCTGCGGTAATGCCCGGCACCACCTGAAAAGCCACACCTGCAGCAAACAGTTCTTCAATTTCTTCACCGCCACGGCCAAAAATAAACGGATCCCCGCCTTTTAAACGGCAGACACGTTTACCTTCCTGCGCATACTTGACCAGCAAGGCATTAATGCCCTCTTGTGGCACGGCATGATTGGAGCGCGCTTTCCCAACATAGATCTTTTCAGCATCACGGCGGCACAGCTCCATAATCGGATCGGACACCAGACGGTCGTAAATCACCACATCGGCCTGCTGCATCAAGCGTAGTGCTTTTAAGGTCAACAGCTCCGGATCACCCGGACCGGCACCGACCAGATACACTTCACCTTTTGGCGTGGTCCATTCCTGCAAGGCCTGCTCAATCAAACGATTGGCTTCTTGCAGATTGTCATTAAAGACCTGCTCTTTAAGCGGACTGGCATACAGGTTTTCCCAGAAAATCCGGCGTTCATCCGGATTCTGGATTTTGGCCTTAACCGCAGCACGCCATTGACCGGAAAAACTCGCCAGTTTGCCCATGCCATGCGGAATACTGGTTTCCAATTGGGTGCGAATCTGGCGCGACAACACCGGCGATGCACCATTCGTGGCCACTGCAATCAGCAAAGGCGAACGGTCGACAATAGCCGGCACCATAAAGCGGCAATGTGGCGGATCATCCACACTATTGACCAGCACATTTTCAGCTTCACAAGCCTCAAACACCTGACGGTTGATTGCTGCATCATCGGTGGCGGCAATCACCAAACGATACTGGCGCAGCGGAATTTCAGTATTGAAGGCAGCAGCCTCATAGTGCCCCTGGCTCTGCTGGACCAGTTCCAGTAAAGCGGCATCAATGGCCGGCGCCACCACATCAATAATAGCGCCTGCTTTTTGCAGTAAACCGGCTTTACGGTAGGCAATATGTCCGCCACCGACAATCAGACAGCGTTGCTGTTGCAACTTTAACGAGATTGGAAAAATATCCACACACTACCTCAGTAATTTAGTTCTGATTGTCTTAAGCAAATTTTGTGCACAAATTGGTGCATTCTGTACATCAACCTGAATTTAGTCGATATATTCTGCACCACCCATGTACGGACGTAGCACTTCAGGCACTTCAATTGAGCCATCCGCGCGCTGATAGTTTTCCATCACGGCCAATAAGGTGCGTCCAACCGCCAGACCTGAACCATTCAAGGTATGGACAAATTCAGTTTTCTTCTGGTCAGCACGATAACGCGCTTTCATACGACGCGCCTGGAAATCCCCCATGTTAGAACACGAAGAAATTTCACGATAGGTATTTTGACTTGGCACCCACACTTCCAGGTCATAGGTTTTGGTCGCACCAAAGCCCATATCACCACCACACAGGATGATTTTACGGTACGGCAAGCCCAGCGCCTGCAAAATGCCTTCTGCATGACCGGTCAACTCTTCCAGTGCCTGCATAGAATCTTCAGGTTTAACGATTTGCACCATTTCTACTTTATCGAACTGGTGCTGACGGATTAAGCCACGCGTATCACGGCCATAAGAACCGGCTTCACTGCGGAAACATGGGGTATGCGCAGCATATTTCAGCGGTAAACGGTCCGCATCAATAATTTCGTCACGGACAAAGTTGGTGACTGGCACTTCCGCGGTTGGAATTAAATAGAACTCTTTTTCGCCCTGCAGCTTAAACAGGTCTTCTTCAAATTTTGGTAATTGACCGGTACCACGTAAAGAATCGGCATTGACCAGGTACGGCACATAGGCTTCGGTATAGCCATTTTTCAGGGTATGTGTATCCAGCATAAACTGGGTTAAAGCACGTTGCAGACGCGCCAATGGCCCTTTTAAAACGCTAAAGCGAGAACCGGTCAGCTTGGTCGCGGTTTCAAATTCTAGACCACCCATCCATTCGCCTAAGTCGGTATGATCTTTGATTTCAAAATCAAATTCGCGTGGTGTACCCCAGGTCAGGATTTCCACGTTATCGGCTTCATCTTTACCTTCCGGCACAGATTCATGTGGCAGGTTAGGAATAGTCAGTGATTTGGTTTCAATTTCCGCCTGTAATTCATTTAAAGCCACTTCGGCTGCTTTAATTTCATCACCAATGGCTGACATACGTGCCATGATTTCTGAAGCATCACCACCGGCTTTTTTAATCTGACCGACCTGTTTGGCACCGGCATTACGCTCGGCCTGTAGAGCTTCCGTTTTGGACTGGATTTCTTTACGGCGAGCTTCCAATGATGCCCATTCTTCTACATTGAGTTGCACACCACGTTTTGCCAAGGCTAAATTTACAGCCTCAATATTATTTCTGAGTAATTTCGGGTCGATCATAGCCAATCTTTTGTAAAGAAAAAAACTGGCTATAGTGTAAGCGCTTCGGGTTAAAAAATACAGTAATCCGCTTCACGGCTGGGGCTTATTACAGCAATCTGGCGCAGTTTTTTCACAATTTACTGGGCCGGATACTTCGGCAAACTTGGCAGATATTCAGCTTTAATCAGTTTGTCCACCGCATAATACGGCAGCTCCAGTTCCGGCATGCCTTCTGCATAGGAAGCCAGCTCATACAATGGATAGACAAACACCAGCCCATTGGCGCCATAATAAAAATTGTCACTCAGTCGCAGTTTGTCACGCTGGATGTCGTGCTCATTCAGCCAGTTGTAATTATGGTTAAACAGTTCTTGTACCAGTTTGGCTTCACTATTCGGCAGCAGAATATCCTGCAAGGCCAGACGTTTCTTGCTGTTTAAATCAAAGGTCACAAATTCCTGATGATGCATACCATGCGCCGCCCCGGCCGGATAACTATAGCTTTGCATGCTAAAGGTAGCCAGACGGCCATGCTGGCCAATATAACGTACATAGGTAGAACTCAGGCTAAGACGGTTAGGCTCCTCTGTGCTATTGGCCTCTGATGCTGACGATGCTGACGATGCTGACGATGCTGACGATGCTGACGATGCTGACGATGCTGACGCAGTAGAAGCGGCATCTTCACTAAATGCAATCGGGTCAGCCTTTTTAATCCGCTGCATAAAATACGCATTGATCCACGGCACATTGGTATTGACCGTCTGAATATCGTATTCGGTACAGCCCTCTTCATCACAGCGCTGCTGCTGTTTCAATTCCACCGGCACCACTTTGGCCTGAATCATGGGAATGGCAGCTGCCTGAGTCTGACTTTGCTCGGCCTCCACCTGAGGTGCGGCATCCTGCTTCGGCTGACAGGCGCTTAACATTAATGCCGTGGTCAGTGCGATGGTCGTGGTGAGCAGATTTGATTTCAGATGTTGCATTGCATTTCCCCTATGTTCATGCTGCAATTTTCAGCAGTTTTCACCCCGCAAAGGCGTTGTATACGCTCAATTTAGCTATTTACCACTATATAAAACTCCTGCTGTTCGATCCTAGAGCAGTTCTGTAACCTGCGATAAAAAATGAAAAATCAACCAAAAACCATCCGCAGCGGTACATACCAAAATTTATAATATTCCATTAAAATTCATAATGATAATTTTAAAATAAAATCAAATCCTGACTGCACCCTAATCGTGCATCTGCGGCCCATTCAACGGGAAAAATAAATTATCCCAAGATTTATCCACAGAAATTGTGGATTCTTTCACAGAGCAAAAGCAGACAGATCAGCCGTGATTCTGGTTAACCCTTATTTTTGGTTAATTTTTAACCATTTTCAGGGAGGGCAATTTTTATTGCCATTTCATGCATGTCCGCATGGCTCAACTCGCTCAATTGACTTTCCGTTCAATCCTACCATTGGACGATTATTCACCTAAAAATAAAGGAGCCATTAAAATGGCTCCTCTATGTTTTTGCTTTCACAGATAAAATCTTTTTTAAGAAATGATCATCATCCCTTATTGATCAATAATATCTGTGCCTTTTGGCGGGGTGAAGTTAAAGGTCGAGTTGGCAATGTTCGGGTTCACCTTCACATTGTTAAAACGTACATAGGTGGTTTGACCTAAAGAATCTTCCAGAATCATCAGGCTTGGTGCTTTGTTGGCACCGAAACTGATGGTCAGACTCTGGAAAGCCCCTTCATCACTTTTTGGATACAGGGTGTAATAGGTTTTGCCTTTGTTCGGCTGGGTCACCCGGTATGACTGCATAATCTGGTTGGTATTGCCCGACAATAACAGTGCTGGTGTATTGGCAACCTGCTCATCCAGGTTTTGACGCACGGCCTGCTGCAAGTCCGGGTCATAAATCCAGACTGTTTTCCCTGAGGTCACAATGGTCTGTTTGGCCGGACTGGTGGTTTCCCAATAGAATTTACCCGGGCGCGCCACTTTCATTACGCCTTTAAATTCCTGATTCATATGCTGGGCAGTCAGGCCCTTGTTTTTAGGCGCTTTGCCGCTGGTTTTGGTGGTCTGCTCAAAGTTAGCGGTCATACTTTTAATATGACTCAATTGTTTGACCAGATTGGCAGTGGCTTGCTGCTCCGATGCTGCCACAGGCGCAGCATACACAGTCGTACTCATCACTGGTGCCAGCGTTGCAGCACCCAATGCCATAGCACACATGGTTTGACGAAGCATTTTCATAGATTCACCTTTTATTGTTGCATATCGCAATGTATTCATGGACTCATCTTAAACCAAATAAAGTGCCTAAATTTAGAGAAAATAAGAAGTTTTGTATGTTTATTAATATCAAATGTTCTTTTTTATCCATCATCATGAAGATCAGGGTTGCTCTCTTTCCCGATGCGACATGCATAAAAAAACCCACAGAAAACTGTGGGTTTTTGTTCTATTGAATCTTATTCAACAGATACGTAGCGACGGCCAAATTGACCTTTCACTTCGAATTTTACTACGCCGTCAGCAGTAGCAAATAAAGTATGGTCACGGCCCATACCTACATTTGCACCAGCGTGGAATTCTGTACCACGTTGACGAACGATGATGTTACCTGCAGTTACAGTTTGACCACCGTAAACTTTAACACCTAACATCTTAGGATTCGAATCACGACCGTTCTTAGTAGAACCACCGGCTTTTTTAGATGCCATGTCTCATTACTCCTAGTGATTAGCCTGAAATACCAGTAATTTTCAACTCGGTGAACCATTGACGGTGACCTTGTTGCTTACGGTAGTGCTTACGACGACGCATTTTGATGATGCGGATTTTGTCGTGACGGCCATGGCCAACCACTTCTGCAGTTACTTTAGCGCCAGCTACAACTGGAGCACCGATTTGAATGCTATCACCGTTTACAAGCATTAATACGTCATCAAACGTAATAGTTGCGCCAGTTTCAGCTTTCAATAATTCAACTTTAAGGGTTTCACCCTCAACTACACGGTGCTGTTTACCACCGCTTTGGATTACTGCGTACATAATGTACTCCAAACATGCCCGTGTCGTCGTGCCGGTAAAGGGATATACCGATCTTAAAACGAACGCCACTGGGGTTATACAAGGGCAGAGATTTTAAGGGATAACGCTGCAAACAACAAGAGATTTAGCCAAAATATTGCATCAGCCGGCTGTTTATTTTATAAACATGCAACGAAAAGCAACAAAAATGGTCAAAACCCTACATTTTTCATTGATCTAATCAAATTGCTTGTTAGAATCGAAAACGCCAGCATGCTGATGCTATCACCGCTGCCTGTCACCGGGAGGCCATCAGCGCCAGCACGAACAGGAAAGCAGACCATTGCTTCGTACTTCATAACGACAACCACAATGGCCGCACCGCAGATTGCAGATTTCCTGTCCAGACGTTTTTCATTGTTACACTATATCGTTGTTACTTGACACAATTGAGGTTCTCCTTCACATGACCATCGACTTTAAGCAAGATATTCTCGCGCCTGTTGCTTCCGATTTTGCCGCGATGGATCAGTTTATTAATGAAGGCATTACCTCAAAAGTCGCACTGGTTATGGCGGTCAGCAAGCATGTGGTGGAAGCCGGCGGCAAACGTATGCGTCCGATTATGTGCTTACTGGCGGCCAAAGCCTGCGGCGCAGAAGATCTGGAACAGGCGCGCAGACTGGCGGCGATTATTGAAATGCTGCATACCGCAACCCTGGTGCATGATGATGTGGTCGATGAATCCGGCTTGCGTCGTGGTCGTCCAACCGCCAATGCCACCTGGAATAACCAGACCGCCGTATTGGTCGGTGACTTCCTGATTTCACGTGCCTTTGACCTGCTGGTCGATTTAAACAACATGACCTTGCTAAAAGATTTCTCGACCGGTACCTGTGAAATTGCCGAAGGTGAAGTACTACAGTTGCAATCACAGCATCAACCGGACACCACCGAACAGACGTATTTAGATATTATTCACGGCAAAACCTCGCGCCTGTTTGAACTGGCCACCGAAGGTGCCGCCATTTTAACCGGCAAGCCGGAATACCGTGAACCGTTACGTGTCTTTGCCGGCCATTTTGGTAATGCCTTCCAGATCATTGACGATATTCTGGATTACACCTCAGATGCCGAAACCCTGGGTAAAAATATCGGCGATGACCTGATGGAAGGTAAACCGACCTTGCCTTTAATTGCCGCCCTGAAAAATACCACAGGTGCGCAACATGAAATTATCCGCCGCAGTATTGCTACGGGTGGAACCTCCGAATTGGCGCAGGTTATCGAGATTGTACAGACGTCAGGTGCATTGGATTATTGCCAGCAACGTGCCACGGAAGAAACCGAAGCCGCAATTGCGGCCTTAAATGCCTTGCCAGATACAATCTATCGTCAGGCCTTGGTCAATCTGGCCAAGCTGGCCCTGCACCGAATTCAATAAATAGCTTCATCCTTGCCTATGCATATAAAATTTTATGACCTATTCCTGAACATGCAGGATCAGCTGGAAACCACGCCCGCTGATCTTGACGAGCAACTGCTCATTGAGCTGGTCAACCGTATTCGACCAGCCAACACCGAAAATAGCGAAGAAATACAAGAAAAGTTTCAGGCCTTTTTACATGCCCTGCTGATTACGCCCAATGCCGCCAATACCTTACAAAGTTTTGTGCTCTGCTTAATCAGCCAGTACAAACAGACCAGCCTGTATGCCGATACCGGCATCCTGTCTTTAGATGGTTTCTGGAGCCAGCTGTTTCAGCGCCTAGGGGCGCATTTTTTACCGCTGATTAATGATCAGAGCCAGCTGCAGGACTTGCTGCGCCGCATTTTCCATCAGCGCAGTGATAAATACTGGCTGGATGATATTGAAGATCAGCAGTGGCAGCAGCTGTTTCGCCTGCTGAATCAGGGCCATCGTAATCAGGATGATAAAAAACTGATTCGTCAGGAAATCATTAAAGCCATTACCGTGCTGTCCTATCGGGTCAGCGGAATTGGTTTATATCCGGAATTTATTAATGCCCATCCGGAACTGACCGAATACGAATCACCATTTTTAGTGCAGAACCGTGAAATCAACGATTTCATTGTGCAATATAAAAACCTGCATCAAAGTGCCGACAAATTTGAAGCGGTAATTCCACCGGATGCCTCACAGGCGCTGGTGATGATTGACCAGTGCCGTAACGTCAGCCATAAAATTCGCCGGGCCACCAAACGGATTGGGGTCAGTGTCAGCCTGACCTATTTGCTGTCCTTACTGGAACAGTGTCTGGACCGGATTGAACTGCTGCTGAACCTGATTGTTGAAGAAGATGATGTGCGTTATAGCGCCATGGGCGAGCTACTGGTCGATATTACCACCGCGCTGTATAGCGAACGCAGTGTCCGCTCCCTGCTGGCTACCAACAGTGAATTGATGGCCTTGCAGGTGACTGAAAATGCCAGTAAAACCGGTGAACATTATGTAAGTACCGACAAGGCCGGCTTTCTGGAAATGTATAAATCGGCTGCCGGGGCCGGGGTCATTATTGCCACCATGGCCACCCTTAAGGTGCTGGCGGCACGTTTAACCTTGGCGCCGCTGATGCAGGCCTTTATTAACAGCATGAACTACTCGCTGGGCTTTATGCTGATTCATGTGCTGCACTTTACTGTGGCCACCAAACAGCCGGCGATGACCGCTGCCGCACTGGCTTCGACCGTACAGCATCGCAAAGGCTCGAAAATGGCGCAAATTGCCGAGCTGGCCGCGCTGATTATCAATATTATCCGGACCCAGTTTATTGCCATTCTGGGCAATATCTCGATTGCCATTCCGGTGGCCGCCCTAATTGCCTTTATGTGGGATGCGGCGTTGCATGAGCCTTTAATGAACCATGCCAAAGCCAGCAAAATGCTGCATGACCTGAATCCGTTTACCTCTCTGGCAATTCCACACGCAGCCATTGCCGGTGTGTGTCTGTTTTTATCGGGCCTGATTGCTGGTTACTTCGATAATATGGCGGTGTATCGCAAAGTCGGACCACGGCTACAGGCGCATGCCAAACTGAAAAAATGGATGAGTCAGGAACGGCTGGACCGTTTTGCCGCCTATATTGAACGGAACTTGGGCGCACTGGCCGGTAATTTCCTGTTCGGGGTTATGCTCGGCAGTATGGGCACAATTGGTTATATTCTGGGTCTGCCTTTAGATATCCGGCATATTGCCTTTGCCTCGGCCAACTTTATTCAGGGTTTGATGAACGTCAACGGTAGTCCGGAAATTGGCCTGATTATTGTGTCTTTCCTGGGTGTGCTGTTAATTGGCCTGACCAACTTATTTGTCAGCTTTACCCTCACCATTATTGTGGCCCTGCGCGCACGTCGGGTACGTTTTGAACAGTGGAAGCCATTGGCCAAACTGGTCATGACCCATTTCCTGACCCGGCCCAGTGACTTTTTCTGGCCACCGAAGCAACCTGTTGAAGTTGAAGAACAATCTGGCCCGGCCAAGGGTCATCATTAAGGAGTTTGTTAATTTATTTTGTCATGTGTTAAAAAGAATTGAAAAAGAAATTAGCATAATTTATACAGGCTTGAAATGAAGTGTACTGGCGAGTACACTTTAATCCATTACCGGACTGCGCTCGGATCAGCTAAACTAACCAGGATTTCGGCATGCCTAATTTTTTGCTTTATCTCGGTGGTTTGTTGTGTTTTTTCAGCGTGTTAATGCTTTATGTTCCAGCGCTCACTGCCCTTGATTCGGCAATTGTAGACTGGTTCAGCCAGCACCGTAACGAGATGTTGAATTCACTAATGACGGGATTATCTGTCGTTGGTGGCATGCCATTTGTATTATTTTTATCCAGTCTTTGGTGTCTGTATCTGGCCAGGCAGAAGGAATATGCAAATATCGTGCTGGTCAGCATTGGACTGATGGGGAGTTTTGCCACTGCCTGGATACTCAAGTATCTGATTGCAAGAGAGCGCCCGCCAGAAATGTATCATCTGGTCAATAGCTATGGTGCCTCATTTCCCAGCGCACACAGTTTTTATGCCGCAACGCTGGGCTGTCTTGCAATTTATGTGTCAATGCAACATCCCGCACATAAAGCCATTGTAATATGTGCTGTTATGTGGATGTTGCTGATGGGAATTTCAAGAGTGTATCTTGGCGTACATTTTCCCTCAGATGTCCTGTCAGGCTGGAGCATAAGTTTTATCTGGATCACGCTGCTCTATCTGATCTTGATCAAGTACAGCCAGCGCAAACCAATGAATAATTTTTAGATAGATAAAAATCTAATTGAGGTGGAAGAATGATGTCTGCAAAGCTTTGGGCCCCTGCCCTCACTGCTTGCGCATTGGCCACAAGCATCGCGCTTGTGGGTTGTAGCAAAGATCCAAATGATGCGCAGCAAGCTGCAGCCCAGCAGCAAATGCCTCCAACAGAAGTTGGGGTCATTGTTGTACAGCCACAAAGTGTCGAGCAGTCTGTTGAACTTTCCGGCCGTACCACTGCCTTTGAAATTTCTGAAGTTCGCCCGCAAACCAGCGGTGTGGTGCAGAAACGTCTGTTTACCGAAGGTAGCTATGTACGTGAAGGTCAGGCCTTATATGAAATTGATTCACGGACCAACCGTGCATCGGTAGATAGTGCCCGTGCAGCATTGGCACGTCAGCAGGCCAATCTGAACGTTTTACGTGTCAAAGAAGGCCGTTATCGTCAATTGGTGGGCAGCAATGCCATTTCCAAACAGGAATATGATGACATTGTGGCGCAGGTGAAACTGGCAGAAGCAGATGTCGCGGCCACCCGTGCCGAACTGCGCAATGCAGAAATTAACCTGGGTTACTCAACCGTACGTGCACCAATTTCAGGTCAGACCAACCGTTCTACCGTGACGGCAGGTGCATTAGTGACTGCCAGCCAGCAGGAACCGTTAGTGACCATTCAGCGTCTGGACCCGATTTATGTGGATATCAACCAGTCGAGTGCTGAACTGCTACGTTTACGCCAGCAGCTGAGTAAAGGTGATTTAAACAGCAGTAACAACACCACAGTCAAGCTGAAACTGGAAGATGGTAGCTATTATCCGGTTGAAGGCCGTCTGGCATTCTCCGATGCCAGCGTTAATCCGGATACGGGTACCGTGACTTTACGTGCAGTATTCCCGAATCCAAACCATCTGTTATTGCCAGGCATGTTTGCCACTGCACAGATTGTGCAAGGGGTAATTCCAAATGCCGTGCTGATTCCACAAGCTGCCATTACCCGTACCCCAACCGGTCAGGCCATGGCGATGCTGGTCAATGCCAAAGGTGTGGTTGAACCACGTCCAGTGACCACAGCCGGTATTCAGGGTAAAGACTGGATTGTGACTGAAGGTCTGCAAACTGGCGATAAAGTTATTGTAGAAGGTATTGCCAAAGTCAAGCCGGAACAGAAAGTGGTAGCCAAACCATATCAACCGCAAGCTGCCGCGCCACAAGGTGCCCAGCAACCTGCTGCATCAGATAAAGCAAAACAACCAGCAGATCAGGCGGATGCTCAAGCTGAACAAAAAGCTACTTCAAATACATAAGGGGTAGACTTCAATGGCTCAATTTTTTATTCATCGCCCGATTTTTGCATGGGTGATTGCACTGGTGATCATGTTGGCGGGTATTCTAACCCTATCCAATATGCCCATTGCCCAGTATCCGACCATTGCGCCGCCAACGGTCACCATTTCTGCGACCTATCCGGGTGCTTCGGCTGAAACTGTTGAAAACACAGTAACCCAGATTATTGAACAGCAGATGAATGGTCTCGATGGCTTGCGTTATATTTCATCGAACAGTGCCGGTAACGGTTCTGCGTCTATTGCGCTGAACTTTGAACAAGGCGTCGATCCTGACATTGCCCAGGTTCAGGTACAGAACAAATTACAGTCTGCCACCGCCCTGCTGCCGGAAGATGTCCAGCGTCAAGGGGTGAGGGTCACCAAATCAGGCGCCAGCTTCCTGCAAGTTCTGGCCTTCTATTCGCCTGATGGCAGCATGTCAGCAAATGACATCAAAGACTATGTTAACTCCAATATTTCTGAACCCTTAAGCCGTGTGGCGGGGGTCGGTGAAGTTCAGGTGTTTGGTGGTTCCTATGCAATGCGCATCTGGCTGGACCCAGCCAAAATGGCCAGCCTGCAAGTCACCCCAAGTGATATTGCCACAGCCATTCGTACCCAGAATGCCCAGGTCGCTGTCGGTCAGTTAGGTGGTGCACCCGCCATAGAAGGTCAGGTGCTCAACGCAACCGTAACGGCACAAAGCCTGCTGCAAACCCCAGAACAGTTCAGCAATATCTTCCTGAAAAATACTGCTTCAGGTGCACAGGTGCGTCTGGGTGATGTAGCTCGTGTAGAACTCGGTGCAGACAACTATCAGTTTGATTCCAAATTCAACGGCAAACCTGCCGGTGGTGTTGCGATTAAACTGGCAACTGGTGCCAACGCGCTGGATACCGCCCAAGCCGTTGAAGAGCGCTTAAAGCTGTTACGTCCAAACTACCCGCAAGGGATGGTCGATCAGCTGGCCTTTGACACCACACCATTTATTGAATTGTCGATTAAGAGTGTTGTTAAAACCTTAATTGAAGCGATTATTCTGGTATTCCTGGTGATGTTCCTGTTCCTGCAGAACTGGCGCGCCACTATTATTCCAACCATGGCCGTACCGGTGGTGGTCTTGGGGACCTTTGCCGTCATCAACATGTTCGGCTTCTCGATTAACACCCTGACCATGTTTGCGATGGTTCTGGCGATTGGTTTGCTGGTCGATGACGCGATTGTCGTGGTGGAAAACGTGGAACGTGTCATGGTCGAAGAACATCTCGACCCTGTGGCAGCCACTGAAAAGTCAATGAAACAGATTTCTGGCGCGTTAATCGGGATTACCTCGGTGCTGTCTGCGGTATTCGTACCAATGGCATTCTTCGGTGGTACGACCGGGGTGATTTATCGTCAGTTCTCGGTGACCCTGGTCACGGCAATGGTACTGTCGCTGATTGTAGCCTTAACCTTTACCCCTGCCCTGTGTGCGACCATGCTGAAACAGCATGATCCGAACAAGCCAGAAAGCAACGGTCTGTTTGCGCGCTTCTTCCGCTGGTTTAACCGCAGCTTTGACAAGCTGTCGGTGAAATATCAGGGCGGTGTGAACCGTATGACCCACAGCAAGATTTTCTCCGGAATTATTTACGGTGCAGTGCTGGTTGTGATTGTGCTGTTATTCCAGAAACTGCCATCTTCATTCCTGCCGGATGAAGACCAAGGTGTGGTGATGACACTGGTGCAATTGCCACCAAATGCCAGTCTGGAACGGACTGACAAAGTCGTCAGCACCATGACCAACTACTTCCTGGAAAATGAGAAAGAGCATGTCGAGTCTGTGTTTAGTGTGGCCGGCTTCTCCTTCACCGGGGTTGGACAAAACGCAGGTCTGGCCTTCATTAAGCTGAAAGACTGGTCAGAACGTACTTCGCCAGAATCTCAGGTCGGTGCGATTATCCAGCGTGGTATGGCACTGAACATGATTGTTAAAGATGCTTCTTACATCATGCCACTGCAATTGCCTGCTATGCCTGAACTGGGCGTGAGTGCCGGCTTTAACCTGCAGCTGAAAGATGCCAGCGGTCAGGGTCATGAAAAACTGACCATGGCACGTAACATCATTTTAGGTGAAGCAGCCAAAGATCCACGTCTGGCCGGGGTTCGTCCAAATGGTCAGGAAGATACACCACAGTACCGCGTGATTGTGGACCATGCGCAGGCCGGTGCCTTGGGCGTGAGTATTGCTGAAATTAACAGCACCATGGGCATGGCCTGGGGTGGTTCGTACATCAATGACTTTATCGACCGCGGTCGTGTCAAGAAAGTCTATGTTCAGGGTGAAGCAGGCTC
Source organism: Acinetobacter sp. YH01025 (assembly GCF_013420185.1). Lineage (NCBI taxonomy): Bacteria > Pseudomonadati > Pseudomonadota > Gammaproteobacteria > Moraxellales > Moraxellaceae > Acinetobacter > Acinetobacter sp. YH01025. The sequence continues at coordinate 36,490 of NZ_VOYR01000001.1, read as the reverse complement.
ACGTATGATGCCGGAAGACCTCGATCAATGGTATGTACGTAATAACCGCGGCGAAATGGTACCATTCTCGGCCTTTGCAACCGGTGAATGGACTTATGGTTCACCACGTTTAGAGCGTTATAACGGCGTATCCTCCATGAACATTCAGGGTACACCAGCGCCTGGCGTCAGCTCGGGTGATGCGATGGTGGCCATGGAAGAAATTATTGCCAAGCTGCCAGACATGGGCTTGCAAGGTTTCGACTATGAATGGACCGGTCTGTCACTGGAAGAACGTGAATCGGGTGATCAGGCACCATTCCTGTATGCCCTGTCATTGTTAATTGTCTTCCTGTGTCTGGCAGCGCTGTATGAAAGCTGGTCAATTCCGTTCTCGGTATTACTGGTCGTACCATTAGGTATTGTCGGTGCCCTGTTCCTGACCTTCAGCGGGATGGTGCTGTTCCAGAACCCGAACCTGTCGAATAACATCTACTTCCAGGTGGCGATTATTGCGGTGATTGGTCTGTCTGCGAAAAACGCGATCCTGATTGTCGAATTCGCCAAAGAGTTGCAGGAAAAAGGTGAAGACCTGTTTGAAGCCACTTTACATGCGGCAAAAATGCGTTTACGTCCAATTATCATGACCACTTTAGCCTTCGGTTTTGGTGTACTGCCGCTGGCCCTGTCTTCAGGTGCAGGTGCAGGTAGCCAGCACTCGGTCGGTTATGGTGTTCTGGGCGGCGTAATCAGTTCGACCTTGTTGGGTATCTTCTTTATCCCGGTATTCTACGTGTGGATTCGAAGTATCTTTAAATACAAACCAAAACAACAAAATCATCAGGAGCATGTATCGTGATGCAAAACTTATGGTCTCTTACAGGCCGTGGTATTGCGGTTTCTGCCCTTGCGCTTGCTTTGACAGCCTGTCAGAGTATGCGCGGGCCAGAGCCGGTTGCTCAGGCGAATATTCCGAGCAGCTATAGCAATGCTTCCGGAAGCTCTGTTGCAGAACAGGGTTATAAAGATTTCTTTGCCGATCAGCGCCTGCTACAGGTGCTGGATCTGGCCTTGACCAATAACCGTGATTTACGTACTGCGGCGCTGAACATCCAGCGTGCCCAGCAACAGTACCAGATTACTGAAAATAACCAGTTACCGACCATTGGCGCCAGTGGCAGCGTGTTACGTCAGGACACCATGAGCAATCAGGGTCGTGGCCCAAGCACCTCCTATAACGTAGGTTTAGGGGTCACCGCCTATGAGCTGGATTTCTGGGGTCGGGTCCGTAGCCTGCGTGACAATGCACTGGATAATTTCCTGGCCACCCAGAGCGCCCGTGATGCCACGCAAATTGCCCTGATTGGTCAGGTATCTCAGGCCTGGCTCAGCTATTCCTTTGCCAATGCCAACCTGAAACTGGCCGAGCAAACTTTAAAGGCCCAGCTTGAATCGTATAACCTGAACAAAAAACGTTTTGACGTTGGCATCGACAGCGAACTACCGGTACGTCAGGCGCAAATTTCAGTCGAAACCGCGCGTAATGATGTAGCTAACTATAAGACTCAGGTGGCGCAGGCACAAAACCTGCTGAATCTGCTGGTGGGTCAACCGGTTCCGGCCAATCTGCTGCCGGCACAGCGTATTACCCGCATTACCTCCAATACTGCAATTGGTGCCGGCTTACCAAGTGATCTGCTGGTAAACCGTCCCGATGTTCGTGCAGCGGAATACCGTCTGTCTGCCGCAGGTGCCAATATTGCCGCAGCGCGTGCCCGTCTGTTCCCGACCATCAGCCTGACCGGTTCCGCCGGTTATGCCTCGGCCGATTTAAGTGACCTGTTCAAATCAGGTAACTTTGTCTGGTCAATTGGTCCAAGTCTGGATATTCCAATCTTTGACTGGGGCACACGTCAGGCCAATATCCGCATTTCAGAAACCGATCAGCAGATTGCGCTGTCAGATTATGAAAAGTCGATTCAGACCGCTTTCCGTGAAGTGAATGATGCCTTGGCAGTGCGTGAAAATATTGGTGACCGGATTGCCGCACAGCGCCGTCTGGTTGAAGCCACCAATACCACCTATCGTCTGTCGGAAGCCCGTTTCCGTGCCGGCATTGACAGCTATCTGACCGTACTGGATGCACAGCGTGCCTCTTATGCAGCCGAGCAAGGGCTGTTATTGCTGGAACAGGCCAATTTGAACAATCAGGTGGAACTGTACAAAACCTTGGGTGGCGGCCTGAAAGCCAACACTTCAGATCAAGTGACCCAGCAGCCGTCTGTGGCAGAACAACGCCGCGCTGCTCAGCAATAAGATTGTCTGAGTTGCAGCGTCAAGCATCAGGGTGATTTCATTCTTATCGCTTGATAATCAAGCCAGTGAGCCTCGCGCTGACTGGCTTTTTCTTTGCCTGATGATGTGCCTGGATCATCCATTAAATAAAAGTAGCTCGATAGAGTGATGAGCAAAGCAAAGAAATCCTGTTTTGCTTGTAGTGACTCGCCAAAGGACTGGATGCACATCTGCCCGTATAAAACTGTAAAAGAGATGTTTTGATTGCATTTTGCCCGCAGTTTTTCTATCTTCATCAGCAATCTATTGTTATTGGTCATCACATGTTACTGAGTAATTTGGAATCTGTACCCGGACACACCATTCGCCAGCAAATTGATGTGGTATATGGCAGCACGGTACGCAGCAAGCATGTCGGCCGTGACCTGCTGGCCGGATTGAAAAATATTGTCGGTGGTGAGCTGACAGCCTATACCGAACTGCTGGAAGAATCGCGTCAGGAAGCCATGAACCGGATGATCGACAAAGCGCGCAGCATGGGTGCCAATGCCATTGTCGGAATCCGTTTTTCTACTTCCAACATTGCCCAGGGTGCATCTGAACTGTTCGTTTATGGCACGGCGGTGATTGTCGATCCAATCATGCCAAAACTGCCTGATCCCTTCCCTGCACAGGACTAAGTCATGGATGGATTGCTTCTGCAGCTGCTGATTTTTGCGGTACTGTTTGCCGTTGGCTTCGGTTTTGGCCGCTATAACGAACGCAAGCATTTTCAATATCTGGCCGAACAGGAACAGCGACTGGCCTATATCCAGCTCGACAGCAGCCGCTTTAAAAGCACCGACCTACCCGGCCAACTGGTCAGCAGCAATGTGGTAATTTCACATGATTACTTTAAATATGCAATTGCCAATGTGCAGAATTTACTCGGTGGCCGCCTGACCAGTTATGAAAGTGTGGTGGAACGTGCGCGCCGCGAAGCAATTGTACGCTTAAAGCTGGAAGCCGAGAAAATGGGCGCCACCCAGATTTTAGGTCTGCGTTTAAGCACCACCGAACTGGGGATGCAAGGTGGGATGGTGGAAGTGTTTGCGTATGGGACGGCCATCAAGAAATAAGCTGATGGCCTGATCTGTCTTCATCTCGTCAAATGCTCTGGAACGTATTACTTCACCTTCATTTTACGGATCATTTTATACAGCGTACTTGGCGACAGACGCGACACCCAAACCCCCAGTTTTTCCTTGGCGCCACCGACCACAATATATTCCTCACCCGCCAGCAAGGCACTGACCGTGGTCTGGGCAAACAGGTCCGGCTCCAGACCGTTTTCAATCGCTTCATCCTGATGGCCCTGCGGTTTGCCTTCGCCATTTAAGGCATTAAAAGATACATTGGTTTTGACAAAGCCCGGGAAAATTACCGAAACCTCGACGCCATCTTGCGCCACTTCCGCACGCAAACTGTTGGCCCACATATGAATTGCGGCTTTGGCCGCCGAATAAGAGGCACGGTACTGGGTGCCGAGCAAACCGGCGACACTAGAGACAAAGGCAATCCGTCCCGATTTCTGGGCAATAAAGGTCGGTAACACGGTTTTGGTCAGGAACACCTGCGAGAAATAATCGACTTCCATAATGGCACGTTCTGTCTGCATGGTGGTGTCCTGAATCAGCGCGCGCTGGCTAAGACCGGCATTGTTAATCAGCCAGTCTATCCGGCCTTTGGCCGCTAACACCTGCGCATAAGCATGCCGTACCTGTGATTCATCGGTAATATCGGCACAAACTGACACATGGCGTTCCGGGTTCAGTAAAGTCACGCGCACCTTTTCCAGTTCTTCATAACGGCGTGCGGTCAGAATGACGTCGGCACCTTGCAAGGCACATTCTTTGGCCAAGGCTTTGCCCAATCCGGAAGATGCCCCGGTAATCCACACCACTTTCCCTGTTAAATCCTGCTTGGCCATGAATCTGTCCCTCTATACGTTCATTTGTTGTGATGAATATCAGTGTAACCGCGCTCTGGCTGCGGGTCATTGCCCACAAAGCCCAGAAAATGATTGAAATACTGTTCCGTTATGCGGGTATCAAACTGGGTGCCGAGTTTTTCCAGCCGCTTATAGCCAAGCTGGGTGGTCAGCTGAATCACCCCGGTCAGGGTTTTATCGACCATAAAATTAAACTTCAGCATTTTCTTTGGCTCGCGGACCAGACTGGTCACGCCCTGATCGACAATCTGGGTAAAAGCCCGAAAGGCTGGCTGGATATAGGCACTATTGCCCTGCCGGATTTGTTCGACACAACCCAAGGTTTCTTTAATCAGCACATTATCGACCGGATAGGCCACATAGGCCTGCCCCTCTTTTTCATAGGTTTTCTGCTGCAGATAATTCACCATCGGCACCAGACGGTCATTGCCAAAAAAGGACACCGACCACGGCATATATTTTTGCACGGTGTCCATCACCTGCTGCACAATCTTTTCCGATTCACGGTCGGGCGAGCTGCTGGTCCGGGCAATTTCACCAAACACCTGATCGACAATTTCACAGGAAATATGTGACAGCACCTCGCCTAAAGGCTTGGCCAGACTGTGCGGATTACCCTGGTTAAACTGTTGATGTAACTGCTGAAAACGCTGATAGGTAGCTGGGCTTAATTTTAGTGCGATTGAATAGGTCATTGTTGTTCTCGCTTTTTTCGTCGTTGTTCTGCGAACTTTGCGCATTGTTATTTGCCTACATCATACGACGAGTAAGTGCAGATGCCAATTGCTTAAACAAGCCAATGATTCAGGCTGCCTAAGTCGCCATTTTTTTTGCTACAATAGATGCAATTTTTTATCTACTTTTGATCTGTTCGAACTATGACTGATTCAGCGCAAAATATTGCTACAACTTACGATCCGACCGCGATCGAGAAAAAATGGTACCAAACGTGGGAAGAGCGCGGTTACTTCAAGCCGTCTGAAAAAGGCGAGTCTTTCTGTATCATGATTCCGCCACCAAACGTCACCGGTAGCTTGCACATGGGTCATGGTTTTAACAATGCCATCATGGATGCATTAACCCGTTATAACCGTATGTCAGGTAAAAATACCTTATGGCAACCGGGGACTGACCACGCCGGTATTGCAACACAAATGGTGGTAGAGCGTCAGCTCGGTGCGCAAGGCATTAGCCGTCATGACTTGGGCCGTGAAAAGTTCATCGAAAAAGTATGGGAATGGAAAGAACAATCTGGCGGTAACATTACCCGTCAAATCCGTCGCCTCGGTTCTTCTGTCGACTGGTCACGTGAACGCTTCACCATGGATGAAGGTTTATCCAACGCAGTGAAAGAAGTGTTTGTAAAACTTCACGAAGAAGGCTTGATTTACCGCGGTAAACGCCTGGTGAACTGGGACCCTAAACTGCAAACTGCCCTTTCTGACTTAGAAGTTGAGTCTGATAAAGAAGAACAAGGTTCACTTTGGCACTTCAAATATTTCTTTGAAGATAAGTCACTTCGCACGCACGATGGTAAAGATCACATCGTGGTTGCAACCACGCGTCCTGAAACATTGTTGGGTGATACAGCGGTTGCGGTTGCCCTTGATGATGAACGTTATGCGCACCTTGTCGGTCAAAACATTATCCTGCCAATTACAGGTCGTGCGGTTCCTATCGTTAAAGACGAATACGTTGATAAAGAATTCGGTACAGGCTGTGTAAAAATCACCCCTGCCCACGACTTCAATGACTATGAAGTAGGTAAACGCTGCGAGTTGCCAATCATCAACATCTTCAACAAAAATGCTGAAGTGTTGGCCGAGTTTGAATACATCGCAAAAGCGGGTGAGCAAATTTCTAAAACCATTCCTGCCCCAGCGAACTACATTGGTTTAGAGCGTTTTGAAGCACGTAAAAAGTTAGTCGAACAAGCAGAAGCTGAAGGCTGGTTAGACCAAATTCAACCGTACACATTGAAACCACCTCGCGGTGACCGTTCAGGTGTGATCGTTGAGCCATTATTAACAGACCAATGGTATGTGAAGATTGCACCGCTTGCGAAACCTGCAATTGAAGCAGTTCAAGACGGTCGTATCAAATTCGTACCTGAGCAATACAGCAACATGTACATGGCGTGGATGAACAACATTCAAGATTGGTGTATCTCTCGTCAATTGTGGTGGGGTCACCGTATCCCTGCTTGGTACGATGCAGAAGGTAATGTTTACGTTGGACGCTCTGAGGAAGAAGTTCGTGCGAAAAACGGTATTGCCCCTGAAGTTGAATTGAACCAAGACGAAGACGTATTGGATACATGGTTCTCTTCTGGTCTTTGGACATTCTCAACTTTAGGTTGGACAGGTGACGAAGCGAAAGACAAAGAAAACTATTTCTTAAATACTTTCCACCCGACTGATGTATTGGTGACAGGTTTTGACATCATCTTCTTCTGGGTTGCTCGTATGATCATGCTTACGATGCACTTCATGAAAAATGAAGATGGCACACCACAAGTACCATTCAAAACTGTGTATGTACACGGTTTGGTACGTGATGGCGAAGGTCAGAAGATGTCTAAATCTAAGGGTAACGTGCTTGACCCATTAGATTTGATTGACGGTGTTGATCTTGAAACTTTAGTACAAAAACGTACCACAGGTTTGATGAATCCGAAACAAGCAGCGAAGATTGAAAAATCGACCCGTAAAGAATTCCCTGAAGGGATTCAATCTTACGGTACAGATGCAGTTCGTTTCACCTTCTGTGCGCTTGCCAACACAGGTCGTGACATTAAGTTCGACATGAAACGTGTTGAAGGTTACCGTAACTTCGCCAACAAAATCTGGAACGCAACCCGTTTCGTGATGATGAACTGCGAAGAGCAAGTGATTGGTCAAGACGTTCGTCAAGACCTTTGGGAATTGCCTGAGCAGTGGATTGTCAGCCGTCTACAAAAAGCGGAAGCTGCGGTTCAACAAGCCTTTGCGACCTATCGTTTAGACTTGGCTGCACAAGCGATTTACGAGTTCATTTGGAATGAATACTGTGACTGGTATGTCGAGCTGACGAAACCGGTTCTGAATGACGAAAACGTATCGGTTGAACGTAAAGCTGAAGTGCGTCGTGTGCTTCTTTCTGTAATGGAAGCCTCTTTACGTTTGGCACATCCGTTGATGCCTTACTTAACAGAAGAAATCTGGCAAACACTTGCGCCGAAACTCAACATTTCTGGCGAAACGATTATGCTCGCACAGTACCCTGTTGCTGACCAAGCATTAGTGAATGAACAAGCTGAAGCAGATATGCAATGGCTGCAAGGTTTGATTGGTGCGGTACGTAACATCCGTGGTGAAATGGGCCTAGGTAATGCGCGTTTGTTGCCTGTTCTTCTTCAAAACACAACGGATAGCGAGAAAGCACAAATCGCACGTATTGAACCGTTGTTTAAAGCATTGGCGAAAGTTGAAAGCATTACTTTCCTTGCAGATGCTGAACAACCGCCATTGTCTTCATCATCTGTAGTTGGACATGTGTCTGTATTCGTTCCTATGAAGGGTTTAATTGACCCGAAAGCGGAATTGGGTCGTCTACAAAAAGACTTAGACAAGGTTCAAAAACAGCATGACCAAATTGCAACTAAACTTTCGAATGAAGGTTTTGTGGCAAAAGCACCTGCGGCTGTGGTTGAAGGCGAGAAAGTAAAACTTGCTGAGTTTGCGGATCAGTTAGCGAAGATTAAAGCGAATATGGAGCAAATTGCAGCGCTTTAAGGTGTTGTTAGTTTGGTTCAAAAAAATCCCCTCTTCGTGAGGGGATTTTTTATTTCCATTTTTGGCAAATGTCTTCAAATGCAACGTCTTTCCATTGCTCTTTCCATAACGTCCAATATGGAATATCACTAGAAGATGGCTCAGGATTACAACGATCTATAGTAACGATAGATGGGAGTACTATTGAATCTCCTACTAGCAATGCATCACCTTGATGCAAGCTAGGCAAAATATCGATAATACCACCAAGCGAATCGGGTAAAAGTTTTCTTACATAGTTTTGATCGACAGGGTTTGTAAGTCGCATCGAAATAAAATTATTACATTGAGCAAAAATAGTTTCAGAAATTTCTGATGGTCTTTGACTAGATAACATTAATGTTATCCCATACTTTCTTCCTTCTTTAGCAATTCGCTCGATTGCAATTTTAGATGCTCGATACTTTGTTAGTTCACTGTTAGGAACATACTTATGTGCTTCTTCGTAAACCATTAAAATAGGAACATCATTATTAATTTTCTCTTCAGCATTAAGCTCAAATCTATGTCTTTTATAAAAATATCCATAATCGAATATTAATCTAGAAATTACTGAAACAGTAATTGTCAGCACTTCAAATGGAACATCACTTAAATCAATTACAGTAATATTAGATTCTTTATCTTTTTCAAAGCCTAAAATTTGTTTAAGAACATTCACAAACTCTATATCTTTAAGGTCGTTATTAAACATAAAACTTAAACGATCTTGTCTAATTTTTTCACTCAAACGATTATAGAATTTATCTAATGTTCCATCAGCATACATACCCTTATTAACATACGAATTTTTCGTAGGTAAAAACTTTAATTGCCTATCAAAAAAATAATTGATTTTTTCATCATCATTTTGAAAATAATAACCAACATCCTTATCAATATTTGCATCATCAATCATGCAATTATCTGGATTTTTAGAACTTTTAGTTTCATTTTTTAAATTAAAAATAGCATTAATAACTTCGTTTAAATCAAATTTTATTGGAGTATCATAAAAAATATTAGATATATCAGGGTTATGCTTTTTCTTATTAAGTGTAACTATTTTCCTAAATATTGAAGACTGATTATAATTATCACGTTCACCTGTATCCAATAAAATTTCTTCTAACTCATCACTATTAAGTAACCAATATGGTATTTCCAACGTATTAATATCTAAAAAATTAGCATTCGGAAATGCATTTTTATATTCAGAGTGAATATCAAAAATAATAATATGAGAATTATTCAGACTAAACTTACCACTTTTTGCAGATACTGCTGTTTGTAGAATTTTAGATAACGTATGTGACTTTCCTGAGCCTGTTGAACCCAAAATGGCAATATGTTTATTAAAGAACTTATTACCATCTATTGGTATTAGAACATTTTTATTAGTACTTAATTTACAAAAATTTAAACGTTTATCCTCTGAAATTGAATTATAAATCGCTCTAATATCCTCTAATGTAGCTGGTTGCACTAACTTAGGTGGAATTGCAATTGTGTCGCCACCTCTTGTAAATTCACCATCTTCCAATACACCTAATGGTAATGCTTCTATTAGATAAATTCTTTGGGTATTGTGATCAATTCCAATTGTAAAATTTTCAATAACAGCAATCAGTATGGCATCATCATTATTAGTCACTCTAATGTATGATCCAACTTTTAATGATTCATTAGGCAGCTTAAAATCTTCAAGATTTGTAACCTGCACAATAATTTTATTAGGTTTTACTGATATTACTTCTGCTAAACATCCTGTATCACTCACAAATCATTCTCCTCAAACAATCTAAATTTGAAAAATAAATATCAAAAGAATCATCAATATCTATAAATGGATTTTTTGAATACATTTGGTAAATATATTTATTTGAAATTTTTTCTTGATGTAATTGATTAAAATCATCAAGATCATTAATAATTTTCAAAAAAACTCTATAAGGATTACCATAATCTACAACATCTCGTATAAATAATTTAGGATCAAAACTACTTCCTTTATAGTAATAACCATCTTCTATTAAAAAATTTTCACTTATCAATTCTTTTTTAATTTTGCACAGATCTTCATCTTTAAAATTATGTAAATATACATAAGGACAAAATTTTTCAACTTGTCTTACAGCATGTTGATTTGACCATTTATGACTAATACTCTTTAAAAGATTTTTTATTTCATAAAAATCGATACCTGATGCATCTATCAAAAAAAACCTATTAAATTTAGACTGAGTATTATTAAAATATCTTTTTCTTATTGACTTAGAGTACCTTTCTCCACTTATTCTTTCCAAATACCAATGATCAAAAATCATTTTTTTAGAATACTTGAGATCACCAATGAATCGACTTTTCGTAATTTTTCTTTCGGTTTCCAATTGGTTTTTGGCTAAATTTCGTATGATATAGATACTTTTTGCATAAAAAAACTCTGCATCACCACTAGAACATATATTTAGTTCAGATAGTTTTTGCAGTATGGACTCATGCTGTTGATCTAAAGATTGACCATCAATATTAAGAGTTAACTTACTTAAAAATAGTTCTAAATTTTCATCATTTAAACTTAACTCTTCATGAATTTTCGTGGTTACACTCGGTTTATCTTCTTTTTCTTGTGTTTTACTTGTTAAAAGGCTCTCTTTAAGATAAGCAATACTAATAGGAAGTAGGATTTTATCTTGTCCACTTTTATAATGACCAAATAATTTATATTGTATTAATTCTTTACCGTCTTTAACTCTTTTTGAAAAATCTTTAACCATCCAAACTATAGCTTCTTTAATTTTTGATGGCGTAAAATCGCTTTTTTCATAATATTTACATTGTATGGCAACTGTTTCACAGCCTATCTGCTCAATATCAATATCTTCAATACCTTCAACAGTAAAACTAGCATTTTCATCTTCATGGTTCAGGATTTGCAGAATCGTATTATCAAACTGATATAAATAGCCCCTAATTGTATCTATCGCCTGTCTATTTGGCTCAGACATTTTCACCCCTATAGAAATAAAAATTAAAAAAATAATTGATTATTCTATATTCAGTTCAAAAAATTATCTAATATTTTTATACACTTATTTCCTTCTCGGTTAAAGCACCCCATGCTCCAACAACATCTCCAACCCACTCTCTTTTCCCATATACATGAGTCTTTGTTTTTCCGCTTTAAGCTGTTGCTTTACCGCAGACACATCCGCATCAATCTGTTTATACAACTGCTCAATATTGAGTTGCCCTTTGGACTTTTGCACCGCAATTTTGGCTTTATTTGACCATACAAGCGAGTTAATCAATTCCTGCATCTGCTGTTTTAAGGACTGGCTTTGTGCTTCTAACGCCTGTTGGTAAAACTTGAATTGTTCTGTGCTTAAACCTTTGTTTGAACCGTTTTTACTTTGCTCAACTTCAAGCTGAAGTTTCAGTAAAAAGAATAAATCTTCCTGTTCGTATGCTTCATTGGCACGTTGTAAAAGCTCGGTCTTTTCCTCTTTTTTAGCTTCATCGGGCTCACGATCAGGGTGAATGATGGAAGCAATCTTGAGATACACAGTTTTGAGTGATTGATTCACCATCTTTTCAGCTTGCGCTTGTTTTTCTTGCTGACGTTTTAACTTGGCTTGCTCACGTGCTTGTTGGTATTGATCATTATTCCAATCTTCAAATACATCATCGGCTTGGACTGTTTCAGTTTCAGGCTCATCAAAAGTGTCTATATTTTTCTTCTTGTTTTTTTTCTTGCTGTATTCATCTGCCTGCTGATAATAGACATGCATTTTTTCCACTTCATCTAACTGCTTTTGACTCAGCAAATGTGAACCTTGTAGTAACCGTGCTAAAGTTTGGATTTTATCTTCCACCAATGCTGTATTTGATTTCGTGAAACTATAACTACTTAGACCATTCCAAAGTGTCTTCATCTGTTCATACAAAGTGCTATATAACTCACGATACGCAGGCATCAGCGCCTTTTGACTATAGGCACGAATGTCATCTTGGGCATGTTGCCATGCAAGCAATAACTGTTTCTGCTGTTCAATCTCATCAATTAAACGATTCAGCTTTTGATGCTGTGGTGAGACTTCAAGCACCATGTTTGGCATGGTTTTCAGCGCAAAAGGCATAGGGAAGATAAAAGCAAAAGAGAAATTATACCTGATTTATGTGAAAGTATTTTTTGACTCATCTCAGTAAAACTGAAGCAAAGCAAAATCCTGAGCAAATAAGCCTTAACATTACATGGCTTCAGATCAGGTAATTTTTTGAATTAACCAAGTCACTCAAATCATTGCAGTTTATTACGCAACTATAAACATTCAGCCGCCGCAATTCATGCATAGTATCAACAAAGACCAACAGATTATAAAAAGGACATTCACATGGATTGGGCCAGTATTTTTATTCATGACACCACCTGGGCTTTTGCTGCTGAAATTAGCGTGCGTGCCATCCTTATGTTCAGCATGATCATTATCTTTTTACGCCTGACCGGCAAACGGGGGGTGCGCCAGCTGTCAATTTTTGAACTGGCGATTATTCTGTCGCTGGGTTCAATTGCCGGCGACCCGATGTTCACCGAAGATCTGCCGCTGATTCAGGCCCTGCTAATCATGAGCATCGTGATTTTCCTGTATCGTCTGGTGACCTGGTTAATGATGAAATACCAGCCCTTTGAAGATCTGCTGGAAGGCAAGTCACTGTATATTGTCGAAGATGGCGAGCTGGTCTTAGAAAAGATTAAACGCGGTAAAATGTCGCACGATGAATTCTTTGCCGAAATGCGCCAGCAAGGGGTCGAACATCTGGGACAGGTACGGGTCGGTTTACTCGAAAATGATGGCAAGTTCAGCATCCTGTTTTTCTCCAATGATCAGGTGCGGTACGGTTTACCCCTGTTTCCCAAAGCCTGTCAGGAAATCACCGACGTTAAACCGCATACCCATTACGCCTGCGTATACTGTGGCTATACCGATTTTTTGCAACGTGCCGAGCAGATCTGCCCGCGTTGTGACAGCTGTCACTGGACTGAAGCCATCAATACCTTACGGGTAGATTAATCGCGTGTTTTAAATCTCTGTGCCGGTTCATCCACCTTCGCCCAACCGTTTTATCTCAACTTTGGTCATATCTTGGTCTTTAATGGCCCAAGACTGGCACAGTTCCTGCTGTATTTTATTCATGCTTTTTGCTGCTATTTATCTAAAAAGTGGTTATTTCATAACGATTTATCATTAACAAAACGGTTAAAAATTTCGCTTGAGCAATGCTGGAAATCTCGCTTAAGATGAAGCTATGCCGTTGTGCAGAGATAATTAAAACAATCTCATTTGCTTCATTACCTGATAAATCAGTTCCAGGATTGGAATTGCCATGAATAACAGCAAATGACCAATAATCAATACAAAAGGAGTTTTGTACATGACCTCTAAACGCACCCTCACCTCCCTGTTTTGTGCCAGCGCATTCATGCTTGGCCTCAGTGCTTGTAGTGACAATAAAGCTCCAGCTGATGCCAATAGCAACACCAATGCCGCTGCCTCGAGTTCGGGCACCTTAGAGAAAATCAAAAAGTCCGGCACCATTGTGCTGGGTTATCGTGACTCATCCATTCCCTTCTCCTATATTGCCGATACGCCAAATCAGCCGGTCGGTTATGCGCATGACCTGCAACTAAAAGTGGTGGAAGCGCTAAAACAGAAACTGGAGATGCCAGATCTGAAAATCCGCTATAACCTGGTTACCAGCCAGAACCGGATTCCACTGGTCTCTAACGGGACGGTCGATTTAGAGTGTGGCTCGACCACCAACAATCAGGAACGCCAGCAGCAAGTGGCTTTCTCGGTCGGTTTCTTCCAGGTGGGTTCACGTTTACTTACGGCCAAAGATTCCGGCATTCAGGATTTTGCTGACTTAAAAGGCAAAAAACTGGTCACCACCGCCGGTACCACTTCTGAACGTTATATCCGCCAGCATGAAAAAGAACTCGGTATTGGCGAAATTATTTCAGCCAAAGACCATGCCGAATCGTTCCTGATGCTACAAAGTGGCCGTGCGGCTGCCTTTATGATGGATGATATTCTGCTGGCCGGTGAAAAATCCAAAGCCACCGATCCAGACAAATGGGTAATTGTCGGCACGGCGCCAATTCAGGAAATTTACGGCTGTATGCTGCGTAAAGGCGATGCTGAATTTAAACAGGTGGTGGATGATGCCATTAAAGCCACCTATAGCTCGGGTGAAATTAACCAGATGTATAACAAATGGTTCCAACAGCCAATTCCTCCAAAGAACATCAACTTGAACTTTGAAATGTCCGATCAGCTGAAAGACCTGATTGCCAATCCGCACGATCGTGATCAGTAACACTCCAACATAAACCGACTCAGGTAAACACGGATGCTTTACCTGAGTTTTTGAGGAGGACGTATGAATTATAGTTGGAACTGGGGTGTCCTGTTTCAGTCGACCGGCATTGGCGACAGTACCTATCTGCACTGGATTCTCGCCGGGCTGGGCTGGCTGCTGGTGATTGCCATTGTGGCCTGGAGTATTGCCATGCTACTGGGCAGCATTTTGGGGATTATGCGAACCCTGCCCAGCAAAACCGCCCGCACGATTGGCACCGCCTATGTCACCATTTTCCGTAATGTACCGCTGCTGATCCAGCTGTTTATCTGGTTCTATGTGGTGCCCAATTTCCTGCCAGCACCCATCAAAAGCTGGTGGATGAATGATCTAGGCGCGCATACTTCGGCACTGATTTCAGCCAGTATCGGGCTAGGACTGTTTACCGCGGCGCGGGTCTGTGAACAGGTGCGCACCGGTATTGAAGCCCTGCCACGCGGACAGATCAATGCCGGTTATGCCATGGGTTTTAGTACCGCGCAGTTATATCGCTATGTAATTTTGCCGCAGTCATTTCGCACTATTTTGCCGCCGTTAAGCTCGGAGCTGACCAACTGCGTTAAAAACACCTCGGTCGCCTCTCTGGTCGGGGTGGCGGAAATTATCTCGCAAATGAAAACCATCAGTGAGTACACGCAAAACACCATTGAAATTTATACCATTGTCACCGTTATTTTTATTGTGATTAATATTTGCCTGATTCAGGGCATGAACCTGCTGGAAAAACGTTTACGTGTTCCCGGCCTGATTGCAGGAGAAAAATAATGGAATGGCTCACTGCATTTTTAAATGATTTACAACTGTCGGGGCCAGCGCTATGGCATGGTTTTACCATTACCTTAAAAGTGCTGGTCATGGCGACCATTGGCGGTATTCTAATTGGCACCCTGCTGGCGTTAATGCGCCTGTCTTCTATTCGCGTACTGAATCTGTTTGCACAAGGCTATGTCAATCTGTTCCGCTCGATTCCCTTGCTGCTGGTGCTAATGTGGTTCTATTTTGCGGTACCATTTTTCTACACCGCCCTCACCGGGAATTACCTGACCATTGATACTGCACTGGTGTCGAGTATCGTGGCCTTTATGCTGTTTGAGGCGGCCTACTTTTCTGAAATTGTCCGTGCCGGGATTCAGTCCATTCCCAAAGGCCAGACTGCGGCTGCCTATGCGCTGGGCATGACTTATGGCCAGTCGATGCGGCTGATTATCTTACCGCAGGCCTTTCGCAAAATGACCCCGCTGCTGTTACAGCAGACCATCATCCTGTTTCAGGACTCCACCATGGTTTATGCCATTGGCCTGCTGGATTTCTTCCGTACCAATTATGTCCGCGGCGATTTAATGGCGCTGCTGACCCAATATATTCTATTTGCCGGGCTGGTGTATTTTAGCGTGAGTTTAATCGCCACCTATGCAGTGAAAAAACTACAAAGGAGGCTGACGGTATGACCGAACCCAAGATTATGATTGACCTCCAGAATGTCAGCAAATGGTATAAGGATTTTCAGGTCCTGACCGATTGCAGCACCCAGATTCGTCAGGGAGAAGTGGTGGTGGTGTGTGGACCATCGGGTTCGGGAAAATCGACCTTGATTAAAACCGTAAATGGTCTGGAACCGTTTCAAAAAGGCCAGATTCTGGTTGATGGGATTTCGATTAGCGATCCGAAAACCAATCTGAACAAACTGCGTAGCCGTGTTGGCATGGTGTTCCAGCATTTCGAGCTGTTTCCGCATTTAAGCATTACCGAAAACCTGACCATTGCCCAGATCAAGGTACTGGGCCGCTCGGAAACTGAAGCCAAACAGAAAGGGCTGGCCTATCTGGATCGGGTTGGTTTAAGTTCACAGGCCAACAAGTTTCCGGCGCAACTCTCTGGTGGGCAGCAGCAGCGGGTTGCCATTGCCCGCGCCTTAAGTATGGACCCGATTGCCATGCTGTTTGATGAACCAACCTCGGCGCTGGACCCGGAAATGATTACCGAAGTACTGGACGTAATGGTCGAGCTGGCGCGTGAAGGCATGACCATGATGTGTGTGACCCATGAAATGGGCTTTGCCCGCCAGGTCGCCAACCGGGTGATTTTTATGGATCAGGGTAAAATTGTCGAAGACTGCACCAAAGATGAATTCTTTAATACCCAGCGCGGTGAACGTGCCCAGCAGTTCCTAGATAAAATCCTGCATTAATCCATACAACCAAACATCCCAAATTAAGAAGCAGATCAGATGATCTGCTTTTTTTTCGTATTCGATTACTCCAGCACCAGACGCGCATTGGTCGGCTGTACCGGCCGGTTATTCGGATGTTCCATCAGCTGTGAAAAAGCCTGAATCTGCTGTCTCGAGGCCTGCTGAATCTGTTTGAAGACAATCCAGCGCACGCCTTCGGTACACGGCGGCGTAGTTAAAGAGCCGTTAAAACGATAATAATCCCGTTGCTCCGGTAAAAATGCTGCTGCCACATCCTGATGGTTTAATGTAATGGCCTCACCGGCCTGCTGCGGTAATTCCTGCCACAGCTGTTTCAGCTTCGGATTTTCCTGACCTTCTTGAAACATGATTGCCAGCACCGCCAGCTCACCGGCAGGTGTAGCATGTACCAGATGCATCTCCATCGCAAAACTTTGCCCCTGAATGGTGTTTTCACTTGGACTATGCAAATGGAACTGCTTGAGTTCAAAGATTTTCTGGTCCAGTTCTAAATGGCTACCCTGCTCAAAATTGACCTGAACCGTGCGCTGGTTATTCACAATGGTTTTGGCCTTGGCCGCATAGTTCAGTTTTAACGGCGGCAACTGTGCCGGTGTGGTCTGGGCAATATTAATGGGCGCCTGATTCATGCCCGCGCAGGCCTGATATTCCGGTTTTAACTGGCTCCATTTATCCGGCGCAATCTGTGCCGCATAGCTCCAGTCAAAATGACTGCCCTCGGCAGCAAAAGCCATATTCATACTCAAAAGTGCAGTCGCTGCAAAAATACTCCGTTTCATTCTTCAACCTTGAAAACACATCATCAAAAGAGCCTTGATCATCCGTAACCTGCGCCGGCAGGACAAAACCAAATCTTCCAACTGTTTATTGCTTTTGTATCTGATTGGAGCGGTTTTTGAGCGTTATAATTCAGCCTGATGGCCTGATAATGACTTGTTCGATTCTCCGACTTATCAAGTTGTACTGATCAATCACGGCGTTGCCGCCCAAACCCACCTTGGTTTCCAGTTCGATGGTGATGCTTTTTTATAAGTCCGGTACTAACAGTTTTCTGGCTGCTGGAGCAGCGACTTATAAAACTGATGACGCTTTGCTTAAATCAACCGGCAACAACATGGGGTATTGAAGAAGTAGATCAGCGATTCTGCTGGCGCTGGCCGATTTTTTAGCTCAGCTTTAGCATGGAATTTTCGCGGTCTTACTAGGTATGTTAAGTTTTCTACCGGGATGGATTGGCCTCGAATTTTAGCTGCACCAGCATGAAGCATGATTGACGTTGTGATTTAGCCAACGCCACTTGTCATTGACGAGTTGATCACAGGATTCATCACTAAAAATGGAATATCTAAACCAAACCAGCTGATGAGTATCTTGCTTATTCAAAAGTCAGTCTTTCTGATCAGGAGCATCGATCTATGAATGGATTGAACAGGAATTCGACAGTCTGCACGTCAGCGCCTGCATCTGTCTTAAATATGTCATAAACAGCCACTACACTGCTTGTCATCGGGATCGCACACCACTCCCTGCCCATATTCAGGGTCAATTCCAAGAAAGTGCCTCCTCACTGCATAACATCAGCACAGCCACTATTCATCCAGCAAACGGCTGTGGGTCAAGGTGGAAGGCCATTATTTTTTATAAACCAGTTACGACTCCAGCGATTCCCTCCAGGATCGCTTTTTTTCTTTTGAAGGGTTTATTGGTGCTGAAGCGCCTCATCTTTTGGCAGGCTTCTGGCCCAGACCAGAATCGGAAGCAGACACAGCAGCGCAATCCCGCTAATCATCATTAAATAGCGTGCATAACCAAGCTGATCGCCCAGTATGCCGCTGAGGCTATACAGCCCACCACTGACAGTAGCCATCAGTGCCACCTGAAAGGTAAAATCGGTGCCGGCCAGCTGTTTGCGGCTATAGTGCATCACCAAAGTGAGCATCACCACCAGCAGCATCGCCGAAATACCATCTTCCAGCGCATTAATCAGATAAATCAGCCACAGTGCTACCGCCTGCTGCTGTTCATACTGATAGGCCAGCCAGCTATAGGCGGCTAAAGCCAGTACTTTCAACACTGAAAACAGCACTAAAGCCTGAGCACGTGACATCACCCTGAGCAATAAGCCTGCCACACCTGCACCCAGTAACGCGGCAAACGCCCCCAGCATGGTCACATAAATACCAATCTGGGAAAAGCTCAGGCCCAAATCGACCATTAACGGTTTGAGTAATGGGCCAGACAGACCATCGGCAATTTTAAAACTGAGCAGCACCCATAACCACAGTGCCAAGCTGCGGCTCTGGCGAAAATAACCCAGATACTGGCGCACGACCTGCCAGGAAAAAGGCGTGGTCTTCTGCGCTGTTTTGGCTGCATGTTGCGGTTCACGATACAGTAAAATTGGCAAGGTATTTAAAAATACCAGTAGCGCCAGCATCAGAAACGTGGCCTGCCAGTGCAGCCAGTCCAAAGCCCAGAGCATGGCGCCCCCACCAACAATAAAGCCCAGCCGTGAACCAATCACCTGAAAGGTATTGCCCCAGTGCTGCTGCTGGCCAGTTAAAATATTCACCGCCAGTCCATCGGTGGCGATATCCTGCGTGGCCCCAACCAGATTCATCAGCAACAGCCCGAAAAAAAAGCCAAACAAATACAGCGGTTCATTCAGGGCCTGAATCGGGATAAATGACAGCCCGATTAACACCACGACACTCAGCAACTGAGTCGGAATAATCCAGGAACGGTAATGGCCCTGAGTGCTGCGGCCAAAGCGATCCACCCACGGCGCCCAGAAAATTTTAATCGACCAGGGCAACATTAACAGGCCAAAACCGCCAATATGCGCCAGCGATACCCCTTGCGCCCTTAAGATCACCGGCAAGGCATGGGTCATAAAGCCCACCGGCAGACCTTGCGCCCAATACAGGGAAAACAGCAACAGATAAAGATTCGGCATAGCAGCGGACATTCCTTTTTATTTCAGGCCAAGCGGATGGCTCCAGGCAAAACTGCTCAAACAAAAGCGTATTTTTGCTCTGCTTCCCCATTGAATAAAGTCGCAATATTTTGTAAAACTTGGCTGAGTTTCAGTAGGATAATACATAAAAACAATGACCAAGCAATTTCCTGTTTTACCTGATCAAGTACCTGGCCGCGGCAGCGCCCTGAGTCGAGGCTTTTTTAAATCGCTCTTTTTGGCCCAAGGCTGGCAGCTGAAAGGCGAATTTCCCAACCTTCCCAAAGCGGTGGCAATTATATCCCCACATACCTCCAATATTGATGCCTGGCATGGCTTCGCTGCTTTGCTCGGACTGGGGCTAAAAGTCACCATTTTTGGCAAACATACCCTGTTTAATACACCGTTAAAACCGCTGCTGGAGTGGATTGGGGTGGTGCCGGTAATTCGCCATGCGCCGCAGGGCCATACCCAGCAGATTATTGAAATTATCCGGCAACGTGAACAGATCTGGGTCGGGATGGCGCCGGAAGGCACGCGCAAACAGGCCGAGCAGATTCGCAGCGGTTTTTATCATATTGCCTATGGCGCACAAATTCCGATTGTGATGTTCTCTTTTGATTATGCGCATAAGACCATTCATATTCTTGGTGTGTTTCATCCGACTGGGCATTATGAACAGGATTTAGACGCGATTTATCAGCATTATGAAGGCAAGTTTTCTGCCAAAAATCCGCACTGGCTGGCCAAGCCGTTACAAAAACGCTGGCCCAAAGACTAGCCAAAACCGTATTTTTTTGCTGAGATGTGCGCATATTTTGTTGAATTAATCTCCTATCGAATCATGAAATTACTGCAATTTTCGACAGCCGGCCTGTTATTGCTGGCACTTTCCGGCTGTGATCGGGCGGTACAAACCCCAGTGACTCCAACGCCTATTCAGGCGCGTGAACCGGTGGTGGCCATTGCCTTAGGGGGTGGCGGTGCCAAAGGTTTTGCCCATATTGGCGTACTGAAAGTTTTAGAATCACACGGCATTAAACCGAAAATTGTAACCGGCACCAGTGCCGGCAGTTTTGTCGGCAGTCTTTATGCCAGTGGTAAATCACCGTATCAGTTACAGCAACAGGCCCTAAACTTTAAAGAATCTGATATTCGCGACTTAACCCTGAACCGTCAGGGCTTTGTGCTGGGCCAGAAACTGCAGGACTATGTCAATCAGCAGGTGGGTAACAAAGCCATCCAGCAGTTCCCGATTCGTTTTGCTGCGGTCGCCACCCGTCTGGACAATGGCCGTAAAGCCGACTTTATTAAAGGCAATGCCGGTCAGGCGGTACGTGCCTCCTGCAGCATTCCGAATGTGTTTGTGCCGGCGACTATTGCTGGCACCAAATATGTCGATGGTGGTCTGGTCAGCCCGATTCCGGTCAAAACCGCCAAAGATATGGGCGCCGATCTGGTCATTGCAGTGGATATTTCCGCGCGTCCAACCGGTAATACGCCCATGAATATGTGGGGCCTGCTCGATCAGACCATCAACATTATGGGCCAGCAGAGTATTCATGAAGAGCTGCGCCAGGCCAATGTGGTGATTCAGCCTAAAGTTGGTCATATTGGCACACTGGATTTAAAAGCCAGCAACCAGACCATTTTAGAAGGTGAAAAAGCTGCCCAGCTGAAAATCCGCGCCATTGAAAAAGCCATCAGCGATTTTAAAAAATCTCCAGCCGCTTTGGCGCCACCACCCAAAGCCAAATTTTAACATCGGGGATTTTTTCATATCCAAGTCGGTTCTCATCTGCTACATTGAACAGCATACAGATTGATCTATATCAATGATTCTTTTTACAATCATTCGCGACGAGTCGATGTATGGAATTTGTTCTTGAACCTTGGCACTGGTTTGTTTTAGGCATTTTGCTGATTCTTTCCGAGCTGCTGCTGCCGGCTTTTGCTGCGCTCTGGTTTGGCGTGGGCGCGCTGATGGTGGGCGTTTTATATCTGCTGTTCCCGATGATGGGCACCACCACGCAGCTGGTGATGTGGATCATTTTATCGGTGCTGTGTACCCTGCTCTGGTTTAAATTTATTAAACCACTGTCGATTGATAAAACCAAAGCCGGCCTGTCACGGGAAGCCACCATCGGCCAGATTGGTATGGTCATCCAGACCAATCTGGAGCATGACGAAGTGAAAGTCCGTTTTCCGATGCCGGTGCTCGGTTCTGATGAATGGAACTGCCGCACTCTAAGTCCGGTGCAGGTCGGTGATCGTGTGCGTGTGGTCGATATTCTTGGCAATGATCTGGTTGTGCAGTTGCATAGCCTGCAGAATGACAACGAAAAACAGTGAGTAATATAAAATGAATGCTGGCTCCATTATTGTTTTAGCCCTGCTGGCCTTTGTGGCCATCACCATTTTTAAAGGGGTGCGTATTGTTCCACAAGGCTATAAATGGATTGTGCAACGTTTGGGTAAATACCACACCACCCTAAGTCCGGGTCTGAACTTCGTAATTCCCTATGTCGATGAAGTGGCCTATAAAGTCACCACCAAAGACATTGTGCTGGACATTCCGTCTCAGGAAGTCATCAGCCGCGATAACGCCGTCCTGCTGATGAACGCGGTGGCCTACATTAACCTGACCACGCCAGAAAAAGCGGTGTACGGGATTGAAAACTATTCTTGGGCCATTCAGAACCTGGTACAAACCTCGTTGCGTTCTATTGTCGGTGAAATGGATCTGGATGATGCGCTGTCCTCACGTGACCATATTAAGGCACGTTTAAAAGCCTCGATTTCAGATGATATTGCGGACTGGGGTATTACCCTTAAAACCGTTGAAATTCAAGATATTAAGCCATCCAACACAATGCAGTCGGCAATGGAAGAACAGGCGGCAGCAGAACGTCAGCGTCGTGCCACCGTAACCAAAGCCGATGGTGAAAAACAGGCAGCCATTCTGGAAGCCGAAGGCCGTCTTGAAGCTTCACGCCGTGATGCCGAAGCACAAGTGGTGCTGGCCGAAGCCTCACAACGTGCCATTGAAATGGTCACGACAGCAGTCGGCGATAAAGAAATTCCGGTGGCCTATCTGCTTGGTGAACAATATGTAAAAGCCATGCAGGATATGTCGAAGTCGCCAAATGCCAAGACAGTGGTGTTACCGGCGGATATTCTGAATACCATTCGTGGGGTCATGGGCCGACAAAACTAAGCACCTTTTTAGCCAAAAATAGACAGCCTGGATGCTGTCTATTTTTATTGCCTGAAAGAAAAATCAGTATTTCATGCAAAATTATGGTTAAATTTCGCCTTCATTTTTTGAATCTTTCAGGACTTGTGAGTATCCATCAAGAATTTGCATGGAACGCATTGAGGCCATAAGTCCTTTACTGTCCAACATACTATATGGATACCGTATGAGCTCCCTAAATCCGACCTTAATCACCTTTCTGTTTTATATTGTCGCCATGATCGCGATTGGTCTGATGGCCTATCGCGCAACCACCAACTTTTCAGACTATATTCTGGGTGGCCGCCGTTTAGGCAGCTTTGTCACGGCCCTGTCTGCTGGCGCATCGGATATGAGTGGCTGGTTATTGATGGGTTTACCGGGAGCAATTTATCTGTCCGGTTTATCTGAGGTGTGGATTGCCATTGGTCTGATTATTGGTGCCTGGCTGAACTGGTTACTGGTTGCGGGCCGCTTACGGGTACATACCGAAGTGCAGCACAATGCCCTGACCTTACCGGATTATTTCTCCAATCGCTTTAATGACCAGAAAAAAGTGCTGCGTATTGTATCCGCCTTTGTGATTCTGATTTTCTTTGCGATTTACTGTGCCTCTGGCATGGTGGCCGGTGCGCGCTTGTTCGAAAGTATGTTTGAAATGTCGTATAGCACGGCCTTATGGATCAGTGCCATTGCCACCATCAGCTATGTTTTTATTGGCGGCTTCTTGGCGGTGTCCTGGACAGACACCATTCAGGCTGGCCTGATGATCTTTGCCTTAATCCTGACGCCTATTGTCACCCTGCTGACCTTTTCTGATTTATCCCAAGTGACGCTGGCACTGGAAGCTGCGCGTCCACAAGCCATGAATCTGGTCGGTGATTTAAGTATTGTTGCGATTATCTCGTTACTGGCCTGGGGCCTGGGTTATTTCGGTCAGCCCCACATTCTGGTGCGCTTCATGGCGGCAGATTCGGTGAAGTCAATTCCAAATGCACGCCGTATTGGCATGACCTGGATGATCCTGTGTTTAGGTGGTGCGGTGGCGGCCGGTTTCTTTGGTATTGCCTACTTCCAGCAACATCCGGAACTGGCCGGGGTGGTGAATGCCAACCCTGAAACCGTGTTTATGGAGCTGACCAAAATCCTGTTTAACCCGTGGGTGGCTGGTATTGTACTGGCGGCAATTCTGGCTGCGGTGATGAGTACCCTAAGCTGTCAGCTGCTGGTGTGTTCAAGTACTCTGACTGAAGACTTTTATAAATCGTTCCTGCGAAAATCTGCCTCACAAAAAGAGCTGGTCTGGGTTGGCCGTTTAATGGTATTACTGATTGCCCTGCTGGCAATATGGATGGCCGGTAATCCTGAGTCGAAAGTGCTGGGCCTGGTGGCTTATGCCTGGGCTGGTTTTGGTGCCGCTTTTGGTCCACTGATTATTTTGTCTTTATTCTGGAAACGCATGACTTTAAATGGTGCGCTGGCCGGCATGATTGTGGGTGCGGTGATGGTGATTCTCTGGAAAAATGTCTGGGGCGATACCGGTATCTATGAAATTATTCCGGGCTTTGTCTGCTCGTTCATTGCCATTATTGTGGTGAGCTTGCTGGGCAAAGCGCCAAGCAGCAGCATTACTGAGCGTTTTGATGAAGCAGACCGCTTGTACAAAGAACAGACTCAATAATTGCTCCATGCAAAAAAAATAACCAGTGACATCACTGGCTATTTTTTTGCAACTCAATTGATCAATTCAAAGACTGGACAGAAAGAGAGTACGCGGACCATTTTGGATGGTGACAATGGCTGACAATCTCTGACCCAACTCTCCCACCAAAGAACAGCAAACGCCCCTTGCTGCTGTTCTTTAGCTGAATCTTTGAAGCAGCGTTTAAGATTCCAGCCCTTCTTTATTGCCCTGCTTTTTACGCGACTTGCTAAAGCGCTGCGCCGGCCAGGACATAATAAAACGTGCACCGCCCAAAGTGGTGCTCTGATCCACCTCAATCTTGCCGCCAAACCAGTAGGCAATCCGGCTGACAATCGACAGGCCCAGACCATACCCCCCAGAGGCACGGGTACGGCTATCATCTAAACGGGCAAAGGCTTCAAATACGCGGCTCCGGTCTTCTTCTGGAATGCCCGGCCCATCATCTTCCACACAGACATAAGCCACGCCTTGTGCAGTCACGCCACCGCTGACCAGTACCTTGTGGTCACAATAACGCACCGCATTCCCGACCAAGTTCTGCACCACGCGGTGTAAATAACGGCGCTCGGCATCGACTTCCAGACTGGTCGACATGGTTTGCAGCTGAATGTCCTTACCGGTTTTCAGTGCGTCGGTTTCATTGACCACCTGATCCAGCACATCAAACAGCACCACTTTTTCAATTTCCAACGATGGCATGCCCTGCTCCAGTTTGGCATAGGTCATGATCTCGTCAATCAGGGTATTCAGTGCTTCAATGTCTTTATCAATCATGTCCAGCTGCTGAATCCGGTATTCGTAATCATCTTCTTCGGCCAGCATTTCCATCCCAAAACGAATCCGCGCTACCGGGGTACGCAGTTCATGCGATACCGCGCGCATCAGCTCGCGCTGGGCTTCAATCAGACGCTGGATATGATCGGACATGCTGTTATAGCTGGAGGCCAGACTGGCCATTTCATCTGAACCGTCAATGGGTAAACGCAGGTTTAAATCGCCGGTTTTCATGCGGTTCAGGGCGAAATTTACTTCACGGATTTTGCGCTGCATCGGCAGAATCAGGCCATAAATGCCCAGACTCAGAATAAACAGACTCAGCAAGGTAATCCCGGCCGCCAGCTGGAATGGCATCCAGTTAAACAGCGGAACCGGACCAAGTACCAGCACCTCGGACGGCGAATTCGGCATTGGCGAAATAATGGAGATGGTGGTGCCACGTACGCTGGCATTATCCCGATACAGGATAATGCTGTGGTCCAGCCTTAAACGGCCAATCTGCTCGGAGTCGAGCGGTAAATCGGCAATGTTCTGAATGTCGATAGGATAAGAAAACTGATCCTGGATACGGGCCAGATATTCTTTTTCCTGTCCCGGGAAATAGACCAGATAATCCAGAATAAAGATCGGCAGTGCCTTCATTTGCCGTTCGGTAATTTCATCGGCCTTGATATACAGATAGTGTTCCGGGTCATTTCTCAGGCCCATAATAATATAGGCTGTGGTCGTTTCTGCATCGTAACGTACCGCAGCCTTGCGCTCTTTGATCCGTTTCAGTTCGGCCCGTGACAGCTCGACCTTATCGGCAGCAATATAATAGATAGGCAGTTCCAGCAAATCCGAGGCATCTGAAATCCAGTCCTGCTTTTGCTGCTCATTGGGTTGTCGCGCCACCCCTTCACTAATGATATAGGCCATACCATCGGTCAGGGATTCACGATATTCTTGCGCGCGCTGATAGTTAATGATCTGAACCAGCAGATAGCCTAACACGGCCACCAATGCCACCAGAATCACCAATCCTGCATAAATCCGCAAGAATATGCTGTGTTTGAACACGAAAAACCATCCTATCTCAGATACGCGCGATGATTATATACCATTCGTTTCTTTGACAAATAAGTATCCTTTGCTGCGTACAGTTTTAATACGCTTTGGATTTTCCGGGTCATCGCCAATTTTTGGACGGATGCGCGAAATACGTACGTCAATTGAACGGTCCTGACCGTCATATTCAATCCCGCGCAGGCGCTCGAAAATATCTTCACGCGACAGGATACGGCCAGCATTCGAAGCCAGTAACCAGAGCAGGTCATATTCTGCACTGGTGAAATCAACCAGTTCACCATTCAAGGTTACCGAGCGGCCACCATTGTCGATGACCAGGTCATCAAATTCGATACGCTGTGCCACTTCATCTTCAGGGGCTTTGTCAGTACGGCGCAGCAAGGCACGAATACGCGCCAGCAGAACACGTGGCTGAACCGGCTTGGCGACATAGTCATCTGCACCCATTTCCAGACCCAGAACCTGATCCATATCTTCAGTACGTGCAGTGAGCATCAGAATCGGTTGATGATAATGTGGACGAACCTCACGGCAAATGGTTAAACCGTCTGCACCCGGCAGCATCACATCCAGCACCACTAAATCTGGTTGCTCCGCGATAATACGGCGGATGGCGCGGTTCCCATCTGGCTCGACGCCCACTTCCAGTCCGTTACGGATCAGGTATTCCTGAGTTAAACGTGCCAGACGCTCATCATCTTCAACAATTAAAATTTTTGGTAACTTTTCTTCTTGGCTCATGAACTGCCCCTTTATTTGATTAAACGTATTCTATCCTTTTAAAATCCGGTAGATACGTCGAAATATATTCTGCAATATACACACGTTTACATTGTAAACAAGATGCTATTCACTAAACTGATACATCAAAGTAGCTTTTTGTTATATTTTTATTAATTATTGAATTCCTTATACTTTTCTCTTTTTAACTGAATTCCATGAATTCAACAACATAAATCTTTTTAAAATGTACAATTTTTTTGCAGCTTTTGGCCATTGATCAGAATGTGACTGACTGTTCAAAGAGATTTTTAGTTATCCACACGTTTATCTATAAGCAGATTATACCGGCTTTGTTATGCTATGCCCTTGTCCGATAAGGCTTATAGCCGAATGGACAAATCGGGGATTTTTTTGCAAAAGATTTTATCCAAAAAACGCCAAAAATTTTAAAGAAAAGTCAATATTGATCTACCCTAAAATTTCCCGTATCTTGTGTTCAATTCAATTTTAAACCACTAAGTCTTGTGTTTATTCCTCAAACACTGTGGCCTATTTTTTGCCCGGTTCAATGGTCTATAAACATAACAATAGATGACAATGGAGCTATGCTGACATGAGCGTAATCACATCCACACCCGGTCAACTTCAGGTGATTAAACGCACCGGTGAAGTGGCCCCTTTCGATGCAGAAAAAATCTCTGTAGCGATTGGTAAAGCTTTCCTGGCGGTTGAAGGTCAGCAAAGCGCCGATTCCAGCCGTATTCATGACCGTATCGAACAACTGACTGAAATGGTTCTGAACACGTTTAAGCGTCGTTTACCATCAGGCGGCACCATTCACATTGAAGAAATTCAGGACCAGGTTGAGCTTGCGCTTATGCGTACAGGCGAACAGAAAGTTGCTCGTGCTTATGTCATCTATCGCGAACAACGTTCTGAAGCACGTAAGCAGATGGGTGCCAACCATCACCCGACCTTACAGATCACTGACAGCCAGGGCCAGTTAAAGCCACTGGATTTAAGTGCATTGACAGCAACCGTCACCACTGCAGCTGAAGGTCTTGAAGGCATTGATGTTCAGGCCATTGTCGATGAAACCGTGAAAAACCTGTACAACGGCGTAAAAGAGTCAGACATCTCAACCACCATGATGATGGCGACGCGTACCCGTATTGAACAGGAACCAAATTATACTTACGTTACTGCGCGCCTGCTGTGTAATGACTTAGTGGCAACAGGCCTGGAGTTCCTGGGTCTACCAGTAGAAACCCCTGAAGGCGAAGCTCTGGAAACCTTCCTGAAAAAAGGTATCGAGCTGGAGCTGCTGTCAGAAGACCTGCTGAACTTTGATCTGGCAAAACTGGCCGCTGCCATTCAGCCAGAACGTTCTAACCAGTTTACGTATCTTGGTTTACAGACGTTATTCGACCGTTACTTCATCCATAAAGATGGTATCCGTTTCGAATTGCCACAATTGTTCTTCATGCGCGTTTCTATGGGTCTGGCGCTGAACGAAGACAACAAAGAAGAACGTGCAATTGAGTTCTATAACTTGTTGTCGAGCTTCGACTACATGGCTTCTACGCCTACCCTGTTTAACTCAGGTACGCTACGTCCGCAGTTATCTAGCTGTTACCTCACCACCATTGGTGATGACCTGTACGATATTTATGGCGCAATGCGTGATAACGCAATGCTGTCTAAATGGGCAGGCGGTTTAGGTAATGACTGGACTCCAGTTCGTGCCCTGAACTCTTACATCAAAGGGACCAACGGTAAATCACAAGGTGTGGTACCGTTCCTGAAAGTCGCAAACGATACTGCGGTTGCGGTGAACCAGGGTGGTAAGCGTAAAGGTGCGGTGTGTGCCTACCTTGAAACCTGGCACTTAGACATCGAAGAATTCCTGGAACTGCGTAAGAACACCGGTGATGACCGTCGTCGTACCCATGACATGAACACAGCCAACTGGGTTCCTGACTTATTCATGCAACGTGTGTTTGAAGATGCAGAATGGACCCTGTTCACGCCATCTGAAACACCAGACCTGCATGATCTGACTGGCCAGGCCTTCACTGAGCGCTATACGCATTACGAAGCGGTGGCGAAAGAACAGAACCTGCTGCACAAGAAAGTACGTGCCAAAGACTTATGGCGCAAAATGCTGTCGATGCTGTTCGAAACCGGCCATCCGTGGATTACATTCAAAGACGTATGTAACCTGCGTTCACCACAACAACACGTAGGCGTGGTGCACTCATCTAACTTGTGTACAGAAATTACCCTGAACACCAGCAAAGATGAAATCGCGGTCTGTAACCTGGGTTCAATTAACCTGGTACAGCACGTTCAAGGCGGCAAGCTGGATCATGAAAAACTGGCACGTACCATCAAAACTGCGGTACGTATGCTCGACAACGTGATCGACATCAACTACTACGCGGTACCACAGGCGAAAAACTCGAACCTGCGTCACCGTCCGGTAGGTATGGGGATCATGGGCTTCCAGGATGCACTGTACGAAATGGGTATTGCCTACGGTTCTGATGCAGCAGTTGATTTTGCTGATGAATCAATGGAAGTGATTTCTTACTACGCAATTCAAACCTCAAGTGATCTGGCGGTTGAACGTGGTACCTATGAAACCTTCAAAGGTTCATTATGGGATCAGGGTATTTTACCAATCGACTCTTTAGAGCTGGTAGCGAAAACCCGTCCTGAGCGCATGTTTGAAGTTGATCGTACCCAACGTCTGGACTGGGACACTTTACGTGCCAAAGTTCAAAAAGACGGTATGCGTAACTCGAACGTGATGGCCATTGCACCAACAGCAACTATTTCTAACATCTGTGGCGTGTCTCAATCGATTGAGCCAACCTTCCAGAACCTGTATGTGAAATCGAACCTGTCTGGTGAGTTCACTGTGATCAACCCTTACCTGGTACGTGCATTGAAAGAACGCGGCCTATGGGATGCGGTAATGGTCAACGACCTGAAACATTTCGAAGGTTCTGTTCAGAAGATTTCTCGTATTCCTGAAGAATTAAAAGCGATCTTTGCGACTGCGTTTGAAGTTGAGCCACGCTGGATTGTAGATGCTGCGTCACGTCGTCAGAAATGGATTGATCAGGCACAGTCACTGAACCTTTATATCTCTGGTGCAAATGGTAAGAAACTGGACATCACTTATAAGATGGCTTGGTTACGTGGTCTGAAAACCACTTACTACCTACGTGCTTTAGGTGCAACATCGGCTGAGAAATCAACCATTAATACTGGTGCATTGAATGCAGTTAAACCTGCAACCGTTGCGGCTCCTGTAGTTGCAGCGCCAGTGGTTGAAGAGAAAAAACCTGAAGCGCCTGTAGAGGAAGAAGGTTTCACTCAAGCAGCACCAGTGCCACAAGCATGTTCAATTGATAATCCTGATTGTGAAGCTTGCCAGTAAGCCTCGCTTGATAAAAATCCCCCTAAATCCCCCTTTTCCAAAGGGGGACTTCCCAAAATCAGATTCGATATGCGGGAAGGCCTTTCTTTATTAAAGGAGGGGTTTGGGGAGGATTGCAAAGTATTTGAAAATAACACAGGAAAAGACCATGCCTCATATGACTCATAACTATATGTTAGGACTCGCGGTTCTGGTCTTTTCCTTTATTTTCTTTTACACGCCGATGGTCTATGCCTTTTTGGCCATTCGCAAACAGAAGCGAAAACAAAATAAGTCTTGAGGATCGTGTTCTACGTACATTTTTAGAACAAGCATCGGCAAAACTTAATTTTGCTTTCACAAATTAAGCGTATAGTAAGACATCTCCCCTTCGTCGTGAGATGTCCAATAAAAGATATAAAGCAACGAAGAGAGAATTGATATGTCTATCCTAAGTTGGGACGATTTCGAAGATGATTCGCAAAAACCGGCTGCTCCTGAACACCAGCCTACGCCCGTCGAACCGCAAAAAGCGACTAATCCGCAAGTGGTACCTGCTGCAGAGCAACCACAGACGCATGTGGCAGCTGCACAACCCGCTGCAACCCCTCGAAGCGGATCAGCAAATTCAACCGATTCGCTGGCAAGAGCATCTGCTTCCCTAGAACAGCTTGACGTGGCGCCTGGCCTGGAAGAGCTGGAAATGGGTGCAGGACGCGTACAGGTTGATGACAAACGTATGATCAACTGCCGCGCTGACTTAAACCAGCTGGTGCCGTTCAAATACGAATGGGCTTGGCAAAAATATCTGGATGGTTGTGCCAACCACTGGATGCCACAAGAAATTAACATGAACCACGACATCGCGTTGTGGAAGTCTGAAAATGGCTTGACTGAAGATGAACGTACCATCGTGATGCGCTCACTGGGCTTCTTCTCGACTGCTGACTCACTGGTGGCCAATAACCTGGTTCTGGCGATCTACCGTCACATCACTAACCCGGAATGCCGTCAGTACATCTTGCGTCAATCGTTTGAAGAAGCGATTCACACGCATGCTTATCAGTACTGTATCGAATCTTTAGGCATGGATGAAGGCGAAGTCTTCAACATGTACCGTGAAGTACCATCAGTCGCACGTAAAGCAGCTTGGGGCCTGAAATACACCCAATCTTTAAGCGACCCGACTTTCAAAACCGGTACCCCTGAAAACGACCAGATTTTGCTGCGTAACCTGATTGCATTCTACTGCGTACTTGAAGGCATCTTCTTCTACTGCGGTTTCACGCAAATCCTGTCAATGGGCCGTCGTAACAAGATGAATGGTGTGGCGGAACAGTTCCAGTACATCCTGCGTGATGAATCAATGCACTTGAACTTCGGTATCGACATGATCAACCAGATCAAGATCGAGAACCCGCACTTGTGGACCGCTGAGTTCCAGCAAGAAGTGATTCAAATGATTCTTGAAGGCACCATGCTTGAGATTGAATATGCGCGTGACACCATGCCACGTGGCGTATTGGGTATGAATGCTGGCATGATGGAAGAATATCTGAAGTTCATCTGTAACCGCCGTTTAAGCCAGTTGGGCTTACCTGAGCAGTTTAGCGGTGTGACCAACCCGTTTGCCTGGATGTCTGAGATGATGGACCTGCGTAAAGAGAAGAATTTCTTCGAGACGCGTGTAACGGATTATCAGACGGGCGGTGCGTTGAGCTGGTAAGCGAAAGATTTAAAAAATCCCGCTCTTGAGCGGGATTTTTTTGCAATCTAAAGGAGGATTCAAAAATCCTCCTGATTCATAATTTAAATTTGGTTGTACTTAATTAAATCATCCAACACCAAATTAGATGCCGTCGTATTTTCAAGTATAATCAAATCCGTTTTTGCATATGTAGTATCTGTCGCAGAACCATCCCGATCAATCGTAACGACGGTATGCTCTCCACGTTGCTCTAGGGTCACAAAATTTCCTAAAGTTTCGCTTGTAACACTTTGTTCACCAAGTAGTGCTGAGATATCAATACTATCCCCTTCAGTAGCATTAAAGTCGGTCCAGGTATCTGTTCCATTTCCGCCGGTTGCATCTGTTTCTGCACCTTCAAGTACATTATAAATAACAGTATCTGCTACGCCTCCATAGCTTGAATAACTATCATCATAACGGCTGCCTGTAATTGAAGCGCCTATTCCAATATTCAGGTTCGCAGTATCAGATAAACCACCCACATCATTTACAGTATAAGTAAAGCTCTCTTTTTGACCAATACCGCTACCATCTTGCGTTGTGTAAGTGTATTTACCACTTGCATCAACATTTAATATTCCATAAGTACCAGTAATATTTACAGAATCCTGATTCTGCAGCAAAACATCATTCTGATAGATATGTCCATTTTCAAAGCGATATGTCTCTGCTCCTTGTTGAATGGTGAAAGTCGCTACATTAGAAACAATATCTTCTTCCAGTAAATTACCCTCTTCACTATATATACCCTCTATAGTTGTAAAGTCATTTAATGAAGTTTCAATCACTGAAAGTGTCGTATCAACTGTAAACTCACCATTATTTGCAGGCGTTGCCCCGAACGCGCCTGTATTAGTGGTTATATTTTCCACATTAACATTAAGGATATATTCGCCCGCAATTAAATCGTTAAGTGGAATACTTACCGTATAATAGCCATCCACTACTTGGGTACTGTCAGTTAAAGTTAATATACCGGTTGTCACTTCACCACTTTGACCGATAATTGTGTAGGTCGCAGTAACCTCGCCCCAATCCTCAGTTACAGAAGTATTCAATGCTGTACCTAGTAATTCAGCCGTAATAGTTAATGTTCCATTAGCTACAGTATTTTCTGTAATGTTAAAGCTTTCTGAAAGTGTATAAGTATTTGTCCAAGTTGTATTAGTAACCACTGACCCTGTAATCGGTCCATTAGTTCCTGTAGCCTGAGCATCGACAACTTGTACTTTTGGTAATAACTCACTGACACTATTTGTTTGCGCGATCTTAACCGTTGCATCGTCATCAACTGCATCTACAGTAATCACACCATCAGCTTGAAGATCATTTTCATCCCAATCAATAGTTGATCCTTCAGCATCAGTACGGATATTGAGATAAGCTTGTGAAGTATTACCAGCTGCATCAGCTACTGTATAAGTGAATGTATCAACTTTACCCACATCATTAATATTCCCATTACTTACATAGCGATAAGAACCATCAGCTTGCATATACAAAATACCGTAATTACCAGATATCGCGGTTTCTGTATTATCTGTAGCAATTGGTGTATTCACAGCATGTGTAGTTTCAGCAGAAATGACTTGTGTCACTGTCAGACCTTCACCAATATCTGCTACATCTGTATCTACACCATTCCCTAAAATATTACCTGTTGCATCTGCTGTTGAGTACTGAGTTGATGTTTCTATACTAATATTCACACCACTAAGAAGCCCTACATCAGCAATTGCTCTTAATAATTGACTTAGAGCTCCATCTCCTGACGGACTCGAGAAAGCAATCGTATAATTGCCTTCTGGTATATCAGTAAATTCAATATTTTCTGCTGTCATTACCGTGGTCAATAATGCTGGTGTTAACTGAAGAGCATTTTCAACTGTTGTAACAATCTCACCTGTATCAAGATTCACCAACATCAAATCAGCAGAAAGAGTTTGACCAAGTAATGCCCCTATTGAGTTAACTAATGCGCTAAGATCTATACCTGTTGTACCATTTACATCTATCAAAACATCTTGAGTGGTATCAGGAGCAACAGTAAAATTAAAGCCACCTGCACTTAAGTCAATCTCTGCTAATTCTGATAATACATTTGCACCAGCTAGTCCAAAAATAAAACCACTGTCGGTCAGATTATTTTCGATAACCGTGTCAAGTACATTCACATTATTTAAATCGTCATTGGCAAATAGAACTGCCTCAACAACTAAACTGTCTGTAATTGTGCTTTCATTGCCTGCTGCATCAATAGCTTGCACAGTAACGTTATAACTACCATCAGCTAACTCTGGAAGCTGGCCATCGGCAAGTGTCCATGTACCATCACCATTATTCACTGCGGTATAATTAATACTATCCACAGTCACAACAACTGTTGCTGTCGGATCATCAATTGTACCTTGTAAAGTTGGCGTACTATCACCCGTTGTATTTGTCACAAGAGTTGTTATTGGTGCTTGGGCATCAACGCTTGTACTTGCGGCTTGAGAAGGGTTACCAGCAGCATCAATTGCTATAACATTAAGTACTGCCCCGTCTGTTAAGCCTGGATTTGTAATTGACCACAAACCATCAGCTCTTACGACTGTTCTGCCAATTTCATTGTTGTTGTCATCAGTTACAACCACTGTTGAGCCCGCTTCTGCCGTACCTGTAATATCTCCTGTAGCACTTACAGGATTAATCACAGGAACATCCGGTGCATAATCATCCAAAATATTAATAGTTAAAGTTGCGCTATCAGTCGTTACTCCATCCGCACCTAATATTGTATAAGTAAATACTTCTGATTTTCCGATAGATTCAAAATCACCATTTCCAATATATTCATATGAACCATCAGCGAAAATTGTTAAAACACCATACTCTCCGTTAATGCTTACACCGCCCGTAGTCACCTCTTGCGCTGCACCGTCTCCAAATTGAATATGAGTAACTGTTGCTAGCTCAGGATTTTCATCATTGGTTAAAACATTATTATCGACAGAGTAATTTTCAAATATCGTTGAAGTCACTTGGGTAGTAATGCTAGTTTCCTGCAATAAAGTCAGGGTATTTGAAAGTAGTGCGGTTGCTGCTGCATCAACAATCGTATCTAACAAACCGGTTACACTGAAGCCAAGTAAAGAAATTGCATCAGCATTACTTAATAAACTGTCGTTTAATGCGCCAACAAGTTCATCTACAGGTAGGCCATTCACTAATGTAAGTACAGGCGGTAAGATAACCTCTGTGACTAATGCTGCAATAGCACCACCACCTAAAGCATTATTTACAGCATCAAGAACAACTTGTTGATTATCGGCACCTAATAACACGCCTGCATCACCGAGTTCTTGAAGTGAAATACCACCACCATCAGTATCAAGTAGATTAGTTAAGGCACCCGCATCATTACTGACTACAACACGATAAGTACCTGCTGGCAAATCAGATACTGTTGCAGTTAAGGTATTATCTCCTGTAATCCCTAATATCCCCAGCCCAGCTACATCACCAACTAATTCAGAGTCTTGGGTGACTGCTGAATACACAATATTGCCATTTTCATCTAAAACATCAACACGATACGCATCAGCTACTGCAAGTAATGATGTTTGTGAAATTGAAATTGCAAGGCTATTTATAGAGCCAGAAAGTACCACTTCTGTTCCTGCATCCGCACCGCCAGTTGATTCAAGCAAATTAATCACTTGAACATTCTCATCAACAACAGCTGGCTCGGTTGTTGTGATTTCATTCCCCATATCTAGATTTACATTGTCATCTAGAGCAATCTGGACTACTGGTGCAGTTAATGGGATCAAGTCATCTAGTCGATCTTGTAACCCGTCTTTCTCAACTTGTACTTCTGTCGGTAAGGCATTTACTGCATTTTGTGCGATGGCTTTTAGTTCGGCAGCCTCATCAATCGCAGCCTGGGCAACTGCCTGCTCTGCTGGTGTGATGAGACCATTGCCATCTGTATCCGCATCAGCAATCGCTTGCTCGGCCTCGGCATAAGCCGCTTCCGCTGCTGCTACTGCAGCTTCTGCATCCGCGATTAAGCTGTCCGTTGCATCGTCAATACCATTGCCGTCTTGGTCATTCACCGCTGGAACTTCAAGATCCGTCAAGGCATCCAGACGATCTTGCAGACCATCTTTGTCTGTAC